>JAFGBV010000022.1 GCA_016932955.1 Anaerolineales bacterium | reverse complement strand
GTTTTTGTTTTTGTTTTTGTTTTTGTTCCACACGTTGTGCAACGTCAACTAAAGTGGTGTGATCCAGAATAGCAGAAATCGCATTGCGCACATCCAGCATCACCAGGCGCAATCCGCAGGTTTCTTCATTCGGGCACGTCACGCATTTCTCATACGCACCCTGGCTCACACAGCGGATCGGCGCTAACGGGCCATCCAGAATACGAACCACCTGCCCCAGCGTGATCTGGTTGGCTGGCTTGCTCAAGTAATACCCGCCACCGCTGCCCATGCGGCTGTTCACCAGCCCGGCATTTTTCAAAGCCAATAAGATCTGCTCGAGAAACTTGATCGGCATGTTTTCAGCCTCGGCAATCTCGCGAATCTGGACCACACCAGATTGCTCTTGCTGAGAAGCCAGAAAGATCAATGCCCGTATACCATATTCACCACGTTTTGAAAGTCTCATAGTTGTAGCTATTGCTTTGAATGTTTATTGGTCTATGTGCTCATAATAGTCTATTGACATAATAGACTTTATTCCGTCACTAGAATAACGCACTTACACAATTTTGTCAATGATTTTGTTGCGAATTTCACAAAGTCTGCAAAACGCGGCCTCAGAAAATATAACAAACGGCCTTATGGGATTGTTATTTCCCACGCTGGATAGGCAGGAAGCCTTTCCCCAACACTTCCTGCACCGGCGATACGATCATAAAGGCTGCCTCATCCACGCTCGAGACGATCGCCTTCAAGTGTGAGACTTCCGTCACGGTCAGCGCACACATTAGCACAGAGTGCGCCTTGCCGGTGAACATCCCCCTACCTGAAATTTCCGTCAACCCCCGTTTCATCTCATCCAGCACGCCCTGCGAAACCTGCTGTGGGCGGTCGGTGATGATAAATGCCAGCAGTTGGCGTCGCTGTGTGCTATGGCGAAACCACGCGCGCCAGGATGCAGGTTTTCCCCCCTCTACCGCCTGCTTGAGTGTCTCATCCATATCTGGCCCAAACCGCGGCAGCACCTCCCCCGAAGCACTATGCAAACTTCGTGTGAGAAAGCCCAACAAAAACAAAACCGTCAGGGAAAAAAGGAAGATTGCAATCACACTCGAGCCAGGCAACACCCCAATTGTCGCCCGTTGCATCATTACTGGCAGAGAGTCTGCCAGGAATGGATGCAGCCACAGCTTTGCCAGCCAGGCAATACCGAGAATAACGTAGATGTAGAAGTAATTACGCCGAAAGCGCCTGCCCATCGCCTCCCAAAGTGAAATGGGAAATTGCGGGTGGAGCAGGTTCTCCGCTAGGCTCTCTGCCCAATCTGGCGCCGGGCCAAAGGGTGGTACCAGCATCGCCGCGAAGAAATCTGTCTCCATCAAGCGTACTCGCGAGCTCCACAGCTCATAGTAACGATAGCGGCGCGCCTCGATGGCCAGGAACATCGTGACCAGCATCGTATTCAATAGAATCACGCTATGATGTCCTTCGGGTTGCCCAAACGAGAAGCTGATTGCCGCCCCCGTAGTCACCACTGCCCAGTTGGTCGTTGCATCCAGCCTCTGGCGCCATACATTCGCACGCGAAATTTCCGCTCGGAAGAAATGCACCATCGCCGTTGTAAAATCATTCGGGCGCAACTTATACCCGCGGAAAGTCCACACTGGTTCTGCTTCAGCAGAAGGCTCAGCAATTGGCTTATTCTGATTGTCTGGCTCCTCTAACATAGGCAATCCTTTCTCCGCTATCCATCAGGTTCTCAGCAAACACTAAACTTAAAATGGATTGGCGCACGATCAATTTTCTGATAAAATCGCTCAAATTTATATCCGATCACCTGCACAAGTGAACAAACCCTAAGGGAGCAAACAATGAACATAGTTGAGCAAAGCGATACCCAAACCGTTACCCTCACCTCAGCCGCAGCCGATGCCGTGCGTGAGTTGATGGCGCGCAAGAACCTGGAAAACTACGCCCTGCGTGTATATGTCGCTGGCGGCGGTTGTTCTGGTTTTCAGTACGGAATGGCTCTGGATAACAACATTCGTGAGACAGACCAGGTTTCCGAAACTGACGGGATTAAGATGATTATTGACGAAGTATCGATCAAGTACATGCATGGTGCCACTATCGACTATGCCGAATCGGTGATGGGTGCTGGATTCAAGATCACCAATCCCAATGCAATATCATCCTGCGGTTGTGGGCAATCCTTCGACTCTTCTCAAGGCGGCGGGTGCGGCGGGTGCAGCTCCTCCTGAGGCTTGTACTACCGGATCTTCTCACATTTCTCCAGGGGGTGTCCAAACAGAATAAACCAAAAGAAGAATATGCACACCGGTGGTGGTCGGGCTTCGCCCAACCACCACCGGTGTGGATTAATTCCCTTTCTTTGGTTCTTTTTGGACAGCCTCTGGTTTTCATCCTGTCAGCGGCCTCGGAACAAAGAGATCATCAGCCCAAATAAACCCACCACAGCCAGCCCAACGATCACAAAGCCGATCGGCACACCTAATGAGCTGCGCACTGGCACCGCGGTAGGCAGCGTGGGGATAACCAGTGGGGGTGCCTCGGTAAAAGTGGGCAGGCGCGTCGGCGCCAGCTCGACCACAAACTGCGCCGCCAGCGTTGGATCGATTGTCGGTGTAACCAGCGGCGTAGGAGTGGGTGGAGGTTCAACGATCGAGAGCGTTCCATTCACCGTGACCAGGTACGCATACACCCACGCCACTCCGCCTTCTACCCCCGGATAGACAATCTGCACCCAATCCCCCCCAACCGAGCGCCCCACCGCCGGGGCTTTTTGCCCGGTTACCAGAACGCCAACTGCCGGGTAATCTCTTCCTGGGCCAGAACGCACATTAATCTGTTCCTGGTCCGGATTGACTGTAACCGTAGTGCCCAGGGATGTTCCTGTAACCGTGGGAATTGCGACAGTGGGTTGCTGCGCGGGCATATCAGCACGGGCAACAGAGATTGCCACACCCAGCAGCACAAAAAGCACACCGAGGCTTGCCACAATCCCCGTGCCGATCCGCCATAAACGCGACCGCGACGCTGTTGGAAGTTTTTCGTAGTAATTCATAGCCTAACTCGTGCAATGCAGATTATAATCGACATTATGGAGAAGCCAGCATGGAACAACGGATTTACCACGGCAATCTATTACCAAATGATATAGCCCGCGCCCTGATTGCCAAATTCAATCGCGGCAATATCGTCACCCAGCAACTGGGCAATCAGGATCAGGTAGTAGTGCAAATCACCACCCGCAGGGGGGCGAGCGCTGGCGGCGACACAGCCATGTCGATCACCATCCAAAAAGTCGAAGACGGAGTGTCGGTACAGGTCGGCAAACAAGCCTGGTTGGGCGTAGCAGCCAGCCTGGGCAAGACAGCCCTCCTCACGATGCACAACCCATTCAATTTGCTCGGGCGGCTGGACGACATCGCCCAGGACATCGAAAACCTGAATATCTCGCAGCAGGTGTGGGAGACTATCGCTGAGGTAGCCCGTGCCCGTGGCGCTGCCTTTGAGCTATCTGAACGGCTGCGCCGTCTGGTCTGTGCATACTGCGATACAGCCAACCCTATCGGCGAGCCAAACTGTATTGCCTGCGGCGCGCCCTTAGGCCCTGCCCAACCCAGCACCTGTAAGTATTGTGGCTTTGTTATCAAACCTGGGGAAAGCGTCTGCCCGAATTGCAAACGGGCGATCTAAAAAGACCCAAACCCTAAGGCGCATTGAGACGCGCGAGAGCTTCCTTTATCGCAGGGTATAGATCAGCTTCATCACTGGCTGTTGGTGGCGCAAAAGGCATCGACTGCTGCCCAGCGCGGCGCGCCTCAATGCGGCTCAGCAGGCGTTCCAGTGCTGGGATTGCATCCAGATACCCCACCAGCCCAATCAACCGTGCGGCTGTCCGGCGGATCGGCACAGGATTTTTACGCTCCACAAGGATTTCCGCCAAATGACTCCCAGCATAAGGGCAAGCATTTAACAATCGCGCCACCACGTTGGCTGCGCCTGGGTCTTCTACCGCCACCTCCAGCAGCGCAAAGATCTGCCGCGTGCGCATCTGGCTTAATGCCTGCGCCAGGTAACGGCGCACAGGCTCCGGTGCAACATACCCTTTTACATCCGGAACCATCAATGAGCCAAGCGCATATACCACTCTCACCCTCAGGTGTAGATCGGTGTCACTCAAGCGGGTTGCGAATAGATAAGCCACCAACGGGGAAAGGCGCGCTGCCCCCATTTCGAGCAGGCGGTCAAGTCCTTTATGGCGAGTCGAACTTTCAGGAGAAACAAGTTCCTCCGCCGCGCTCCATACTGCTGGGAACAACTCCAATGTTCCAGTAGCAGCTTCTCCATACTCAAAGAGTGCAGGCTGCGCAGTTTCTAAGCTTAGGGGGTTCAGGTCCATCTTTTGCACCTTGATTCTATAGCAAATCTACCCAGAGTCAAGACGGTTATTCCTCAGCCCAAGATCATCCCGCCCCAGGCAGGCAGCGTGATCTGGAAACAACCATTCTCAATCTGGAACTTCTCACCATGATCCAGTAAATTGCACACAACCTTCCCCTCAGCCCAACCCACTTTGTCCACCTGGGCGGTTATTGTCCGGCTCTCCGCCCCCGCGTTGATCGCCACAACGACCTTCTCATCATCCAGCGCGCGCACAAAGGCATAGCAGGCTATCTCCAGGTTCATGCAAACACGCTGGTAATCTCCCCGTCGCAGAGCAGGCGAACTTTTACGCAGCGCGATTAGCTTCTTCACCCAGTCTCGCAGCTCAGTGTTCCAATGCTGGCTGTTCCAGGGAAAAGCCTTGCGGCATTCCGGATCTTTCCCACCCGTCAGCCCAATCTCATCACCATAGTACACTGCCGGCGCGCCCGGGTAAGTGAATTGGAACAGGAATGCCAGCTTGGCCTTATACAGGTCTCCTTCCACCTTGGTCAGCAGCCGCTCTGTATCGTGAGTGCCCAAAGGCACATACATCGCATATGCATTCTCCTTCGGGTAGAAACTCAACAAACTCTCCACCTTCTCTGCAAAGTGGGGGATATCCAGCGTTCCAGCATACAAGAGACGTAACAAAGCATCCCGCACCGGGTAATGCATCAACCCGTCGAAATGGGCATCCCCCACCCAGCGCAGCTCAGGCGTCCATATCTCACCCAGTGTGTATGCCTCCGGGTTGGCGGATTTGACCACGTGGCGAAATTCAGCCCAAAACGAATCGTCATCTATCTCATTCGGCACATCCAACCGCCATCCGTCAATTCCCTCTTCGATCCAGTAACGCGCCACGTCCAGCAAATAGTGCCGTACAGCAGGCGTATTGGTATTGAATTTTGGCAGGGTCTTCATTCCCCACCAGCCCAGGTAATCGACCGCATCCCCCCATGTATAGGCCTCTACTGGCAAGTTACGAATGTGGAACCAATCCAGGTAGGGAGAATGCTCCTGGTTCTCCAGAATATCATTGAAGGCAAAGAAACCCCGCCCGCAATGATTGAACACCCCATCCAGGATCAGCCGAACCTGGTTCCGGTGTGCCACATCCAATAAAGCACGGAAATCTTCCATCGTCCCCAGCTTCGGATCGATGTGGTAATAGTCAGTCGTGTTATAGCGGTGGTTGGTTGTTGCCTGGAAGATCGGATTGAGGTACAGCGCTGTGATACCCAGGTCCAGCAAATAATCAAAATGCTGGATGATCCCTTGCAGGTCGCCACCCTGGAACCCCCAAATCGTCGGCTCTGCACCCCAGTGCTGCACATTGGGCGGATCATTGCTCAGATCCCCATTGGCGAAGCGATCTGGGAAGATCTGGTAGAACACTGCATCTTGTACCCAATCTGGAACTGTCATGAAGCTTATCTCCTGCGATCAAGGTTCTCCAGAACGAAATTCCGCAAGGCGTTCTACCACAGCCTCATAAGCGGCTTGCAGTGCATCCTGGGGAGCGATCTCACGCTCAAAGACATCACGTAGAACATTCTCCAGCGCATCCCAGTAAGCAAACAGATAACGCTTATCTACCTGTGTAGGATAGGGTATTCCGCCAGCCAAGGCTGTCATTGCCTGCAAATTGTGAACATTGCGCGGTGAAGCAGTCTCCACCGAAGGGATATGTCCCACTTCAGAGAGCAGCGTTTGCACCTGGCCATCCAGCAGATACCCTATAAATTGCAGTGCGGCATGCTGGTTCTCTCCGCTCACATTGGCGTTGAGGTAGAGACTGTCCACTAATACATATCCCGAAAGATGTCCACTGCCATACGCAGGCCATGAATCAATGAAAAGATTCTCTGCCCCGATCGCCTGTGCTAGCTTATTACGACTATTCGTGTCCTCGATAATGATCCCAATCCTGCCATTCATGAAAAGCTCCACATCTCGGTTAGTGTTAAATGTAGGAGCAACACCCGGCTGGCGAAAGTCTGCCATCAACTCCAGCCAAGCCAGGCCGAACTCGTTATTGAAATCAGGATCACCATTCGCATCCATCAAGCTCCCGCCCAGCCCATCCAAATGGGCGACAGAAAAGTACGCCCCCTGTTCCAGATATGCGCCCAACCTGCCGCCGCGTGAGGCTTGTTGAGCAGCCGCAGCCAGCTCATCAAAGGTTTCCGGCGCTGAGGAGATGATTGTAGCATTACGGTACATCACCACCCCGTGCAAGGATTGCGGCAAGCTAACCAAAGCTCCCTGGTAACGGCAGGCTTCCAATCCTGGTGCAATCATTGTATCTAAAAACTCCTGGCTGGAATACGGGGTCAGTTCTGCTACATATCCAGCATCGTATAAAGCCGGTCCCCACTCTGCAGGCCCAAATAGCAGGCTCGGCCCCTCTCCATAATACACCGCCGACTCATAGCGGGCGCGCAGCTCGTCCAGCGGAATGTAGAGCAGGTCAAAGTGGATCCCTGGATAGAGATCCTGGAACGAATTAATCACCGCCATCAATGCCTGGGTCTCAATCTCGTCCCAGGCAAGCCAGATGCTCACCGTACTCCCCGGCGCCGGGGGCGTTCCCAAAGGTTTCGGCGGGCTGTAGGTGGCGGTTGTCGTGGGGGTCGTGGTCACACCCACTGTTGGTGTTTCCGACCGCGGGAGCTCGAGGGGCACTGACATGTCTGGTGTTGATTCCAGGGTGGCCTCAGGTGGGGCGGTTGTCGCGTCTGCCCCCTCCGGTGGCGGGTAAGCTTCGGGCACCGTTGCACTTGGCGCAGGGCTTGCAGGCGCCTCTGTCACGGGCACAACCGGGTAAGCCTCCGCTGACGTGGGGGTCGCCGTTACCGCCGGGAAAAGGCTGCCAGCAGGCGTGGGCATTCCCTGTTCCTGGCGGCAGCCCACCAGGAACAGGATAATTACTATAACAACAGTCACGATCCTTGGTTTACGCAAAGCCATCCACTCTGCTTACTGGTCAGTAGATCACCTACCTAACAATAAGCAAGTCCCTATTTAGGCACTTCCAGCATCGGCACCCTGGCGAAGTCAGCCGCCGTCAGCTCAGATTGCGCAGCGCTGGAGGGGGCGAAATCGCTGAGCCAACCTTCTTGCTGACCTGCCTCTGCCCACACCAGGTCCATCACCCGCGTGTGGTTGGTGGCTCCTGCCGGGGCGCCGCCAATCCGCCACTGCTCCGCCGCCGGGGTCACATCCCGCACCCGCATCACACCGCCGCTGGGGTACCCTTCCTGGCTGAGCACCATCACCGCATAGCGCCAGTTCTCAGGATCATCGCCCAGGATCGTTTTCGGGATGCGGATCGTCACTTTCTGCTGACCTGGATCAGCCAGGATGGTGAAATCGCTGGCACCAGCAACTGATTGCGGGCCCTCAGCACTGGGCGTAAAGATGCCGGGATTCCAGCCTTCAGCAGTAATGGCATAATCCCAGGCGTACCCCTCCTGAAGCGCCAGGTTACGTCCCGGCAGGAAGGCGTCCCCTCCCTGCCCATCGCCATCTTTATCGATGTAGATATCGAAAGTCTGAACGGATAAGCCATTTGGTGAACCCCATGCATTCTCCACCGGGCCGCGCATGGTGAACTTAAAGATCACATTTTCATCATCATATCCCACTTGGAAATTCAGGATGTCATAACAGCCGGAGCCAAATACACCATCCGTAGGGTATACATAGGTTCCAGGACCGTAATCATCCCGCTCGGGGTCCGTGATATCCAGCAAGATCGTCATCGTGCCCAGGTCAGGTACGGCAACCACTGCCGGACCGCTGCCAGGCAACTGGTCTGTATCGACAGACCCCTCCAGCCCTGATAACGGCTCAACATGGATCGCCCGCAGGCTGATGCGATCGCCTGTATCAGGACCATCCAGCAATTCTAGAGGGATAGCAACTTCCAGAACATCCACCAGCGTTGCCATCTGCAATGACACGGGATCAGCCCATGTCTCATCCCCCATTGCACTGTACAGGCTGGATTCTGTCACCGCACCTTCAACAATCTTAACTTCGATCATGCGCTGCGCCGGGAAACCAAGTAGTGTGCCATTGCGGCTAAAATTATTCGATGCTCCGCTCGATGCAGTGGTATAGAACTCCAGCATGTATTCTCCACTGAGGCTTCTGTAATCTTCGTCTGCAGCCACAGCAATATACAGGTTTTTCGCGTCAAAGCCATATGTCACATTAGAAAAGTAGGGCATTGCAGAGGCCATCACCCCGCCCGAAGCCTGGTAGACTCCGCCCGCATCCCACTCCCCCTCGTTGAGCAGGCCATCCACAGTCGGTGCCACCAAGCCTGAGGAAGCCTGATCGGCAGCCACCGCCTGTAGCGGAATCACCGGCACCTGCAGGAAGGCTGGCGGCTCCTCGCCCAGCAATACATACACTTGCTTCAGCGTATCGCGGAACTGCTGGTCGAATGATTCGTCATTGCCCGAGTTCTGGTCAGCCCCATACCACCAGAACCAGTCCGATCCCTCAGCAATATACATATAAGTCTTTGCAGCCTCAATTGCTTCCGGTGTAGCTGTGCGCACGCCCGTTTCATATTTTTGCAGCATTTCACGCGTGGTCGCCAGGTATTCCCAGGCAATATTCTCTTCAGATTCTCCAATCCAGGTAGAAAAATCATGGCTGATCCACGATCCCGCCCACAAATCGTCGATCATCGGCTGTTCGGGGGCAATCACCAGAAACTCACTCGGGGTCACCGTCTTGATCAGGGGATCCTCACTGAGCAATTGGTAGAGTGTATTCAGGAATTCCTTACCGTCATTCTCGTAATACTCCCAGGCATTCTCGCCATCCAGGATCACCGAGACCAGGTGGGGGCCTTCTGTCCCTTCCTCGATCAACGCTTCACGAATCTCATGAATACGGCGCACAAAATCCTCTGCCGCCGCTGTACCGCTCAACCCAGAGTAGGTGAAACCGACCTTGTCCGAGATCACGACATCGCGAAAGACAATCGCCACTGGCTCACCCTGCAGCCCCTGCACATAGTATGGGCGGTAAAGCACGTCTGGATCTGTAACCACCTCGCGCGGATCGCGCACAAAGCTCGTCATCCCCAGGCTGGCTGCCAGCACACCCTCATCCGAAGCCATCCACTGGATACCTGCCTTTGAAACCATGCTCACGATCTCCTGCGACACCGAACCTTCTGCTGGCCACATCCCCCGCGGCGGCTGGCCAAAATGCTCCTCGTACAACGCAACGCCCAACTGCAGATGTGCAACTGCATCATTCCCATAGGTGAATGTTTTTCCTGGCTTATCCATCCCCGGCATGGCTTCCAGCGCCAGATCCGTGCTCACCAGCAGCGGGAGGATAGGATGCGCAAAGGGTGTCATCGTTACCTCGATTTGCCCCGCATCTTGTAGCTCGCGATGCACCGGAATCACCTCAGAAATCAGGCGTGCATGCTCTGCGAACAGCACCTGCTTATCTTCCTCGGAGAAGTTAGCCCCCTTGGCAACCAACCCCGCCAGCGGTTCCTCAGCCAGCCAATCTGGATCCACCCAAGCCAGATTGAACAGGATTTGCAGGTCCAGGTAATCCTGAGTGGTATATGCCTCGCCCGCCTCGCGTTTTTCCAACAGCTCCTGGTAGCGCGGGAAGCGAGCAATGATCTTGCGGTTGGTGTCAAAGAAACGATCCAGCAGGAACTGCTGCTGTTCATCGGTAAGTTGGTCTGCTGGCGTCTCAGCTGTCACCCAATACAGATCCTTTGCTCCCCCTTCCAGGTCGTCCAGTTGGCGAATCAGAGAAGGAGTCAGGTTGAAAGTAACGTGAATATTGGGAAACTTCTTGAGAATAGCCGCCATGTCCACATAGTCCTTGGTCGCGTGCACACGCACCCAGGGCTTGGAATAAATGCCTGTCTCAGGGTCTTTAAAATATACCGGTTGATGCTGGTGCCAGATGATTGCCAGGTAAATTGGTTCCTCGCTTGGCGCAACTTCTGTAGGCTTAACCACCACCTCCGTCGGCTCACTGGGTGCCGGGGTTTCGGTTGCCTTCCCGCAGGCAGAGAGCGCCAACGATAGGATAATCAATAGATTTAAAAGAGCAAATAGTCGCTGTTTCATGGTTATCTCCTTCTCTTGAGTGATCCCTTCTGCGAGTCTGGTGATGGGCTAATAATCATACCCTTAACGGCGCGGTTGGTAAAGGTCGATCCCGCCCGTGCGCGTCGCAAACCACAGACGGCCGCTGCTATCCTGGGCAATTGCCAATGTCTCCGCACCAGAGTATCCGCTCAGGCTGGGATTATAAGTACGCCATATACCATCTTCGTAATGCGTCAGCACACCGCCCGTCTCATTCGGCAGGGCAACGCTGATCCAAAAACTGCCGGGGGCATTTTCGGCGATTTCCTGCACCGTGTTATATGGCAGATCCGAGTTGCTCGCCCGCAGGTAAGACCAGCCCTCGCCGTCCCAGCGGCTCAACCCGCCGCCCAGGGTAGCCACCCATACCCCGCCGCTTGTATCCACCAGCACATCTGCCACACCTCCCCAACCCAGCTCAACATCTGCTGCGCTGTAACTCTGCCACACATCCGCAGCAATGTCATATGAAGCCACCCCACTCAGCGAGCCAAACCAGATCACATCCCCGCTGGGTCTTGGCTCAACCGCCAGGCAAAAGACCGCATAATCCAGCAAGCCCGAGTTACCCACCGTGAAAGTTGCCCACGATTGACCATCGTACACTGCAGCCCCCGAATTGCTCCCCACCCACAACCTGCCCTGGCGATCCACCGCCAAAGCATTCACCTGGTCAATACTGCGCCTATCCCCCCCGGGCTGGTGCACCTCCCAGTTCTCGCCATCCCAGCTTGCCAATCCCCGCGCCGTCCCAAACCACAGCACGCCGGTTGTATCCTGTGCCAATGCCAACACCCGCCGGTCGGGCAAAGTGGAATTAGAAGTGTCAAATACTTCCCATTGGGCAGTGATATCATTTTCTCCCGCCTCCTGATAAAGCGCCGCACCGTTATCCGACGCCACCAACATGCCGCCATCATGCAGCGCTAACAGATCATAAACCGTATTGCTGGGCAAGCGAGAATTCTCTGCCGTCAGATGCGACCATCCCAGGCGGTTGATGCTGACAAGTACAATATTGGCCGCACTGGCCAGCACCAATAAGCCCACCAGACTCAAAGCAACCAGCACGAAACGGCGCGATGGCTTCGGCAGCACATTTTGCAGCCAATCCCAATACGCATTCTGTTCCTTCAGCCAGCGGTAAGCTGCTGTAGCAGTTGGCGCAGCAAGCAGGCAGTAAGCCGGGAGCACCACCAATGTATACTGCGGCCAGCGTGTAGGCCACAGCAGCAAGAACAACATCCCCACCCCCCACCATGCCACCACCCAACTCAGTCGTTTGCGCTCTCGCCACACTCCCGGCAGAGCAAACAGAAAGATCAGCCCATCAAACCCCATATAGAACACCATGTCAGGATGCCAGACAAAGCCCCACGAGCGCGAAACCCACAGCCAGGGTTGGTACCAGGGATAGCCCACCTCTTCCACATGCGCCCCTTGCGAGTACTGAACATGGAAGGTGACCGTTTCCTGCAGGCGTCCAATAGGGTCGCGCCACAAAGCCGGATCGAAAATCCAAAACACAAGCGCGGCAACTCCCAGATAGATACCGATCTCCCACCAGCGCAAGCGTTTCTCCCACACTGCCACGTAGAGGATCACCAGCAAGATCGGGAAGTAGCTGAACTTCCCCGCCGCCGTCAGCCCCAGTGCCAGCGCTGATATCCAGAACCAGCCATCCAGTCGAGTTTGCGCTGCATCCAGTATGGTTGCCCCCTCACGCTTTGCTGTGCGCCGTAGCGTGAATACTGCCAATAGCATGGTGAACAGCGGCAACGCTTCCAGGTATGCCTGGCTGGTATACTTCAAAACCAGCGTCTGCACCGCCAAAAGTCCACCTGCCAGTGGGTCAAACGTCGCCACCACGAGTACCGCCAGGGTGCCAAAGAGAGCCGATACCAGGCGCGCCATGGTCAGCGCCCCCTCCCAGGTGACGTATTGACCCATCACAGATAACACTCCCCCATACAGTAGTTTGACCAAGGGGGGGTGCTCGCTGTTCTGGCGAAAGTCTATGATCCCCTGAATATCCCCCGCTCGCAGCATCTCGGCATATTGGTAAGCCGCATCCACATAAACCGGCTCATCAAAATCCACCGGAAGCTGCCAGGCTGCCCACAATCGCAAGGCAAGTCCCAGCAGTGTGACCGCAACCACAATCCGTGGGCGTGTCCAGACAGAGCGCCAGTCTATTCTCACGTTTCCTATGGTTAAGGCAAGAATTGCAGGATAATGCAGCCGCTGCCAGGGATCTCCGCAACGGGCAGGTAATCTGTAAAGCCACCTGCTTGGTTGGCAGTCAACTCAGGCAACCCGCCCTCCGCACTGCCATACAGCAGGTATGCCGGCGAATTCTCGCTGAAGGGACCTTCTTTCAGCGAGAGGGTATAATCCGTTGCCACCTGCTCGCTAAAATTGATCGCCACCAGGATGATCTCTTCCTCCGTCACGCGCAAGAAAGCCAGCACATCGGCGTTTGCTGTATCCAGTTGGATGTAATCGCCCACCCTTAGCGCAGCATGGTCGTTGCGCAGGTGGATCAGGTCGCGATACAGGGAAAGCAGCGACGCAGGGTCTTGCGACTGTGCAGCCACATTCTTCTCTGTATAGTCACTGTAAATCGCCATCCAGGGCGTATGACTGCTGAAACCCGCATATTCCTCAGCCGACCATTGCATTGGCGTGCGAATCTTCTCATCCGGCTTCTTGCCGATCATGCCAATCTCTTCGCCATAGTAGATGTAAGGCACACCTGGGATTGTCAGCAGGACGGTCGCTGCCAGCCTGGCTTTTTGCCAATCCTCGCGGAACTGCGACATCACCCGTTCCTGATCATGGTTAGTCAAGAAGGTAGCATACATCCCTGGCTCAAACAGTCCAACCGTGATCTTTAGCGCATCCCGCACCCCGCGCGCATTGCGGCTGTTCACATGCTTCAAGATCGAGCTTGCCAGGTCAAAGTTGAATGCCAGGTCTAGCTCATCGCCCTCAACATACGCCTTCACCGCATAATTTGAGGTCCAGATCTCCCCCACTGTAATTGTATGCGGATCGATCTCTTTATAATGTAGGCGGAAATTCTCCCACCACGTGTGCGTGGCGTCTGTGTTCTCCTGGTTGCGGTCCTCCTCGACTAAGTGACGGGCAGCATCCAAGCGGAAGCCATCCACCCCAACATCCTCCAGCCAGAAGCGTGCAATTTCCTGCATCTCAGCCGTCACTGCTGGGTTGGTGTAATTCAGGTCGGGCATCTTCGACCAGAAAATCGCATAGTAATACCCAGCAATCGTTGGGTACCATACCTCCTGCCCCCATGGACCAATCCAGCCTGGATCTTCCTCCGCCCACACGTACCAATCGTAGCGTTCCCCTTCCGGGTTGTCGCGCGCCTCGATGAACCAGGGATGCTCCGAAGAAGTGTGGTTCAGCACCAGGTCAATTATGATGCGGATGCCATGCTTGTGTGCCTCTTCCAGCAAGCGCTTGAAATCATCCATCATGCCATAATCTTCATTGACCCCATAATAATCCACCACATCATATCCGTGGTAGGAAGGAGAAGGATTGATCGGCATCAGCCAGAGGCCAGTAACGCCCAGGTCTGTGCTGGTCTTCGGGTCACCGTCATTCAGGTAATCTAGTTTTTCGACGATCCCGTTGAAATCCCCAATCCCATCACCGTTGCTGTCATAAAAACTGCGCACGAAGATCTGGTAGAACACGGTGTCGTTCCACCAGGCAAAGCCATCCGTGCCCTGTGGCAGCCCTTCAACAGGCTGCACAGCCTTTGGCCCAGAAGGCGCACATGCCGCCAACAGGAAAAGAAAAAGCCCTAGTTTCAACCAGGATGTGACATTGTGCATAAAACATACCTCCAAATGATCAGGCAGATGTGTCCTGGTTGCCAAAGAGGAACTCCAACCCGCGCCAGATCTCATCCCGCCATGCCGTGTAATTATGCCCGCAGTTGTACCAGCGGAACGTATAGTCGTACCCTTGCTCAGCCAAAACCTCATTCATGCGCCGGTTGGCTTCCTTGATGTAGAGAAAATCATATTTCCCGACATCCATCCAGATCTTCGTGCCTTTCGGATCAGTCCGGCGCGCCAGGTCGAAGACAACCGTGTCAAACTCGTCAAAACTAAACGCTCCCGACTGGCTGAGCACCTTCCCAAAGATCTGCGGCAAACGCAGCCCCGTATAGAGCGCCATCAGCCCGCCCATCGAAGCACCCAGCACGCCAAACGCCCCCGGCGCCTCAGCCAGATCGATCAAGTTCAGGTGCTGCCGGGCGAGCGGCAAAACCCAATCCGTCAGCGTGAAAAGGGTAGCATCGCTGCAAGCATATTCAACCGCACGCGCTGCCCGGCCGTTTTCCACCATTGCCAGCGTCACAGGGCGAATGCGCCCCTGTGCGATCAGGTTATCCACCATCACCGCCAAGCGCGCCCGGCGCAGGTAATCCCGCCCGTCCCAAACCACCACCAGTGGCACAGCCTCCTGCACCGCTGGCTGGTAAAGGTGTACCATCCGCTGGTGCCCGAAAGCGAAATAAGCCTCTCGGATCTGGTGCGTGCTCACCCGCCCCTGTGGAATGCCCTTCGTGCGCCGCACCAGCGGTGTGTGCTTTACTGCTGGCATTGAAAAATAATGGTTATAAGCATTGATCCCGTTCCACGTCCGGCAAGGGTTATATGGATCATTGAAGCGCCTCTCGCCATCCTGGAAAGCGTACTCCAGGTACGCATCAATTGGGCATTCCAGCTCATACACCCAGGTGCCTGGCGCAACCTGGTGTAGACTCGCCGCCTCGCCCCGCCCCCAATCCGTGAAATCGCCCATCAATGTCGGTGCGCTCTCCCCCTCCCAAACGAAAGTCACCCGCTCGCCATCCATCAGCGGATTGCCCTTTTTTCTCACCTGTTCCAAGAATGGATTCATAACCACACTTATCCAAAGTCGATCACAAAATTGCCGTCTTTATACAGCAATTGGTCATCCACCCAGATCTCCCCCCCCTGCCGCAGGTCACAGATCATATCCCAATGGATCGCCGACTGATTCAACCCGCCTGATTCAGGCAAGCTGGCGCCCAGCGCCATGTGAAAACTACCGTTGATCTTTTCATCAAACAGGATCTCCCGCGTGAAGCGGGTGATCCCATCATTTGTGCCAATCGCAAATTCGCCCACACTGCGCGCCCCTGCATCTGTGTCCAGTATCTGCAACAGAAAATCCTCATTCTTGCTTGCAGTTGCCCGCACCACTCTTCCGCCCTCGAACCATAACCGCACCCCTGTGACCTCTCGTCCCTGGTAGATCGTCGGGTAAGAGAAGTGAACATACCCTTCCACCGAATCTTCTACCGGTCCGGTGAACACCTCGCCATCTGGCATATTCTCGTGTCCATCGCAGTTGATAAACTTTCTGCCCGCGATGCTCATCCGCAGGTCCGTCTCCGGTCCAATCACCCGCAGGCGTTCTTTTCCTGCTAGCCAATCCACAATCTTCTGCTGCCGCGCCGAAAAGCGTTGCCAGTATCCCACCGGGTCATCCATCTCTGGAAGGCATGCACCAAAGAGAAAATCCTCATATTCTCGCAGGCTCATCTCAGCATCCTGGGCATAGCCCGTAGTCGGGTAAGCTGTGCCTACCCAGCGCAGATTGCCCTCTGCCACCCGTTTCAAGAAAACCTGCATCAGCTCACTCTGCGCCTGATTGCGCAGCACCAATCGCTGCGGATCAACGTTGCTCAGACTCTTTGTATTAACATCACCCCAGATGCTGATCATCGCATCGTAGGTCTCGTAGAGCATCCGTTGCGGGGCATGGATATATTTAAGTTGCTCTTCCGAAGCGTAGCGGTAGAAAACATCCCCAATTTCTGATAGGCTGATGACCGTGTAAGGGTAGCCGCCTGCCTGTAAAACGCGGCCATACACCGCCAATGCCAACGGGGCAGCCACGTCTACTGCATTGATCATCACCCGGTCACCTGGCTGGATCGCCACCGAATAATCTACCAAAACCTGGGCAAGCTTCTCAATTCGCGGGTCGTTCATTTTTCAACTCTCCTTTTCAGGATATTACTCTTTGCCTGATTCGGCCTCAGCCGATCACCATCCCGCCGAGAGGTGCGAGCTCCAAGATAACCTCCTCTCCCTGCCGCCGCAGGCTGCATCCAGTGAGCGACGCCAGCAAGACAGTATCCCATGATCCCACTAATCTTACCTTTCGCACATCATCCATTGTATTCAAAGCTACTGCAAGCCCGCCGCGACGGTAAACCAGAACTGCCTCATCTGCGGCCAATATCACCGCCCGGTTTCTGCGCAGATCAGCCTTTTCGTTGCGCAGGCGGATCAAGGCACGGTAATATTCCAGCAAAGAAACATCCTGGGCCTCGCCCCACAGCATCGGCAGGCGCGACTCCTCCGGGATTCCCAGGCTCCCCTGGCGCACGTCGCGCTCTTGCGAAAGACCCACCTCCGTGCCATAGTAGATCACCGGCTGCCCTGCCAGCGTGAACTGGCACAGCGCCGCCAAGCGCAGACGGCGCTTGTCACCGCCCACTACCCACAAAAAGCGGTTCATGTCATGGTTATCTAAAAATGATGGGCGCGTAAATGTCTCCGGGAAAAATGACTCGTGACTCTGCAAGAAACCCGCCAGCCGGGAGGGCGTCCAGCGACTGAACGCAAATGTTTGACGCAGTGCCTCCAGCAGAATGAAATCCAGGCAGCCGTCCAGCCCGCCCTCAAACGTGAGCTGTGAATCGGACGGTTCCACCACCTCACCAAATGTCCAGCAGTCAGCTTTTGCCTGCCGCGTTACCCGCCGGAAATCCGCCCAGAAGTCTGGCGTGGGTCCCAGCGCGTAATCCACCCGATAGCCATCCACCCCAAAATCCAGCCAGTAGCGTACCGCCTCCAGCATATGCTGGCGCGCTGCCGGGTGGCGCAGGTTCACCTGGGGCAATTCTTTCACCCCGAAGAAGGTCTCATATTCATCCGGCCAGTGGGTGAAGTTGTACCAAGCCCGCGTCGGGCTTTGCGGGTCTAAGATGGCCTGCTGGAAATTCGCATGCAGGTGCGACCAGTGGTTAGGCACAAAATCGAGCAGGACGTGCATCCTGCGCCCGTGGGCTTCCTCCAAAAGATTACGCAGATCCTCTTTGCTGCCCAGCCGCGGCTCGATCTCAAACAGGTCAGTGGCGTCATAACCATGATGAGAAGGACTGGGGAAGATCGGAGTCAGCCACAACACATTTGCTCCCAGCCGCTGGATGTAATCCAGATTCTCAGTGATCCCGCGCAGCCTGCCCCCATAAAACCCTGACGGCGCAGGTGGCTTCAGCCATTCTTTACCCTCTCCCGGTGCAAAGCGGTCGACAAAGATCTGGTACACCACCGCCTCGCTTGCCCACGCCGGAGGTGGGTCGTCAGCAATATAACAGGCATAATAAGCCCCCCCATCGGCTAAAATCTCCTGCCCTGCGCCAGCAGCCGTCTGCCCTGCAGAAAGCCGGTAGCGCAGCACCGTGCCCTGCACCTGCCCCGGCAGGCTTGCCTGGAAGCGCCGCACATAGCCCCACAACAATGTATCCCATTCGCAGGCAACCAGCTCCATCCTGGTTGCCTGTCCATTGCTGGCAATACCCCTCTCACCAACAGGATCGCTGCCGTCTGCCGTCCAATAAACCCAGGCCTGGTTAAAAGGAAACTGCGGGCCAAGCGACAGTTCTACAACGATCGTTTGGCCCGGCAGTGGATCGCGCGGCGCGCGCCTCTGGGCATGCGTCACCCCCCCCCGGCGCGCCCGCACATGTTCCAGGCGCAGCGCATCCGTGGCGAGGGTGCCGAAGATAAAGTCGCTCATTAACCCTTTACACCTCCCAGAGTCAGGCCGCCCACCAGATACTTCTGGAAATAGGTGTAAACAATAATCACCGGGATGATCGTCATCACCGCCCCGGCGGCAAAGTACCCCCAGGGGATGCTCATGCTGTTGGCAATGCTGTACATACCTACCATCAGCGTGCGCTTGGCATCCGGTGCAGGAATCAGCACCGATGCAAACACAAACTCACCCCAACCGCCCATGAATGCCAGCAGCGCCGTCACCGCCAGGGCTGGCTTAGCCATCGGCACGCCTACCAGCAAGAAAGACTGGATCGGGCCGCAGCCGTCGATCATCGCCGCCTCTTCAATCTCGATAGGGATCGTGTCAAAATAACCCTTCAGCAGCCAGGTAGTGAATACCAGGTTGCCCACCACATACGCCAGCACCAGCCCCCACAGGTTGGCATACAGCTGCATCGCCGTCAGCATCTGTGCCACCGGCACCAGCGAGAGCACGCCCGGAAATGCCTGGATCGCCAGCAGCAGCACCAGCCCAAACTCGCGCCCGTAAAAGCGAAAACGCGAGAAGGCAAATGCTGCCGAGGTCGCCACCAGCATACAAGCCAATGTTGTAAAACCAGCCACGAAGAGGCTGTTGCGCATCCAGGATAAGAAAGGATGGGCCTCGCCTGAGATCATAATGCGGTAATTCTCGAACGTGAATTCCAGCGGGATGAACATGCCCAGCAGGTTGAGCGTGTACAGGCGCCCACCCAACCTCCCCGAGGCCAGGATCACAAACCAGATCGGGTACAGCGCAAAGATGGTCATCAACACCAGGAAGGTGTATTGCAGAATGCGCGTGAGGAGTTTCGGTTTGCGGCTCATTCGTAGGCTCCTTTCGTGATGCGGGTGATACGCAGGCTGTACAATGTCGCAATAAACAGGAAAATGAAAATGATCACCGCAAACGCGCCGGCCTTGGCATAAGCATTGAACTGGAACACCTGCTTATAGGCATACACCATCACCAGCTCCGTTGCTCCTGGTGCGCCCGCGCCACGCGACGGGCCACCCGCTGTAATCGCCCAAACCGTGCCGAACATCTGGAACCCGCCTCCGCCGATTGCACTCAGCACGATCGCCGGCACGATCGCCGGGCGGATCAGGGGCAGGGTGATATTGACCAGTTGTTGCCAGTAGGTGGCCCCATCCATCTCAGCCGCCTCGTACTGGTCCGCAGGGATCGATTGCAGCGAGCCCAGGATGATATTGAAGCAGAACGGGAACGAGAACCACAGGTTCACCAGGATGATGATCGCAAAGGCATAGGTCGGATCGTTCAGCCAGGCTTTGCCTTCCAGGCCGATGATCCGCAGCAGTTGGTTCACCGTTCCTTGATCACGGAAGAAGAACTGCCAGATCAAGGACATAATGATGAACATCGTCGAAGCCGCCCAGGGGATGATCATTACCGCCCGGAAGAAGGTGCGCCCTTTGATGTGCTCGCTGTTCAGCACCAGCGCCAGCACCAGTCCAAAGACATAGTTGATCGGCACCGTAATGATCACAAACAAAATGGTGCGAAAGACGACAACAAAGAAAGTGCTGCTGTCCTGCAGTACCTTAAGCGCACCGCCAGCATCAACCAGCGCTCCCACCAGTACCACGCCTGCCAATCCCAGCAGCCATACCAGCATGGAAGAGACCCGGCGCGTGACCTTCTTTTCGTAATATTTGTTCACCTGCCCCGCAATGATCAGGGGAACAAATAGGATCGCCAGCCTCAGCACTGCCACCAAACCCGCGGAGGTGAATATCTTCCCCAACAGATCGGCATAGTTCTGGAAGAGGGGATCCTGGATTGTGAACGGCGTTCCCATGCCGGTCGTCTGCTCGAACACAGGCCAGCACCCCGGCTCCAGAATCGAGGTCAGAAAGACTGTACAATCCGGGTTTGGTTTATATTGGTTGCGGTTGGTGAAAGATATGTAGGTGTTATAAATGATGGGATAAATATTGAAGAGCAAGATGCCTATCATCGTGGGAGCGATGAACAGGAGAATGGTGAGTGCCTTTCGCCGCCCTGACCAGGAAACCATACTACACCTCCTCTGCAATAATAATGGGGAGGGCAGCTTCGTGCCACCCTCCCCACTATGGGATTACTTTTACTTCATACCAGCAATGGCTTCTTCCATTGCTGCCTGGCCAGCTGCCAGGGCTTCTTCCGGCGTCTGCGAGCCAGTCCAGATCGCCATGGTGGTGTCACCCACCGGGCCCCACTGCGCACCCGCATAGGGGGTGTTGGCCATTGGGATGCCCAGGTTCAGCGATGCGCCGAATCCAGCGATTGTCGACAGCGCCTGCACCTCAGCATCATTCAGGGCTGCAGTGTTGGCGGGGATGGTCTTGTTGGCCAGCGCCACAGTCTTGGAGTTCTCTGCATTGGTGTAGAACTTGATGATGTCCAGAGCCACCTCGGCGGTGCCGCGATCCACTGCGTTCTTGCCGATCATCAGGGTCTTGATGCCCACGAACGGGCTGCCCATCGGCAGAATACCGTAATCGATGCCAGCGGTCTCCAGGTCAGCGATCGCCCACGGGCCAGTCCACCAGGCTGCAGCATTGCCTTCGATCAGCATGGTCTTGCACAGGTCATGGCTGGTCTCGGCGGGGGCAAAATTCTTGTACTCCAGCAGCCAGTTGGCGGCTTCCAGTCCTTCGGGGGTGTTTAGGTACACGGTGCCGGCATCATCCACGTAGGTGGGCATGCCAAAACCGAAGTAGATCGCGCCCACGTGGTAGGCATCCGCATTCCCAACGCCCTGGTTGCAGACCAGGAACTTACCTTCGTTGGCGGTAGCAAAAGCCTCAGCCTTGGCCAGCAGGTCCGCGAAATCCATCGGATCGCTGGGGAAGTCAGCTTCACTTGCCAGTGCCTTGTTGTAGACCAGCGCGATGCCTTCCTGCGACTCAGGCAGACCCCAGATCTTGCCACTCCAAACCACGCCATTCACTGCGGCGGGCTCGTAGGTGCTCTCCAGGAATGCCATATCGACGCCCAGCGTACCGAGGTCAACAATGTTGCCTACCAGTGCCTGGCTGCCAATCTGGTCGTTAGCCCAGCCGATGATGTCAGGGCCTTCGCCAGCCGGGATGGCAACCTTCAGCGCGTCGGTCACGTTCTCAGGCTTTTCCAACACGATGGTCACGCCTGGATTGGCTGCCATGTAAGCATCAAAGACAGCCTGGATAGCAGTCAAGTAAGCGCCGTCCCACTGGTGCCACACGCGGATGGTCACTTCTTCTGCAGCCGGTTCTTCAGCCACAGGCTCTTCAGCCACGGGCTCTTCTGCCACGGGCTCTTCTGCAACCGGTTCTTCAGTCGCTGCAGGGGCGCAGGCAACCAGGATCATTGCTGCGATCAGCAGGATGCTGAACATGGTCCAAAATTTCTTTAACATTTTTTTTCTCCTCTTTTTAATAGTTTTTGCTTGTCTGTTTTACTTTTTGGCGGTAACGAAAGCAGGCAAACACCTTACCACATCATACCACCATCATCGATCTTTTTACATGTGAATCTTCCCTCTCTCCCTCACCTCCTTTCTCTCAGATCAAGCTTCGATCAACCGGTCTAATGCCAGATTGACCGCCTGGACAACAGCCCCAATGCCGGACGATCGCCGTCCAAGCATTGCAGTGGTAATGCGCACTGCCTGGGCTGCTGATTTCAAACTGCGCTCGCGCACACTTTTGCGGATCGGCTCCAGCAGGAGATCACCCACCTGCGAAACCCCCCCGCCCACCACAACCATGCTCGGATTAAATAAATTCACCAGGCTGGAGATGGCAATCCCCAAATATTGTCCCGCTTCGGTCAGCGCCTGCTGCGCCACCAGGTCGCCCATGCGCGCCGCCGCTGCCACATCCCGCGCAGTCAATTTTTCCGGCGATATCGCCGCCAATTGGGTGCGCCGCCCTGCCCGCACGGCCTCGCCAGCCCGGCGGGCAATCGCCCTGCCTCCCGACAGCGCCTCCAGGCAGCCGCGGTTGCCGCAGGTGCACAAGGGTCCACCATCCAGCAGGGTCACATGACCGATCTCGCCTGCGCTACCGGTGGTGCCTCGGTAGATCTGCCCATTCAGCAGCAATCCCGCCCCCACCCCCGTGCCAACTTTGATATAAGCCAGGTTTTGCATTCCGCGCCCCGCGCCGTATGCCCATTCCCCCAATGCGCCCAATTCTGCGTCATTCGCCAGCGACACGGGTCTGCCCCAAAGACCTTCCAGGTGATCCCGGATCGGATAACCATCCCATCCAGGCATGATCGGCGGTGCGCTGACCAGCCCAGCCTCTGCCACCACTGGTCCCGGCACGCCAATCCCCACCCCACGGATCGCTGCCATCTCCATACCCAGGTCTGCCAGCATCTCGCGCACATGCTCGTCCACTTCTGCCAGGCACTTTTGCGGTCCATCGTCCACCGCAAACGGGAACTCGCGTTCCTCCAACACCCGTGCGGAGAAGTCCGTCACCACGATCCCCAGGTGCGATGCCCCCACATCGATACCCAGCAAATGCCCGTAGCGTGGGTTTATCTCCAATAAGATCGACCGCCTGCCGCCTGTTGTCGAGCTGTTAGCCGTCTCGTGTACTAACCCTTCACGCTGCAGATCATCGATGATCAGTGAGATTGCCGAGCGCGTCAAAGCCATCTGGCGCGCCAATTCAGCACGAGATATGCCACCCGGCGTGAAACGGATAATATCCAGGACAACCCGTTTGTTCAGGTTTTTAACATTCAATAAACGATAACAGGGATACAAGGCGTCCAAACGAATCAATCTCAACAATTTAGGGTGAGCCAATGTCAAAAGTATAGCAAAATACAGAAAGTTTGTCAAGTCAATTAACATTATATTAATCTATGTCAAATGTTTTAACAAATCATCTGCGTTATCGGGGCTTGCATGCGATGAAGCATTCGCGAGCTGCTTAATTTCCTAATCGTTTCTAGCCTGTAATCAAATGGATTTTTATCTTGACAATTTAGATATTAATGGTAATATTTATCAAAATTAACTGGTTATTAATTTCATTCAACCCCTGGAGAAATCACATGAAAAAAATCTTTCCCCGTCTGATCAACCTGGCCATGGCCTTCACCCTGCTCTTCCTCGCAGCCTGGCCCAGCGGCGCACTTGCCGCTGATTCCACACCCCAATCGGCTGACGCCTCCCGCGAGCCAGCCAAAGATCCTCTCGATATTGCCCTGGCGTATATTCTCAGTCATAAAGAAGACCTCGGCCTCACCAGCGATGATCTAGGTGAGATGCGCGTCGTCGATCTCTACACCTCCGAGGCCTCTGGCCTCACCCACATCTACCTGCGCCAGCAGTACAAAGGCATCGATATCTTCACCGGCGACTTGGGTGTCAATATCCTCCCCGATGGCTCTGTGCTCAACATGTGGTCCTCCTTCGAGTCGAACTTGGCTGAGCGCGCCAACACCCTCACACCCTCCTTCAACGCCCAGCAGGCTGTACGCTACGCTGCGGGTGAATTGGGCCTCACCCTCACCGAGCCGCTCACAGTGCTCGAATCCACCAACGCCGCCGATCGTGAGGTCACCCTCAGTGATGGCGGTGTCTCCCTCGAATCCATCCCCGCCCACCTGGTTTACCATGTGGAAGATGGCAAAGAGCTGCGCCTTTCCTGGGATCTCTCTATTTACCAGTTGGATGCCCAGCATTACTGGAGCATGCGCATCGATGCCCAGTCCGGCAAGATGCTTGCCCAGGATGACTACGTGGATCATGAATCCTACAAAATCTACCCCATGCCTGTAGAGACACCCAACCACACCAGCCCCCTGCCGCCCTCCGATGCCCGCGTGATCGTCAATAATCCCTTCAACGCCAGCGCATCGCCCTTTGGCTGGCACGACACCAGCGGCGTTGCCGGGGCTGAGTTCACCACTACCCAGGGCAATAACGCCCACGCCTACACCGACATCGATGCCAACAACGCCCCCGATGTTGGCTCCTCGCCGGATGGTGGCGTTGGTTTATCCTTTAACTTCACCATCGATCTCACCCAGCCTCCCTCCGCCTATCGTCCTGCTGCGGTAACCAACCTCTTCTACTGGAACAACGTCACCCACGATCTACTCTACCTCTACGGCTTCGATGAAGCCGCCGGGAACTTCCAGGAGAACAACTATGGCAATGGCGGTCTGGGCAGCGACTATGTCCAGGCTGAAGCCCAGGATGGCAGCGGTACCAACAATGCCAACTTTTTTACCCCGGCTGATGGCTCTAACCCGCGCATGCAAATGTACGTTGGCACCACTCCTAACCCCGACGTGGATGGCGACCTGGATAACATGGTCATCGTGCACGAATACGCCCATGGTCTCTCCAACCGCCTCACCGGCGGCCCTAGCAATGTCGCCTGCCTCAGCAATGCCGAACAGATGGGCGAAGGCTGGAGCGATTACCTCGGCTTGTGGATGACCCACCGTACCACCGATACCGCCAACACCCCGCGCGGCGTGGGCACCTATCTCTTCGGCCAGCCACCCAACGGTCCCGGCATCCGCCCCGCCCCCTACACTCGCGATATGTCCGTCAACACCTACACCTACGCCAATCTTCCCGCGATGGCGGTTCCCCATGGCGTGGGCTTTGTCTGGGCCACCATGCTCTGGGACCTCTACTGGGACCTGGTCGACCAGTACGGCTACAATTCCAACCTCTACGGCCCCTGGAACTCCGGCGGCAATAACCTGGCCCTCCAGCTCGTCATCGATGGGATGAAGATCCAGCCCTGCAACCCCGGCTTCGTCGATGGCCGCAATGCCATCCTCCAGGCTGACGTCGCCCTCACCGGCGGCCTCAACCAGTGCACCATCTGGGAAGCATTCGCCCGCCGCGGCCTCGGTTTCAGCGCCAGCCAGGGCTCTTCCGGCAGCGCAGCCGATGGCACCGCTGCCTTTGATCTTCCCTTCGCTTGCCAGTTCCCCACCGTCTCGGTAACACCTGTAGAGCAATCCATCTGCGTCGCCCAGGATGCTGCCTATACATTCAATCTCAACAGCACCTTCAGCACCACCCCGGTCAACCTCTCCGGCGTGGGCAACCCCTCCCCCAGCACCCTCACCTTCAACCCCAACCCCGTCAACACCCTTCCTGCTGTGGGAACCCTGACTGTCGGTAACACCGCCTCGGTCAGTGCTGGCTCTTATCCGATGACCGTCACCGCCAGCGATGGCACCGACACCGTCACCGATACGGTCACGCTGAATGTATTTGACGCCGCCCCCGGCGCCCCCACCCTCGTCTCTCCTGCGGATGGCGATCAGGGTGTCAGCGTCTCCCCAATATTGGCCTGGTCAGCGCTCGGCGATGCCATCACCTACACCGTTGAGGTCGCCACCGACGCCGCCTTTACCAATGTGGTCTATGCAGCCGATGCCTTCACCGTCACCCACCAGGTCGCTTTGCCCCTCCCCGGCGCCACGGAGCTCTTCTGGCGCGTCACCGCCCAGAACCCCTGCGGTCCGGGCGCGGCCTCAGCAACCTTCTCCTTCGGCACGTCGCTGCTTTTCTGCTCTTCCCCTGCCCTGGCGATCCCCGATAACAACCCAACCGGTGTATTCGATTCGATGGTCCTGCCCGCGATGGGTAATATCCAGGACATTAACCTGTGGATCGATGCCACGCACACCTGGGTTGGCGACCTTAAATTCACCCTCGACAACACTGCTTTCAGCACACTCGCCATCGATCGCCCTGGGAACCCATCCAGCACCTTTGGCTGCGCCAACAACAATATCGAAGTGATCCTCGATGACGAAGGCGTGGACGGGCCCGTGGAGAACCAGTGTGCCGTAAACCCGGCCCTCTTCGGCAATCCTACCCCCAATAACCCCCTCAGCGTCTTCGACGGCTCGAGCACTGCCGGTACCTGGACCCTCACGGCTGTTGACGCTATCGCCGGCGATACAGGCACTGTCAATCAGTGGTGTCTCGAGATCTCTGCCCCTGTGACTGATCTGGAGATCACCAAATCGGTCACCCCAGCCTACGCCGGTCCAGGGCAGCAGGTCTCTTACACCATCAACTTCGCCAACTTGGGCGGCGAGTCCGCCACTGGTGTGGTCATCACCGATGTCGTCGATGCCACCCTCACCAGCCTGTCCTTCACCAATAGCGGCGCAGTTGCCACCGATACCGGCGCCAGCCCCGCCTACGTCTGGTCCGTTGAGGATCTCTCCCCCGGCGAGAGCGGCTCCATCGTTGTCACCGGCATTGTCGATCCGAATGCCAGTGGTCACATCACCCTCACCAACCAGGTCGAGATCAGCACCACCGTCTTCGAGATCATCCAGTCCAACAACCTGGCAGAGGTATCCAGCATGGTGGATGGCGTCGATCCCGAAACCAGCATCGATACCGCGCCGCCCGATCCCGATAACAGCATCACGCCTGACTTCACCTTCAGCGGCAGTGATGCGCTGAGCGGTGTGAGCCACTATGAATGCTCGATGGACGGCGCTCCCTTCACCACCTGCACCGCCTTCACTTCCCCCACCCTGGGCGAAGGCGAGCACACCTTTGCCGTGCGCGCCGTGGATAACGCCGGCAACGCCGACTCCACCCCCGCATCCCACACCTGGACCATCGACACCTCCGCCCCCAGCGCGCCGTCGCTGATCAGCCCGGCTCATAATGGCACCATCTCAGCCGCCTATCCGGGTGTCCTCACCTGGAACAGTGTCCCCGGTGCCGCCGGTTACCTGCTCACCCTCGACGGCGTGACCATGGACGTAGGCAATGTGACGAGCTACCAGTTGCCCCTCCTGCCTGTTGGCTCTGTACACACCTGGGCTGTGGCAGTTTACGACAGCCTCAGCAACCAGAGCGCCTTCACCGACACCTGGACTTTCCAGGTATACTACCTGGTAGCCCTCCCCTTCACCCGGCGCTAACCAATCCTTCGTCAAGCGTTCCTCCCCCAAATGCAAAACTCCGCATTTGGGGGAGGTTTGTTTTCCTCCCTCTGGTATACTTGACCCACCTCCCCATGAACCGACTCATCGGCATCCTCTTCATCATTACCTCCGCCGCCTCCTTTGGCACCCTTGCCATCTTTGGGCGTTACGCTTACCAGGCCGGGCTGGATACCCCCACCTTGCTCTTCCTGCGCTTCACCTCCGCCGCCCTGCTCATGGCCCTCGTCATGCTCCTCCGCCGCCAGCCCTTGCCGCGCGGCCGCGCCCTGCTCCTGCTCATCGCCATGGGCGGTATTGGCTATGTTGCCCAATCCTTCTGCTACCTCACCGCCATCAAATTCGCCTCCGCCGGTCTCGTCGCCCTGCTGCTTTACCTCTATCCCACCTTCGTTGCCCTGCTCTCTGTGCTCATACTCAAGGCCAGGCTCACCCGTCCCAAGGTCATCGCCCTCGTCTTTGCCACCATCGGCACCGCCCTCACCGCCAACCCCCAGGGTGGCGAATGGACAGGCATCCTGCTCGCCCTCTCCGCTGCCGCCATCTACGCCGTCTATATCATCGTCGGCGCCCGCGTCATGCAGCAAGTCTCCCCTCTGCAGTCCAGCACGGTCATCTTTGCCTCTGCAGGCGCAGTTTTTGCTCCCCTCTCCTTGCTCAATGGCCTGCATTGGCCGCAGTCACTCAGCGGGTGGTGGCCTGTAGCCGCCGTGTCCATCGTCGCCACCATCATCCCCGTCTTCACCTTCTTGGCTGGCCTCCAGCGCATCGGCCCCACCGATGCCTCGATGCTCTCCACCTTTGAGCCGATCGTCACCGTCCTGCTCGCTGCCCTGCTCTTCAGCGAGCGCCTCTCCCTGCTCGCCCTGCTCGGCGGGGGTTTCATCCTTGCTGCCGTGCTCATCCTCGTCCGCGGCGAATTAAAAATAAACCGCAATACCAAATTGAACACAACCTGAGCCAGGGACGAATCAAACCCTCGATAAATCCCCCCATCCTTTCCATCCAGTTCATCCTGTAAATTTCCCCCCGGAGCATCCCATGACCCCCAACCAGCGCCTCACCCAGGTCGCCGCTTACGTCAAATCTCACCTCGAAGAAATGGCCCAGGCTCACCCCGACCCCCGCCACGATCCCGTCTATCGCTGGCAGCACACCCTGCGCGTCGCCAATTATGGCAAGCAGCTTGCCCAAGCCGAAGGCGCTGACGTGGAAGCTGTGATTGCCGCCTGCCTTCTTCACGATGTTGCCCACTTCGAAGCCGACCCCGATTACCGCAGTCACGGGCGCCTGAGCGCAAAGATCAGCCAGCCTCTGCTCCAATCACTGGGCTATGAGCCCCCGCGCATCGACCTCATCTGCCACGCCATTGCCGTTCATGTTGATGGCGATGCCGGTTACCCTCACCCCAACACCCTCGAAGCCTCTTGCGTCTCCGATGCCGATAACCTTGACCGCTTCGGCACTTTCCGCATTCTCCTCTGGACGGTTGATGATATACATGACTATGCGAAGCTCATCGACAAGCTTACCCAGCGCATCCCGCGCCTGGAGCACTACCTCCAGCAGAACCCCCTCGAAACCGCCTCTGGTCGTGCCCTTTTTGCACGCCAGTTAATTCTCCAGATTACCGTCTTCCAGGCTCTTGTCGACGAAAGCCGCATCACCACCCTCCCGCTACTAGACAGATCGTAAATCAAGGAGGTGTTCCATGCTACCAAAACTATTTCCCCGCGCAATCTCATTTTTCGCCCTGGTCGTCGTGTTGAGCAGTCTGCTTGCCTGCGGTCAGAGCAGCTCTGCAGAGCCCACACTGCCCTGTCCTATTCCTCCCGGCTACACTGGCGAGGCAGAGGTCACCCCCGTCGCCATCACCCTGTCTAATGAAACCTGCAGCCCCATCTGCGGCGTTTGGGTCAGCCACAAGGACTGCGACGACTGGGGCGTTGACTGGCTGGATCAAGATATGGGCGTCATCCCCAGCGGCCGCAGCTTCACCATCAACCTTCCCCCGGCAGTATATGACCTCAATATTCAAGATTGCTTAGAATACGAGACCTTCTGGTACCAGACCGATCTCACCATGGATAACCAGCTCACCTTCACCAGCAACGACATCCCCAACGCTGCCTCCTGCCCTGCCACCCTCACCGTCTCCAACCAGGCTGAAGTGCCCATCTGTCACCTGTGGATCACCACAGACGCCGCTGCCCACTCCTGGGGGCTGGACTGGCTTGGCACGAACCAGATCAACCCCGGCACCGCCCAAACCTTCCCCATCCCCTCCGGCACCTACGACCTCAAAGCCGAGGACTGCGACTTCATCCCCCTCGCCACCGAATTTC
The DNA here is from genome assembly GCA_016932955.1 of Anaerolineales bacterium. The sequence continues at coordinate 842 of JAFGBV010000022.1, read as the reverse complement.
AGCTCAGCATCACCATGCCTCTCGTCTGGCTGATCCCCTCCCCCTAAGGTATTCTACGATTGGGGTCTGGGGTGGCATGGGCAAGCTTGACTGCCCATGCCACCCCAGAATTCATTTATCTACTTCCTCGTGAACGGCAGGAACACCTCGTAACCCGAGCGTGTCACCACCACCTCAAACGTCACCGCCACACTCCCCCCGTCATCATCTTCCACCGTCACCGTCACGGTGACGGTGCCTTCACTCGCGTACACATGCGACCCGCTCACCTCCCCCGCATCCTGGTCAACCGTCGCCGCCTCCGTCGCGCTGCCATCCCCCCAATCCACCGTTGCCGTATGGGTGTCCTCCACCCCCGCATCCGTGAAGGTCGCCAGCGTCAGCGTGATCGCCTCCCCCGTCAGCGCGGTCTGGTCCGCCGCCGGGGTCGCCTGCGGGTCAGCGTTGCTCACCGCCATCGTGAAGGTCGCTGTATCCGCACCGCCCTTGTTATCCGTCACCGTCACACTCACCGTGTAATCGCCATCCTCGGCGTAGGTATGCACTCCGCTGATCGTATTAGCCCCTTGATCAACCGTCGCCGCTTCCGTCGCGCTCCCATCCCCCCAGTTCACCGTCGCCGTGTGCGTATCGTCCGCCACATCCACAAAGCTGCCCAGCGCAACCGTATAGCTCGTCCCTTCCATTGTGTTTTGGTCAGCAGTGCTCAGCACCGGTACAGTATTCTGGATCGTCACATCTACGTCACTCTGATCGTTGTCACTCTGCGGGTCATTTGTTTCCGTGCTGATCTCTGCCAGGTTGGTCAGCGTACCCGCAGAGACGTTGCCCACCTCCACCGT
>JAFGBV010000021.1 GCA_016932955.1 Anaerolineales bacterium | reverse complement strand
TGGGGGAGGTGTTTTATACCATCTTTCACCCCACCAAAGCCTTTCGTAACTGGCAGGCGCGCCTGCGCCATGCTCTGCGGCATCTCGCCTGAGTCAGGCTAGATCACACCCCAACTGTAATGATTCGTTGATTGGATAATCTATGCGCAAAGGACAAAACCCTGCCAAATTCATTAACCAGGTCGCCCGGCCGGAACGGATCACCGTGGCAGTACTCAATTACATCCCCTTTCTGAGCGGGTTCTACGCCGAGACGCTGGAGGTGTTGAAAACCTGCCTGGGGAGCATCTGGGAGAACAGCGACCTGCCCTATGATCTGCTGGTGTTCGATAATGGCTCCTGCGAAGAAGCCGTAGAGTTCCTGGTCAACGCCCAGCAGGAAGGTAAGATCCAATACCTGATCTTGTCCGAGAAGAACCTGGGCAAGGGCGGGGCATGGAATGCCATCCTGAGCGCCGCGCCGGGAGAGATCATTGCTTATACGGATAACGATGCTTATTTCTATCCCGGCTGGTTGTCCGAGTCAGTGAAGGTCCTGGAGACCTTCCCCAAGGTTGGCATGGTCACCAGCCGGCCCTTCCGAACGCCGCCCGAATTCTACACCAGCACACTAGACTGGGCAAAAACCACCCCTGGCGTGCGGGTGGAACGCGGCCAGTTCATCCCCTGGGATGTGTTCAAAGTGTTCGAGATGAGCCTGGGCATGCCCGAAGAACAGGCGCGCCAGCGCTACGATACAACTGAAGATATCCGCCTCACCTACCAGGATGTACCCGCGCATGCCGGCGCCAGCCATTGGCAGTTCGTCACTTACCGATCGACTATTGCCCATTTCCTGCCCTTCAGCATGGATCGGCCGATGGGACAGGTGCGCCAACTAGACCAACGCATGAACGAGGCTGGCTTCTTGCGCCTGATGCCCACGCAACCCCTGGCGCAGAACATGAGCAACCGTCTGGACTGGATCCACGACCCCTCTGAAGCCGCCTCCAAACCATCCACTGCCGAGGGCAAAAAAACCTCTCCCAAACACACCTTGCGCAAACGCCTGCTGGCTGCACCTCCTATCAAGCGCGTGCTGCTGGGGCTTTACGACCGGATTTTCCGCTGGTATTACGAGGATTAAGACTCTGCATGACGCTCAACGCTAACAGCCCCCCCCCACGCGTTTTTATCAGTGCCGACCACGGCCTGGCAATCGTCTATTTCCTGCAGTCCGATGTGATCTCCACCCTGCTCGAGGCTGGCGTCGAGGTGATCTTGCTCAGCGATGATGGGCTGATCGATCAGATCAATGCCCGTTTTGGGCAGCCTGGCCTGACGGTGGAAGGGCTGCGCCTGGCGCAGGCTGAGGCGTATGCCGAGGGCATAGCCAAGGAAACCCAGTGGTGGCTCACCTTCCTGCGCCGTGTGGGCAGCTCCAACCGCATCAACACCGAAGCCATGGATAGCTATATTGACCAGGTGGCGGTGGAAGCCGGGCGCAAGCGGCGGGCTATCTTTCCCCTGATGAGGGCTGCCGTAGGCATCTTGCGCCGCTCGCGAGCAGCGCGGCGCAAGCTGATCGATCTGCAAATGCGCTTCAGCCCTCCGCTCTATGCCGATCTATTCGAGCGCTACCAACCCGACCTGGTCATCGCCAGCACAGCTGGCTGGCGCATGGACCGCTACCTGCTGCGTGAGGCGCACCGGCGAGGAATCACCACCGCGGCGGTGGTGGTCGGATGGGATAACCCCAGCTCTTACAGCATCCCCGGCGCGCCTGTCGATTGGATTACCTGCTGGTCAGAAGCGCAAAAAGAAGAGCTGGTGCTGGGCTCTGATTGGCCCGCAGAGCGCGTCCATATTGGCGGCATCCCCTCTTATGATGGGTACTTTCGCAAACAGTGGTTGATCCCGCGCGAGGAGTATTTCCGCCTCCACGGCTTGGATCCACAGCGCAAGTTGCTCTCTTATGCAGCGTCGTTCATCAGTTTTTCGCCCAACTATCAAAATGTAGAAACGCTCGCCCGTCTGGTCGCCTCGGATTCGCTGGCGGCACCGTCGCAGCTCCTGGTGCGCTTGCACCCGAACCATTTCTGGGATCACCCGCTGTACGCTGGCGAGGGGGAGAAGATCCGCCAGCTTGGCAAACAATACCGCCACGTGCACATCGTTGAGCCCGTGCCACTGGGCGGTTCCCTGGGCTATTATTCGGGCGAAGATATGCCCGAAAAAGCCTCTATGATGGCCCATGCCGACGTATTCCTCACCGTGTATTCGACAATGGTGGTCGAAACTGCCATCCACGACCGGCCGATCGTCAGCGCTTGCATCGATGCTCCGGGCGGCTGGAACACACCGCGCAAATACTCCCTGCCGCTCTCCGAGATCGGCAATTGGCCCACCCACGACCGCTTTCTCAAGGCAGGGTTTGGTCGAGTGGCGCTGAACGAGGCAGAACTGAGAGAGGCGATCAACTTCTTCCTGTGCAACCCCGATGCCGGACAGGAGCAGCGCCGCGCCTTCATCGCCCGCGAGTGCACTTATACCGACGGAAGCGCTGGTAAACGCACAGGGCAATTCCTGTTATCCTTGCTGGGTAAATAATCGTGGACATCACGATCCGCATGATCGATGAAACGAACCTGCAGCACATTAACCAGGTGGACGGTGCATTCCTCGTTGATTCCGTGCTGCACCTCCGTGCCGAGGATGGCAAAATCACCTATACGGTGAGCAATGTACCAGAATACTGGAAGCGTTACGGCACTGACGCAGTCGATTACACGACCTATATTCGCAATCCCGATAAGGCCGCCTTCCTCGCCTATGTGGATAAGCAGACCGCCGGACAAATCATCCTGCGCAGAAATTGGAACCGCTATTGCTACATTGAGGACATCGCCGTAGATCAAAAATTCAGGCAGCACGGCATTGGGCGCAGGCTGATTGCAGCCGCCATCGAGTGGGCAAAAGCCGGCAACCTGCCAGGAATCATGCTCGAGACGCAAAACAACAATGTGGCAGCCTGTCGGTTTTATGAATCTTGCGGCTTTCACCTGGGCGGGTTAGATAACGATCTGTACCGGGGGGTTGACCCAGCGACAAGCGAGATGGCTCTATACTGGTATTTAATCTTTTAAGATCATGATTCCCATCAACAAACACCCCACTACCGATCCAGAGTTGAACAACGTCTTGCACGAATTGGTGTCGGGCATGCAGGCAGCCCTGGGAAACACCTTCCTTGCAGCCTGCCTGCAAGGCTCCTTTGCGATTGGGGATTGGGATGCCCACAGCGACGTGGATTTTATCGTTGCCATCGAAAACGAATTGAGCGATGATCAAGTCCAGGCGCTACAAGCCCTGCACGAGCGCATTTACCAATTGGAAAGCAGGTGGGCGCAGCACCTGGAAGGCTCCTATTTCCCGCAGGAGATCCTAGGCGACTATCTACAGACCAGCCATCTGCTGTGGTATCTCGACAATGGAAGCCGCTCGCTGGTGAGATCCACTCACTGCAACACCGTCGTCGTGCGCTGGACGGTGCGCCAGCATGGGATTGCCCTTGCCGGGCCAAACCCGGCGACACTGATCAACCCCATCCCAGTCGAGGTGCTGCGCCAGGATATTCGCGCCACGATCACCGATTGGGGAGCACAGATCCTGGCTGATCCGAAAAAGTACAATAACCGCTTCTACCAGACCTTCATCGTGCTCACGTACTGCCGCATGCTGCACGATCTCATTCACAGCTGCACGGGTTCCAAGCGCAGCGGGGCTGAGTGGGCCAAAGCTAACCTGGATCCTTCCTGGGCGGGGCTGATCGACCGCGCCTGGGATGGGCGCCCTTGCCCGGAGAGATCGGTGCGTGAGCCTGCTGACCCGGCAGATTTCAACAGCACACTGGAATTTGTGCGCTATATCATCGAGAAAAGCAAGACGGTGTAATCTCATCCTGAGATAAGGAGTTCTCATGCTCAATAAAATTGCCGACCGCCTCAGGCTTGCCTCTGCCGTGCTCGCCACTGGCGCGCTGCCCCCTGAAAAAACGCAGCGCCCGCCGATCCCGGCGATCACCCCCGAAGAAGTCGCGGAAGCAAAATCATTCTTCGCGATGGAAAAGTTCTTCATCTTCGGGCATGCTCGCTCCGGCACTACCCTGCTCATGAGCCTGATCAACCTGCACCCGCATGTGCTCTGCAACCGCCAGGCCCACTTCTTCTCGCGCCGCCCGTTGCTGAAAGCCACCGTCAGCGATTTGGAGGTGGCCTCCTGGCTGGCGCGCCCCAGCAACCGCTGGAACCGCGGCAAAGATCTATCGCCGGCGGTGATGCGCGCCATGGCAGATTTCATCCTCGAGCGCGATGCTCGCAAAGCAGGAAAGCACATCGTGGGTGATAAAAGCCCCAATAACACAATGCACGGCGAGGCGGTCAGCAATATGGCTCAGATCTACCCCGATGCCCGCCTTATATTCATCGTGCGCGATGGCCGCGATGCGCTCATCTCGCACCGCTTCCAGACCTTCATCGATGGCGTCCAACACCTGGGCAAAGAAGACCTAAAGGTTCGGGCTGCTGTGATCGCTGACCCTGAGCCCTACCTCAACGGTCAGAAATCGATCTTTACCGAACATTCCATTCGCGAATCTGCGCATGCCTGGGTGCGCAATGTCAGCGAAACCCACCAGAAAGCGCAAGAGTTGTTTAAAGATCAGTATGCTGCCCTCCGCTTTGAGGATATGCTGGATGATACGGTAGGGCAGATCATACGCTTGTGGAAGTTCCTCGGCGCAGATATCACCCTTCCAGGGCTAGAGGAGATCATCCGGGCTGAGATCAGCGTCAACGCAGATGCGCAATGGCAACAGACCAAAGCTGGCGATATTGCCCAACTGCTGCCCAAAGGTGGGCGCGGTTACTGGCGGCAGATCCTGACCTCCCGCGATAAGCAAATCGTCAATGAGATCGAAGGGGAAACCCTGGCTGCCTGGAACTACGAGCGATACACGCCATAGCAACAAAATAGGACTACTTATGAAATTCCTCATTGCCGGATATGGATCCATCGGTCGCCGCCACTTCCGCAACCTGCTTGCGCTGGGCGAGCGCGACATCGTGCTCTACCGCACCAAACGCGGCCTGCTGTCAGATGACGAGTTGACCGGATTCCCCGTTGAAAGCGACCTGCAGGCGGCCCTGGCACACAAACCTGACGCCGTCATCGTTGCCAACCCCACCGCGTTGCACCTGGATGTGGCGATCCCAGCGGCGCAGGCGGGATGCCACCTGCTGCTGGAAAAGCCCGTCGCCCATTCCATGGATCGCCTGGATATTCTTCAACAAGCGGTCGAAAAAAGCGGCAGCAGAGTGCTGGTTGGCTTCCAGTTCCGTTTTCATCCCAGTTTGATGCGCATCACCCGCCTGCTTTCTCCTTCATTGATCGAAGCCGAGGAATCGCTGCCCACCATTGGAACCCCCATCTCTGTGCGCGCCCACTGGGGCGAATACCTGCCCGCCTGGCACCCCTGGGAAGATTACCGCCAGGGTTACAGCGCCCGCGCTGACCTGGGAGGGGGCGTGGTGCTGACGCTCTGCCACCCGCTGGATTACCTGCGCTGGATGCTGGGGGAAGTCAACTCTCTTTGGGCTTTTACCGGGCACAACAGCAGCCTGGAAATTGCCGTTGAAGATACCGCCGAGATCGGCCTGCGCTTCGCCAGCGGCGTGTTCGGCAGCCTGCACTTGAATTATGTACAGCGCCCGCCCGCGCACACGCTGGAGATCATCGGCGATGCAGGCACCCTGTGCTGGGATAATGCCGATGGTGTCACCCGCATCTCCAGGGCAGCCGCCGATGGGCAACCCGGCCCATGGGAAACATTCCCCGCCCCAGAGGGTTTCGAGCGCAACCAGATGTTCCTGGATGAGACTAGGCATTTCATCGATGTCATTCGCGGCGTAGCCCCATCCCGCTGCACCTTGCAGGATGGCATCCGGGCGCTGCGCCTGGCGTTGGCTGCCCATGAGTCGGCAAGCCAGGGCAAGATGATCACCTTATAACGATCTCAAATTTGCAATAATCCATTCCTGAGACATCTTTCTTTAAAGGAGCTTCCTTTGACAACAATCCTTCAAAAGTTTGATCTCACCGGCCGCGTCGCCATCGTCACCGGCGGGCCTGGTCTGCTTGGCAAAGAATTCTGCCGCACCCTGGCGGAGGCTGGCGCAGCGGTGGTTGTGGCGGATATCAACGGCGAGGCTGCCTCGCAGGTTGCCCGCGACCTGGGCGAAAAAGGCTACCAGGCAATCGCTGCGGCGACAGATGTGACCAACCCCGCATCGGTGCACCGGATGGTGCAATCTGCCCTGGATCACTTTGGTCGCCTGGATATCCTGGTTAACAGCGCCGCCCTGGATCCTAAATTCGATCCTGATGCGCTGAAGAACCGTCTCACCCCGCTGGGCAGCTTTGAGGACTACCCCCTGGATGCCTGGCAGGCAGCCCTGGATGTCAACCTCACCGGAATGTTCTTGTGCTGCCAGGCGGCGGTCAAACCGATGATCGAACAGGGCAAAAAAGGTGCTATCATCAATATCTGCTCGACTTATGGCCTGGTTGCCCCCGACCAGCGCATCTACCAGCGCGATGGCAAACAAACTTCGTTCAAACCAGTCTACTATTCTGTGACCAAAGCCGGTGTGATGGGAATGACCCGTTACCTGGCTACGTACTACGCAGGCACCGAGATCCGCATCAACGCACTTACACCCGGCGGTGTGTACAACCAGCACGACGAAGTCTTCCTCAAAGCCTATTCCGCCCGCACTGTGATTGGGCGCATGGCACACAAAGATGAGATGAATGGCGCGTTATTGTTCTTAGCCTCAGATGCCTCATCGTATATGACAGGTGGAAATGTGGTTGTAGATGGAGGTTGGACAGCTTGGTAGCCAGCAATTCTTCCCTCACCAATCCTAACCCCGCCTTCCAGATCGAAAGAAGGCGCCGGGCACGCGGTATAATGCCCACCACAGCGGGCGATGTGTGTGTGCTATTGATCTCCAAAGATCCCCAGGAAAATAAAGCCCTCTACCAACAACAGCAAGCTCTGCAAGGCTTGCTGGGGGGGAAGATCACCCAGCCGGTCCATTTAACCTGTCAGAAAATGGCTGCTATGAAAGAAGCCGCCTTGCAAGAATTCATCAGCTCCTTTGCATCCACCTGTGCTAACCTGCCAACCTTCCAGGTCACCGCGCTGGCAGCCGTCCCATTTTATTCCGATTATCGCCAGGCTGCTGTTCTGAAATGGCAGGTTCAGCCGGTAGATTTTTTGCAGCGCTTCTGCAGGATCGTTGAGACAACCGTGCTGGCCTGCGGGCTCAGCTCAAAATACCCAAAGGGCTGGACGTCCACCCTGGTAACCGCACTGGAAGATATCCGTACTACGGAGATCGAAAGCCCGATCAACCGCCAAGTATTCCCGCAGCCCCTCTTCACCGCCAGCCAGGTTCGTATTTCCCGTGTGCTCGCCGATGGCTATGAAATCGTCTCCGAATTCCCGCTTTCCAGTGTAACTCATTGATAAATCAGCTTAGTACCAACCAGGGTAACTGAATTATGGAGATATTAGCTCTTATCCCTGCCCGGGGTGGCTCAAAATCCATCCCGCGCAAAAATATCCGTCCTCTTGCCGGGTATCCCTTGCTGGCTTACAGCATCGCCGCTGGCTTGCAGGCAAAGACAATCACGCGCACGATTGTCTCTACCGACGACGATGAAATTGCTGCGATTGCCCGTCAATATGGCGCCGAGACTCCCTTCCAGCGCCCAGCAGAGTTTGCCCAAGATAACACCACCGACCTTCCCGTCTTTGAGCATGCCCTGCGCTGGCTGGCCAAGAACGAGGGTTATCGTCCTGAGATTGTCGTCCAGCTCCGCCCCACCTCCCCCATCCGTCCACCAGACTGCGTCGATCAGGCTGTGCAATTGTTGCTCGACCACCCCAAAGCAGACTCGGTGCGCGGTGTTGTGCCCGCGGGGCAGAACCCGCACAAGATGTGGCGCATCACCCCTGAAGGTTCCATGACTCCCCTGCTGAGCGTGCCGGGGATTGCAGAGCCCTATAATGCCCCGCGCCAGGCGCTGCCGCCGATCTACTGGCAGACAGGGCATATCGATGCCATCCGTACGACCACCATCTACGAACAAAAATCTCTCTCCGGCAAGGTGATCCTGCCTTTGCTCCTCGAATCGCGCTATACGATTGATATCGACACACGCAATGACTGGCAGCGCGCCGAATGGCTGATCACCCAGGGAGACCTGCCGATGGTACGGCCTTCTTCCGATCCCAGCGCATTCCGGGCTGGTAAACGCCGCCCATTGCCCCAGAGTGTTGAGCTGGTCGTCTTTGATTTTGATGGCGTGATGACGGATGATCGCGTGTGGACGGACCAGAATGGTCAGGAGATGGTAGCGGCTAACCGCGGTGACGGGATGGGCATCGCCCTGCTGCGCAAGGCAGGCATCCCGGCGATTGTCCTTTCCACCGAGCCGAACCCGGTGGTCGCCGCCCGCTGCCGTAAGCTCGGTCTGCCCGTCCTGCAAGGGGTAGGAGACAAAGCCAGCACGCTGGAAAAGATTCTTGCAGAGCGGCAGTTGGACAAAGCCAATGTGATCTACCTGGGCAATGATATCAACGATGTGCCCTGCTTTCCCCTCGTCGGCTGCGCCGTTGTGGTGGCAGATGCGCACCCAGCCGCACTCCAGCAGGCCGATCTCATCTTGCAACTACCCGGAGGTCACGGCGCGGTGCGCGAGCTTTGCGATATGATCCTGCATCTATAATGTCAATCATCTTTAGAGAAAGGTAATTCCCTATGCCCAAAGAAATCACCATTGGAGGCCGCCAGATCGGGCAAGGCCACCCCACCTATATCGTTGCAGAAATCGGCATCAACCACAACGGCGACCTGGCAATTGCCAAGCGCCTGATCGATGCCGCTGCGCATTCCGGCGTTGACGCGGTGAAATTCCAAAAGCGCACCCCAGAACTCTGTGTTCCGCCAGAACAGCGCAACCAGATGCGCGACACCCCCTGGGGCTACATCTCCTACCTGGATTACCGCTACAAGGTCGAGTTCAGCCCAGATGAATATACTGAGATCGACCGCTACTGCAAGGAAAAAGGAATCACCTGGTTCGCCTCGGTTTGGGATGAGCCATCCGTGGACGCCCTCGAGCCATTCAACCCACCGGCTTATAAGATCCCTTCCGCATCTCTGACCGACCACGATCTATTGCGCCACCTGCGCAAGACCGGACGCCCATTGATCCTCTCTACCGGGATGTCCACCATCGATCAGATCCACCAGGCGGTGGGCATCTTGGGGCAGGAGAACTTGCTGATCACCCACGCCACCAGCACCTACCCCTGCGAGCCCGAAGAGCTCAACCTGCTGATGATCCACACACTGCGCAAAACCTTCACCTGCCCGATCGGCTATTCGGGACATGAGGTTGGTTTAATCCCCACGGTGGTCGCCGTTTCGCTGGGCGCCTGCCTGGTGGAACGCCATATTACCCTGGACCGGGCAATGTGGGGCAGTGATCAGGCTGCATCCGTCGAACCGGGCGGCTTTGAACGCCTGGTGAAGTACATCCGCGTTACCGAAGCTTCACTTGGTGATGGCGTCAAGCGCGTGTACGAAAGCGAGCTCCCATCGCTGCGAAAATTGCGCAGAGTCTGATCGTTTTATGCAATTAAATTCCCCTGCGGGTGGCGGGGTCAAGCGACCCAATCGTATCGACGAACTGAAACGCCTGGTGAGGTCAGTCCACTCCAACCTGATCAACCGCTGGCGTATCTTCCACTTTTCGCGCCAGGCGCTGCGCCAATGCCCCGCCGCGGGCAACGGAAAACCTACCATCGCTTTTTTCCGTGCCTCATCAGGCATTCTGCAGATGAACCTGAACAATGCCTTTCACCTGTTAAGTGCATGGGCGCTCAGGCTGCAGGGGGCGCGTGTGGTGCACTTCGTCTGCCAGCGAGGGATGAGCCGCTGTATACTGGGCACCAACCGCAACAATCCTGCGACACCCCCTCCCTGCGCTGCCTGTATGCGCAATTCGCGCGGCATGTATATCCGCCAGGAGCGCGATACATTCACATACCGCGAGAACACCGCACTGGCTTCTGTGCTGTGCGGGTTGGATCTCAACGCATTATTTGCTTTCAAACACGAGGGGCTAGCCCTGGGGCAACTGGTGCAGCCAGCACTACGCTGGATCTTGCGCCGCCACCACCTGCAAGATAACGAGCCGACACGCTTCCTGATGCGTGAATATATCCTCTCCGCAGCCCATGTGGCGCAGGAATTCAGCAGGTTCCTGGATCAGTACAAGCCAGAAGTAATCGTCTTATTCAACGGCTCTTTCTACCCTGAAGCCATAGCCCGGCAGATTGCCCTCTCCCGCGGCCTGCGCGTCATCACCCATGAGGTAGGCTTGCAAGCCATGTCAGCATACTTCACTGATGGCGAAGCCACAGCCTACCCCATCACTATCCCCTCGGATTTTGAGCTTAGTAATGAGCAGAATGCCCGACTGGATGCCTATCTGGAAAAACGCTTCCAAGGCAACTTCAGCATGGCAGGCATTCGCTTCTGGCCTGAAATGCGCGGCCTGGATGACGATCTTCTCAGCCAGTTGGCAAAGTTCAAACAAATGGTGCCGGTGTTCACCAATGTCATCTTCGATACCAGCCAGGCACACGCCAATACCGTCTTCCCACACATGTTTGCCTGGCTGGATAAAACCTTAGAAATCATTAAAGCCCACTCTGAAACGCTGTTCATCATTCGCGCCCACCCCGACGAGAAGCGCACCGGCAAAGAGAGCCGCGAGAGCGTTGAAGAATGGGCAGAGCGCAACCGGATTTTCCAACTGCCCAATGCGCTGTTCATCCCGCCGGATGAGTATATCAGCTCTTACGCGCTCATCCAGCGCGCCCAGTTTGTGATGGTCTATAACTCTTCCATCGGGCTGGAGGCCACCCTGCTTGGCGCAGCAGTCATTTCAGGGGGGAAAGCCAGATATACCCCCTATCCGACGGTGTTCTTCCCGCAGAGCATCCCAGCATTTGAGGAACAAGTGGAAGCATTTCTCGCTGCCGACCAAATCGAAGTGCCACCCGAATTCCAGCGCAATGCGCGCCGCTTCTTGTACTACCAGCTATTTAAAACCTCACTGCCCTTTGACGAATTCCTCCAGGACTCGACGCTGCCGGGTTTTGTGAACCTGCGTCCCATCTCCTGGAAGCAATTGACCCCTGAGCATTCTCCAACGATACGTGTGATCGTGAATGGAATCTTGCAAGGGAAACCCTTTCTACTGGACTAGTCCCAATGAACCCACGAGATTATTTAGACCGGCTGCAATATCACACCCAGCGCATAACCGCCAGATTGCGTTTTGGCAATTCAAAATCCCCTGAAGGCGGTGGGGCAGTTTTAATGGGTATCTCTTTCCCCAAAAGCGGCACCAACCTGCTGCGCCAGGTGCTGGCAGCCTTTGCGAGAGTGGCTCCCTATGCAGACCGCTCCTATGATGTATTTGCCGTGTTCGATGCCCGCACCGGCGTCCCAAACGATGCCCAGGCTGCCATGCACTTCCTGGATAAGCTGCACCCTGGCGACATTGCCGCCGCCCACTTCCATGCCTGGCCCAATGTGATGGATCGTGTTTGCCAAAAGCCCTATATTCCGTTCTTCATTTACAGGGATCCGCGCGATGTTGTGGTTTCGCATGTTTTTTATGTTACCAAAATGGCTCCAGAGCATGTGCACCACCGCTATTATGCTGAGGTGCTGAAAACGTTCGAGGAACGCCTCACCACCAGCATCCTGGGACGGCCCGAAGTGGATGTGGATTTTCCGGATATCGGCAAGCGCTTTGAGCCTTATATCGGCTGGCTGGAACGTTCCGAGGTGCTCTCGCAGCGCTTCGAAGATTACATCCTCGACCAGCCTAAGGCATTGGCGCAGGTGATTGAGCATTACGAAAAATTCCTGCCCCTGCCTGTGCCGCGCGATCAGATGCTTGCCGCCTTCCAGCAAAGCATCCTTCCCGAAAAATCACCCACCTTCCGCAGCGGCAAAACAGGCGAGTGGCGCAAGCACTTCCAGGAAGAACATAAAGCGCTTTTCAAAGAGGTGGCGGGTGATCTCTTGATACGCCTGGGCTATGAAAAGGATCTTTCCTGGTAATAACGGTGCTTGATCTGTCAACTGACAACGAATGAACACCCCATCAAAGGTTATCTCTCTTCCCTCCTGGGCTGGCGACCGCCTGCGCCTGGTTCGCTGGCAGGTGCGACGTACTATTGCTGCTTTGCGCTATGGCTCTGCGCATCTGGCGCAGACCCCGATCTTATTTGGCAACTCCGTTCCCAAAAGCGGCACACACCTGCTGGCACAAGTCCTCTCTGCATTTCCGCGCATCGGGCTCGCCGTCGATCGCGGAATGGGTCCCATCCTCACCTATGAACGCCAGACCGGCAGGCTGCGCAGCGCCCAGGAAATCTTGCTCGACTTGCAACGGCTGCGGGCTGGCGATCTTTGCTTCGGGCATGTGATCGCCTCGCCTGAAATCATGGCCGGCTGGACGCAGAAAGATGTCGCTCATTTCTTCATCCTGCGCGACCCCCGCGATGTGGTCATCTCGCATGCCTTCTACATTGGCGATAAAGCCACCCAGAATATCCATCATGAATATTACAAGTCTCTCACCTCGCTGGAAGAGAAAATCCGCGTCAGTATCTTAGGCCGCCCGGACTGGAAAGGTGATTTTCCCGATATTGGGACGCGGTTCCGGGCTTACCTGGGATGGTTGGATTGTCGCTCTGTTCTCGTCTTGCGTTTCGAAGACTTCATTGCAGAACGGGCTACTGCCCTAGGTAAACTGCTCGACTACGCCGAGGGGCGCGGCTTCTGCCTGCACCTTGGGCGCGCACAGGCGATCGAATGCCTCAGCGATGCCATCGACCCCCAGCGCTCTTTCACCTTTCGTCGCGGCCAAAGCGGAGAATGGCGTAAGCACTTCACCGAGGAGCACAAACAGTTGTTCAAACAGTGCGCCGCAGACGTTTTGATCCGGTTGGGATACGAAGATGATGAAAACTGGTAAAGCGCTCTACTACGAGGCCAAATACTGGCTCCAATGGGCCAGGTTGCAGGAGCGCCGCCTGACAACAGCCCGGCGCTGGGGAACAAAGAGCCTGCACCAGATGCCGATTGTTTTCGGCACCGTGATGGCAAAAGCCGGGTCGCACCTGTTAATCCAGGTGCTGCGTGCGCTTCCCCAATTAGGTCCTTTCGTCGACGGCAACTTTCCGCCCATTAACCGCACAATGAACAATGCCAAGCTGCCGACGAAAGATATCCTTGTCCGGCTGCGCCGCTTGCGCTCAGGGGAGATCGCCAACGGTTTCCTCCCCTGCCGCGAGCCTTATCTCTCGCTTCTCACTTCTCCCTCGTGGGCAACGGTTTTCGTCTACCGCGACCCGCGCGATTTGATCATCTCGCGCATCCTCTACATTACCGATATGCGCGAGAACCACGCCATGCACGCTTACTTTACCCAAACATTGCACAGCATGGATGAACGGATCAAAACCACCATCCATGGCCTGCCTGAGATGGGCTGGGATAGCGTGCGCGAGCGGTACAAATCGTACATGGGCTGGCTGGACCAGCCCCACGTGCTCAGCCTACGCTTTGAAGACCTGATCCTGGATCGCGATGAGACACTCCTGATACTGTTAAATTACCTCACTGCGTTTGGCTTCACACCGCGCATCTCAAGCCAGGAAGCTGTCGAAACGCTCAAACGGGCGATACAGCCTTCCAAATCCCCTACCTTCCGCAAAGGCCAGCCGGGCAACTGGCGCGAATACTTTACCGACGAACATAAGCAAATGTTCAAAGAAGCCACCGGCGATCTGGTCGTACGCCTTGGCTACGAGCGAGACACGAACTGGTGAGTCAATCACGCTGCTCCATTATCATCCGCGCACATAACGAAGAAAAGCACCTTGAGCGCTTACTTACGGGCATCTCCCAGCAATCCATCCAGGATATCGAGACGATCCTGGTCGATTCCGGCTCTACCGACCGCACCCTGGAAATTGCCGCCCAATACCCGCTGCAGATCGTCCACATCCAGCCGGAGGAGTTCACTTTTGGATTTTCGTTGAATCATGGGATTGCCCGCGCGCAGAGCGAATGGGTTGTGATTGCCAGCGCGCATGTATATCCCGTCTACCCGGACTGGTTAGAACGTCTGCTGGCACCCTTCCATGATCCCCAGGTCGCCGTGGTCTATGGCAAGCAGCGCGGGAATGCGACGACGAAATTTTCAGAGCACCAGTTGTTCAGCAGTTGGTATCCAGACCGTTCCCAACCCCGCCAGCCTTACCCGTTCTGTAACAACGCCAATGCCGCTATCCGCCGCTCTCTGTGGGAAAAAGTACGCTACAATGAAACTTTGCCCGGGTTAGAAGACCTCGATTGGGCTAATCGCATCATGGCAATGGGCTATGCCATTTCCTATGCTGCCGAAGCAGAAATCATTCACGTTCACGAAGAAACGCCACGCGGGGTCTACAACCGCTACCGCCGCGAGGCGATGGCCTTCAAACGCATCTTTCCCCAGGAGCACTTCAGGTTATGGGATTTTGTGCGCCTCTTCGTCTCCAATACAGCCAGCGACCTGTGGCATGCCGCACAGAAGAGACAGCTCTCGCAAAGCCTGTGGAGCATCTTCTGGTTCCGCTGGATGCAGTTTTGGGGAACATACCAGGGATACCGCCAATCTGGCCCTTTGACCTGGCAACTGCGCCAGACTTTCTATTACCCTGGAGGGTTGCAATCTGGTCAGGCTCTCCATAGAGATATCGCTCCCATTCAATACCCTGCTGCTGAACTCACTGATTCTACAGCAGTTACAGGAAAGTAAACAACGTAAAGAACAACCCCGGAAAGGATTTTCACCGTGAAAATCGTTGCACTTGTACCCATGCGCCACCATTCCCAGCGCGTGCCTGGCAAAAACTACCGCCTACTGGCAGGCAAGCCATTGTTTCACCATATCACCAGCACCCTGCTCTCCTGCCCTGAGATCAGCGAGGTGGTTGTTGATACAGACAGCCAGCCCGTGATCGACAGCCTGCGCCAGCACTTCCCCGCGGTGCGCATCCTCGAGCGCCCTCAATCTCTGCGCGCAGATACCATCCCGATGAACGAAATCCTGGCTTATGACACTTCCCAGGTGGAGGCGGACCTCTACCTGCAAACCCATACCACCAATCCCTTGTTGCGAGCGAACACCATATCACGCGCCATCCAGGCACTGCTCAGCCATTACCCGGCTTATGATTCGTTGTTCTCGGTCACCCGTCTGCAAACCCGCCTGTGGGATCAGTTAGGCCGGGCAATCAACCACAACCCCGCGATTCTCCTTCAAACGCAGGATCTCCCCCCTGTTTATGAGGAGAACTCTTGCATTTACATTTTCTCCCGCCAGGCTTTGCTCAATCGCCGCAACCGCCTGGGAGAAAGGCCGTTCATGTTCGAGATCGAGGCGAGCGAAGCCTGGGATATCGACGAAGAGTTCGATTTTTCAGTTGTCGATTTCCTCATGCGCCTCCCTTCATCCAATCCCTGACCTGTATTCATCCATACTCCTATGACAACTGTCCTGTTTTCCGCACCCTATATGATCCCTTTCCTGGATCAATTCCGCCCCGAGCTCGAATCGTATGGGCTGGAACTCCTCGTGCCCGAAGTGCATGAGCGTCTCTCGGAGGAGGAGATTCTCCAATATGCCGGTCAATTTGACGGCGCGATTTGCGGCGATGACCGCTATACCCTGCCGGTGCTGCAAGCCTGCGCCCCCCGCCTCAAAGTGATCTCGAAATGGGGCACCGGCATTGACTCGATCGACCGCCAGGCTGCCGAGCGCCTGGGCATCCGTGTTTGCAACACGCCGAATGCCTTTACCCTTGCCGTGGCTGATACCGTGCTGGGATACATGCTGGCATTCGCCCGCCGCCAGCCCTGGATGGACCGGGCGGTGAAATCAGGCACTTGGGAGAAGATAGAGGGTGTCTCTCTCAGCGAGTGCACGCTGGGGGTGATCGGCGTGGGCAACTGCGGCAAGGCAATCCTGCGCCGGGGGCGCGCCTTTGGGATGCAGCTTTTGAGCAATGATATTATCGAGATCGATCACGTCTTCCTGGCTGAGAACAACATCGAGATGACCAGCCTTCAAGATCTGCTTGCCCGCTCCGATTACATCAGCCTGAACCCCGACCTGAACCCCACCAGCTACCACCTGATCAACGCCCAAACGCTGGCAACGATGAAACCCTCCGCCATCCTGATCAACGCCTCGCGTGGTCCGGTGGTGGATGAGCCAGCCCTGGTTGCAGCTCTGCAAAACGGAACCATTGCTGGCGCAGCCCTCGATGTATTTGAGGTAGAGCCCCTGCCTGCAGACAGCCCCCTGCTGAGGATGGATAATGTCATGCTCGCGCCCCACAACGCCAATTCCAGCCCGGCTGCCTGGAAGCGCGTACACCGCAACACGATCAACAACCTGCTCGATGGACTGGGTATTCAACGCCGTCCCAGCGAGAAAGGAGCCCCAGGATCATGAAGAACGAAAAAGCAAACACCGTATTAATCACCGGCGCGGCTGGGGGTATTGGCCGCGCGACGGTCAATCTCTTTGCCCAGTCCGGCTGGAGAGTCATTGGTGTAGATCGCCTGTCCTTCGGGGATGGTTTCCCCTCCCATGGAATCTTCATCCAATCCGATATCTCGATTGGCGAGAACCTGGAAAGCATCTTCAACCAGGCTCATGCCTACACCGGTTACCTGAACGCCCTGGTCAATAACGCCGCCTTGCAGGTGGCCAAGCCTTTGCTGGAAACCAGCGTCGAAGAATGGGACGCGGTCATGGCATCTAACCTGCGCTCTGTCTTTCTAGCGATCAAGCTGGCCCACCCACTCTTCAAGAATGCCGGAGGGGGAGCAATCGTCAATGTTTCTTCAGTGCACGCCGTAGCCACCTCTGCCAATATCGCTGCCTACGCAGCTAGCAAGGGCGGCTTGCTGGCGCTGACGCGCGCCATCGCCATTGAGTTCGCCAGCGACAACATCCGCTGCAATGCCATTTTACCCGGAGCCGTGGATACCCCCATGCTGCGCGCCGGCCTCGGTCGTGGTCACGTGGGTGGAAGCAACATCACAGAGCGCCTGGACAACTTGGCGCGCAGAACCGTGAACGGTCGCGTCGGCCAACCGGATGAGATTGCTCATGCCATCTACTTCCTTGCGGATGCAGACCAGTCGTCTTTCATGACCGGTCAGGCGCTCATTGTCGATGGCGGAGCGACTGCCCGCTTGAGCACAGAGTAGCCGAAGGAGGAGCGCGATGAACAAAAGCGCATTGAAACGCATCCTCCCCGCGCCGCTCTGGAAGGCTGGCTCGGATACTTACTGGTGGTGGTATAACCGCGGGCGGCATATTACCGCCCGCACCTTCTCTCCGCGCTGGAGGCAATCCCAGCGGATGCTCCAAAGGTACCACAATTCCCACACAGGCAAACGCTGCTTTGTGATCGGCAACGGACCCAGCCTGCGCAACACAGACCTGAGCAAGCTAAAGGGTGAGTTCACCTTTGGCCTGAATCGCATCTATATGCTCTTTCCAGAGCTGGGTTTCCCCACCACCTGCCTGGTTTCTGTAAACGATCTGGTGTTGGAGCAATGCGCGGAGGAGATGAAAGCGCTCAACTTCCCCAAATTCATCACCTGGCGGGCCCGCCGCTGGTTGGGCAGCGATCCACAAACAATCTTTCTGGATACGGATTACACCGGCGTAGAAAACTTCCGTGGAGATGCAAGCAGGCGCATGTTCGAGGGTTTCACCGTGACCTATGTAGCCCTGCAATTAGCCTATTACATGGGCTTTCAGGAGGCAATCCTGGTCGGGGTCGATCATAATTTCCAGACCAAAGGCCCTGCCAACCAGGC
>JAFGBV010000199.1 GCA_016932955.1 Anaerolineales bacterium | reverse complement strand
GTGGGGGCTGAAAAAGCTGCCATTTTATACTCCTTCTTAAATACTATACCTCAAATTTGTGAATTTATATCCTACGATTTCGGATATTCCTGCCGCTGCCCGGCGCGGCTAAAACCTGCCCGTCGCTAAAGGCTGCTGCACCGCGTAAAACAACCCGTGTCATCCTGCCGCGCACCTTCCAGCCCTCGAAGGGCGTCCAGCCGCAGCGGGTATGCGTTTGGTCAGCGCGTATCTCCCAGACTGCCTCGGGATCCACTTCAATCCAGGTATCTGGCTGCTCTGGCACTTGAAATATACGCCGCGGGTTGGTCACCATGCGCGCGGTCAGGTCATCCAGCGTTAGTCTGCCTTCATGCACCGCCGTCAGCAGCAAGGGCAGGGCTGTCTCCAGCCCAGGGAAACCAGGCGGCGGGTTGGTGCTGTCCTTCTCCTCCAGGGTGTGGGGGGCGTGATCAGTAGCAAAGCAGTCGATCACCTGCAAGTTGTCCCACAACGCCTGCCGGTCAGCCGCCATCGCCAGGCGTGGGCGCACTTCGCTGCGCCCCGCGCCCAGCGTAGGGATGTCATCCTCGGTCAAGAACAGGTGATGAGGAGTCACCTCGCAAGTTACCTTCAAACCACGTTGTTTCGCCTCTCGGATCAGCAGGATTTCTTCTCGCAGCGAGACGTGCGCCAGGTGTACCGCCCGGTCGTATAGGGCAGCCATCAAGATCACAGCGGCCAGGCTGCGGCTCTCGGCATGCGCCACGATGGGCATCTGGCGCGGCCAGCGCTCGAAATGCGCCATCCAGGTAGCCATATCATCCAATCGCAACGGACCGTAGGTCTGGTCAAGATACATTTTGAGACCGGCAGACTGGGAGGCCAGCGCGGCGGCTGACTCAATGTTATCTGCGCCGGCGCCCAAATATTGTGCATAATCGCAGCGCGCCTTTTTATGAGCAGCATCCAGCGCCAGCGCCAGTGTCTCCGCATCGGTCACCGGCGGTCTGGTATTGGGCATCCCGAGGATCGTGGTAAAGCCTCCGGCCAAAGCCGCGGCTGTGCCGCTGTCCCAATCTTCCTTGTGAGTCGCGCCCGGCTCACGCAGGTGAACATGCACGTCAATCAAACCCGGCAGTTTAATCATTTAACTTTCCTATCTCCCGGTGTTTTGAAGATCAAAAAGATTGCGTTCAACAGGATACCCACTACTGCTGCGGTGGCAATCGCCGGCCAACCGTTTGGAAAGATCCCGGACAACAGCGGAATAGGCAGGAAACCGCCCGCGTAACCGATATGCCCACCAACCCCGATGATCAGGATGCTGGCACCGATCGCCAATTGCTTCGGATCGAACAGATTGACCTTCTCCGACATCATCAGTGCAATACCTTGCATGCCGATCACACCGAAAAGGTAGATCGCCAGGCCGCCGCTGACCGCTGTTGGAATGGACTGCACCAGCGCGGCCAGATTGCCGCTGAACGACATCAGGATGGCAATGATCGCGGCCGCCAGTAGTGAGACTCCCGAATAGTTGCGCGTGATCACCATCAGTGAATTGTTCTCACCATAGTTCGTGCCAGCCGCGCCGCCCAGAAAACCGTTGATCATATCGCCAATACCGTCCAATACCAGGTTGAAGCCTATGTACTGGCTCAGGCTGTATTTCGGTTTTTTCAATTCATCCGCCAGGTGGTCAACGTACAATCCAATCTGGTACAGGTGAGCAGTGGACTCTGGAATGGTAGCAATCGCCATGATGGCAATGCTGGCAATTGCCGTCATACTCATACTCCCAGTGAAATTGGGCAGCGTGATATGCGGAACTGTGAAAACATCTGCTTTCAGGATTGCTCCAGGGTCTGCCAGACCAAGCGGAATGGAGACCAGGTACCCGACAATCGCCCCAAATAAGATGGGCAACATGCCAACGAATCCCCTGTTTTGCAAATACACGGAGAACATCACCGTCGAGAACAAGGTGACGATTGCCGCCAGCCACCATTTTGCGTCCCCGCCGGTGATATTTACCGCAACCCCGCTAGCCATATCCAGCGCTGACTTACCCAACGCAAAACCGATCACTGCCGCCACAGAGCCGGTCACGATGGGAGGCAACACTTTGTCGATGGCGCGCTTGCCACCTGCAAAGCGGATCAAAAGCCCGACAACCACGTTTAGCACGCCGGTCACGATGATACCCGCCTGTGCCATCCCGATCAAGTCATCTGATGCCGGGGTCCCGTACGAAGCATTGGTCACCGCCAGGATCGCGGCGATGTAGCTGAAACTCGAGCCATAATACAGCGGGATGAACTTGCCAATCCCCAATCTTGAGCCCAACAGCGCCACGATTGTCGCCAGACCTGAGGCGAGCAATACGGTGCTCGGGTGAAATCCCACCAACAGCGCCACCAACACTGTCGCCGGGAACATGGTCAGCGCATGCTGGAATCCCAGCAGGATGATCTGACCGATCGCGGGGATATCATTCGGTAGATATCCCATCACCTTGGTGTTTACGTTCTTTGACATACCTTCCTCCTTCGACTAAAAATTGGCAAAAAAATAGAGCCCGAAAGGCTCTATTTGCTCACGTATAAAAAACTCGCCCACGGGAGCTAACGCTCCGAGGGCGAGTTAATTCCAGGCGGGAGAATATCTTGAATCGTTCCATATTCCGCCCGATTTTACAGCGATTCTCTATTCTGTCAAGAGGTCAATTTCCCATTTCACCTTCTGCAACGTATCCATCGCTCCATAATCTGTTAAATCGAGGTCGATGGGGGTGATCGAGACAAACCCGCGCTCCAAAGCGCCAAAATCGGTGCCCTCATCCGGCACAGCCGTGGGAGACTCACCCCCAATCCAATAATAAGGACGGCCGCGCGGATCCAGACGGCGGTCCAACTGGTCGCGATACAGGCGCAATCCTAAACGGGTGACCAAAGCGCCTCGAATCTGCTCGTCGGGCAGGTAGGGCACGTTGATGTTCAGCAGCGTACGGTTGGATAGACCTTGATCAACCAAAGACTGGATGATGCGGCGTCCCATCCGCGCCGCCGGTCCATAATCCAACTGCCCCTTGAAGCCTTCCGGTGAATGCAGCGAGAAAGCCAGCCCCGGCACTCCCCCAATAACTGCCTCCATTGCTGCTGTCACCGTACCAGAGTAAGTGATGTCATGACCGATGTTGGCATACGGGTTGATCCCCGAGACGACCAGATCGATTGACTCCCCGATCAGCCCCAGCAGCGCCAGCGCCACGCAATCCGAAGGCGCACCATCCGAAGTCATTGCAGTCGAGCCATCCGCCAGCGTCACCTCCCACGCCCGCAAAGGGCGGTGCATCGTTTTCACGTGCCCCGAAGCCGACCAGTTATGGTCCGGAGCCAGCACGCTCACTTTACCCAGCAGGCGCATTTCCTGCGCCAATGCCAGCAAGCCAGGCGCCATGACCCCATCATCGTTGGTTACCAGAATGTGCATAAATTTTCATCCAATCCTTCAGGTTTGAAAAAACAATTATAACCGCAGTACAAAACATGCGTTATGGTACAATCTTACCAGGTGCGGGTAACCTTACTAAACTGAACGGAGGTCGAGTCCATGAACACCTTCAAGAAAATCGTCGCCGTGCTTATGATCCTAATCTCGATCGTTAGCCTGGCAATCAGCCTGTTCATGGCTGTACGGCTCTGGAAAAACAAACCAGTTATCGCAGAAAAAGTGGTCGGCGGTCTTACCACAGCCTCCGTAACATTGGAGACCACGGCTGAAGGGTTGGTGGTAGTCAATGATACCCTGGGCAATGCCTCTACCAGTATCAACACCCTGGCTGACACCACCCTGACACTGGCAGACAATGTGAACAAGACCAGTACGACCATCGACTCCTTCAGCGTCTTATTCACCGAGGATATCCCTGCCACGGTTACCAACACCCAGGCAGCCATCCTCGCCTCTCAGCAGTCCGCCGCAGTCATCGACGGTGTCCTGCTTGGACTGTCTAGCGTCCCCCTCATCGGTATCGAATACGATCCCCAAACGTCATTAAGCGTCTCCCTGGGTGCAATCGCTGCTACCCTCGAATCCCTGCCTGGCTCGATCCAGGGTATCGGCGATGACCTGGATGCCACCGGTACCAGCCTGATTACCCTTGAAACTGATCTCCAAGGCATTTCTGCCAATGTTCTTGAGATCAGCAAGAACCTGGATGACGCTCAAGCAATTGTCGAGCAATATCAGGAACAGATCGGTCAGCTTCAGACCACGCTCCAGATCAGTATCGACCAGGCTGCCAATTGGATCAATCTGGCTGTCTGGGGATTGACTTTTGTGCTTATCTGGCTGGTAGCTGCCCAATTGGGTTTGTTAGTGCAAGGCATTCACCTCGTGACCTCCTAGGAGGCCTTCAGGGCGGCATGGTCGCCGGGAACGACCAGAATCGAGGCTCTATGGTAGCGCGAAAATCCCGTCCAAAAGGACAGACCACCACATATCCTGACGAGCTGCCCGCTAGCACGTTATATCTTCCCTGTGACCCACAGACGCTGGGGTTTAGAAGCACTGCCGAGCTACCCGATCTGCAAGACGTGATCGGGCAGCCGCGCGCCATCCGCGCTCTGCAGCTTGCCAGCGAGATCAGCGGCCCCGGCTATAATATCTTTGTAATGGGACTGTCTGGCTCTGGACGCACCACGCTCAGCCGTGAATATCTGGAACGGCTGGCTGCCAGGGAAGCTGTGCCGGATGACTGGTGCTATGTCAATAATTTTGACAACCCTCTTCAGCCGCGCTGCTTACACCTGCCCCCAGGCAAGGGGAGTGAGTTCCGTAAGAAAGTCAAGGAGCTGGTCAATTACTGCACCAGCGAAATACCCCGCCGCTTTGAAAGTGAAGAATATATTGCCGAGCGCGACCAACTTATGGGCAAGATCAAAAAAGAACATGATCTCAGCTTTGCCCGTCTACAAACCTTCGTCGAAAAACACAACTTCGTCA
Organism: Anaerolineales bacterium; assembly: GCA_016932955.1. The sequence goes on along the minus strand of JAFGBV010000199.1, from coordinate 2,935 downwards.
TCGCCCGCACCAGTTCGGGCTTTTTTCTCGCTCCCGCTGTGCAGGGACAGCCACTCAAGCCAGAAGAGCTGGAAAAGCTGACCCCCGAGCAACGCGAGAAGTTGCGCAGTTTGGAGACAATGCTCACCGCCGAGGTGGAAAAAACCCTGCTCGAAATGCGCAATCTGGAGAAGTCTGCCGCGGACCAGTTGCAGGAGATCAACTCCCGCACGGTCACATTCCTGATTGGCCCATTGGTCGAGGAACTGAAATCTGCATTTATAGGCCACGAAGCAGTGAAGCAATACCTGGAAGCCATCCAGGCAGACATCATCGCCAACACATCCCTGTTCATGCCAACCCCCGAGAGTCAGTCTGGCGACCGGCGTACCTGGATGGGGCGCTACGAAGTAAATCTGCTGGTGGACAATTCCACTTGCCGGGGCGCGCCTGTCATCGTGGAAAATTATCCCTCCTACAACAACCTGCTGGGGCGTATTGACCATGAAATGATCCTCGGCGCCAGCCGCACCGATTTCACCATGATCCGTCCAGGTGCGCTGCATCGCGCCAATGGCGGTTATTTGGTCCTGCCAGCCCGCGACGTGTTGATCAACCCCTATGCCTGGGAAGGCTTGAAGCGCGTGCTGCGTGATCAGGAGATCCGCATCGTCGAGCTGGCAAATCAATTAGGCATCCTGAGTACCACTACCCTCGAGCCTGAGCCAATTCCATTGCGGGTAAAGATTCTACTCATTGGCACCCCCACCCTGTATTATACCTTACGCGCATACGAGGAGGACTTCACCAAGTTGTTCAAAGTGCGGGCCGAATTTGCCACCCTGATGGATCGCACGCCCGAAAACGAGCGCGAGTATGGTCTGTTCGTCAACTCGGTCCTCCAAGAATACCGCCTGCCTCCATTTGACAAGACTGCTGTTGCCAGGGTGGTCGAATATAGCTCGCGCATGGCAGAAGACCAGGGCAAGCTCTCCACCCGCTTCGGCAAGATCGCCGACATGGTACGCGAGGCCGCTTACTGGGCCAGCAAGAAAAAGCACAAGATCGTCACCTCCACGGATGTCCAGCAAGCCATCGACGAGGCAGTCTACCGCAGCAACCTGTACGAAGAGCGCATCCGGGAAGTGATCAAGAAGGACACGCTGATGATCGATGTCTCTGGAACAGTCTGCGGGCAGATCAACGCCCTGTCGGTCTTCATGCTGGGCGATTACGAGTTTGGACGACCCACCCGGGTAACCGCTGTTGCTTACCCCGGAAAAGCCGGCGTGGTGGACATCGAACGGCAGGCCAAGCTGGGTGGAGCGCTGCACACCAAAGGCGTGCTCATCCTGAATGGTTACGTCAACCGCTGCTATGGTCAGGATCAGCCACTCAGCCTGTCTGCCAGCCTGACCTTCGAGCAAACATACGATGAAGTCCAGGGGGACAGCGCCTCTGCTGCCGAGTTGCTGGCTTTGCTCTCTGCAGTCTCCCACTTGCCGCTCCGCCAGGACCGTGCCATTACCGGCTCGATCAACCAGCTTGGTCAGATCCAGGCTATCGGTGGTGTCAACGAAAAGATCGAAGGATTCTTCGCGGTTTGTAAAGCCAAGAAGCTTACCGGCGAGCAAGGTGTGGTCATCCCCGCCAGCAACCAGCATCACCTGATGTTGAAGCGTGAGGTGGTCGAGACGGTTGAGGCCGGGCGTTTTCACATCTGGGCTATCCGCACGGTCGAACAAGCCATTCCGCTGCTCACAGATCGGGAAGCCGGTTTGCGCCAGGAAGACGGCAAATATCCGGAGGGGACATTCAACCACGCCGTGGTGCAGAAATTGTCTGACTATGCGAAAGCCCTGCAAGTCAGTGGAGCCAAAACCACTGCCAGGCCGGGAGAGGTGAACGAAAAAGAGAACAAGAATGATGTGCCAGAGGGGTGAGATAACATGGGTGTGATCAAAATTATTTTCGAACAGTTCGCTTTGCTTTGCTGTAATCCAGTATTACTTATCGTTTTATTTGTCGCAGCGGTAATTGGCTTCAACATCTTTACCTTAAAGGCCACAACTGAGCGGATAAGAACCGCAAAAAAAGCAGGTAAGAGCAGCTTGCCAACGCTTGTTTTGGCGCTGCCATCGCCAATCTGGTTCCTCCTGGCACTGATCCTGGTCTTTCTCTCAATTCTGGCTGTTCCCAGTCTAAATTTTGTATTAGTAGTCCTGTTAATCGTAGGCGTCCCTCTTCTTGGGCTGGTTTATCTCTTCGCCCGCTTACCGGACATTTTCCGCTATTTATGGAAACTGATCGGCCCGTTCGGTGAACGCTTGCTGCATTTCATCGAATCATCACCCGAACGCCTGCTAAAAAGCTACGCCGACGCCTGGGCCTCTGACGTTACCCGGGTCAGTTTGTATTTCGCCAACCACGCTCACCCACGGCTGCTCAATGACCATAGCGTACGCGCATTCTTTCGCCTTATTGGACTGCCAAGTGAGAACCTGTTAGAACAATACCTGCACAATCCTCATATCCGCCACCAACAACCGGTAAAGATAGTTCACACCCTGGGCAAGCTAGGCGCCTTCCCAAACCTGCTCAGGCTGGGTAAAGATTCTGCTACCAGAGACGAGATCCGCGCAATGGCCGCGGCGGAGCTTGAATTCAGGGAGATGCCTGAAGATGCCGCCATCGTGTGGGACGCGCTTGGCAGAGAATCATCCAGCATATTTCACCAGCTCCAGGCAGCAGACCATCTTATCCGCCTGAAACACACTTCCCAGGCTCAGGACATTCTCGACGAAGTAACAGCCGACGAGGACCTGGATCCCAGGTGGCGCGATAAAGCATTTAGTTTACAAAGGCGTCTGAACAACGTGTCTCCGCTCAGCCGAGTATCTCCAGTCATCACCCCTGCCAGCCAGGAGCCGCTCGACCAGCTCCAGGCGGCGCGCAC
>JAFGBV010000198.1 GCA_016932955.1 Anaerolineales bacterium | reverse complement strand
GATCTCCACCCCATTTTTGAGTTGGAAGGTGGCGGTGCGCGTCCCCGAGGCGCCGGGATAGTAAGTGCCCGCGGCCACCCAGATCTCGCTGCAGCCGCTATCTGTCAGGGCTGATTGCAGGCTGGTGTAGGCATTGATCCAAGATGTACCGTCGTTGGAGCCCACGGCGCTGTCGTCCACATAGCACAGCGGCCCGGCGGCGCGTGCGGGGGTCACACCCAGGCTCAAGGCTGTTAGGGAGACAATGACCAAGGTAAAAATTGAGATCAAAGGGGTTCGTTTCATGGGGGGATCCTTTCGCCCAATATCTGGGACTAAACGAGGTTTGGAGGCTTACCAAACATCCTGCAAGTGCAGTTTTCTCTTTTGCTCGTCCAGGGAATATGCCAGAGAATCCAGCGTCTCGCCATCCAGGCGCTTGAGCGCGGCCTTCTCGGCTTGGGTCAGGTCCATGCCCGCCAGGGCTTTTTCGGGGTCGGCTAGCAAGGCGGCGCGGAAGGCGGCATCCAGCAAGGCTTTGCCAATGGCGAATTCGACCGCTTCTTTTGACATACATTTCTCCTTATGGGATTATTGGGGCAAAAGTACGCGGTAATTGTAGGCGAAAACGCCCGATTCTGTTGTAAGAAATGTTACAGGAAATGTGTGCGATTTGTTACACGTGCAGGGGCCACCGGGCAGATCAACCTTCTGTCATGCGCTGCAGGCCGGGCCGGTCGAGGAGGGTGAATTTTTGCCCCTCCACGCGGATCAGGCCGCGCGCCTGCAGGAGCTTCAGGGCGCGGTTGAGGTGCCCGCGGCTGGCGCCCAGCCAGTGGGCCAGTTCTGCCTGGCTGATGTGCATCTCGAATTCATCCGGGTGTTTTGGATCAGTACAGAGTTTGCTCAGGTACAGCAGCAGCCTCGCCAGGCGCGCGTCTACACTCAGCGTGACCAGCATCTGGGCAAATTGCACCATCTTCCTGAGCGTGCCATCCATCAAGCGGTAGACATTCTGCATCAACTGGGGAAAACGCTGCGCCAAACGGAACAGGTCTTGCTTGGAAAGCACCAGCAACACCGAGGGCTGCAGCGCCGCGGCGCCCAGCAAGCGGTTCTGATCTTGGTGCAGCATGGGGATGCCAATAATGGCCTGCGGGCCAGCCAATTCCAGGATGTATTCCTGGCCGCGGCTGTCAGTGAAGAAAAGGCGCACCAGCCCCGATTCGAGCAGGTAAACATTCAGCGCCGGGTTGCCCGGGTGATACAGGTACGCGCCTTTGGCGAAGGTACGTTTTGACAGGCAAGGGGCAATCTGGGCCAGCTCTGCCTCGCTGAGGCCAGCAAAGAGCGGGTATTCCTGGAGTTGGTTGGCTTTATTCATATGTCTCCCTATTCGTAGACTCGCCCTCAATTCCGGCTTTCGGAAAACAGGAAATCCACGTGATTCTGCATCACTCGCTTCCAAATTGTAATATATTTTGGAGTTACGCAGTTGGAATGGATTCGGTCAATTAAAACACCGCACAGCAAAGATTTATTTCAGGTGGCCGTAGTACAGCTCGGTCTCGTACTGGATGACAACCTGCCCATTGTTTTGATAGCGATCAAAGATGTCTCGCAGGCGTGCGAACATAGATAGGTGAGCAGGATCATCCGGCTGGGGAACATGGGCGATAGAGAGAGTGCGCCCACACAAGCCATTCCAATCCAGAGATTGATGGATGGGAAAAGCTGTGCGGTGATAGCCGCCATTAAATAACCTGGGCAGGTCCATAGAGCTGCCCGGCTGGTCGCGGCGCAGGGTTTCCGTCCAGCCGGGGCTATACGCAAGGATCAGGCCAGTATAACTTTGCATGAGCTGAGCTTCCCCACCAGGCCAACCAGGTGAACCTCACCGTGAGGCCCTATGAAATCCTCACCCTGCGCCTGGTAGAAAAGGAAGAATAGCCTCCGAGTTATGTGGTCCGTGCGAGTCGACGGTTGTTGAGCCAGGCGAAAGCCAGCAGGGCGCTTCTCACGTCGAATTATGAAAGCCAGCACAAGCAGCGTTAGCAGGATGGCGATACTATCCTGCACCAGCCAATCCAGGGGGAACGGCTCAAGAAAGATGTATTCGAGAATGGTCTTCATCGGCAGTTTTCCTTTCGCTCCACGGTTCTCTGGGATTGGCCGTGGTGGGGCGGATGTATCCCGCTCCACCTAATCGATGGAATGTCTTGGCTTTCTGGGAATCCCCGTGGATGAGCAGATATATGGGGGTGTTTTGCGGGCTCCGCCCGCAAAACACCCCCATCCCTGCCCTCCATAACGGCAAGTCCCAATGATCCAATGTCTTTCAGGGGATTATAATGGGGGAATACACTGACAGGAGGGAGTGTCTATATGAAAACCATGTCCAGTTCCTTGCGCACACCGTTTCTGAGCCCCCGCGTTTGGGCTAGTATCTGCCTGACCTGCCTGTTGTTCTGCGGCCTGCCTGTCCCGGCGGCCCGCAGCAGCCCGGCAGAGATCATCCCGGGAAACCACTATGGCTACACTCTGGACGAGGTGGAATGGGAATGGGTTACCCCCGACCAAGACACCGGCCTGAACACGCCTGGTGCGTTTGCCGGGCCTTTTGACCTGGGCTTTACCTTCCGTTACTACGGCCGCGCTTACACCCAATTGTACGTCAACACGGATGGCTTCATCAGTTTTACCGACGGCGTGGCTAATCCCTTCTATCGTTATAACACCTACCTGCCCAAGTACACCACGCCCAACAACATCATTGCTCCCCTGTGGACGCGGCTTAAGTTCGGCGGCGGCGCAGGGGTGCGCTATGGCCTGGGCGGAACTGCGCCAAACCGCTATTTTGCCGTCGAGTGGGTCAATTTGATCGATGAGCAATATTCCGAAACCGTCTGGTTTGAGGCGCTGCTGTACGAGAACGGTGATATCAAGATGCAGTATTTTATGATCCCCACCATCAATTTTTACTCCGCAGGGATAGAAGATGATAGCGGCTGGGACGGTGTGCAGATCAGTTTGATTCCCGATCACGGGGCTTTTACGTTCTATTACCCGGAGCCTTCCGCCCGGCCGCGCCCGCTGCCCGCCTACCAATCTGCCTACAGCCAGGCCGGGCAGGCTGCCAGTTTCACGGTGGAGGTGCTCAACGCTGGCGACCTGGGCAGCGACACCTTCGACCTGAGCGCCAATTCCACCTGGCCGGTATCTTTCTTCGCTGCTGATGGCGTCACACCCTTGACCGATACCGACAGCGACGGCGTCTGCGATACAGGCCCTCTGGACCCCGGCGCCAGCCGCACCGTAGTGGCAAAGATCAGTATCCCCAGCGGGGCAACGCGCGGAGCGAATACGATCGCATCCTTTGTTGCCGCCTCTTCGCTGAGCCCCTCTGTCAAGCACACCGCTCAGATGCACGCCATTGTGCCGGCATCTTTTGCCCAGGTGTTCACCGACATGGGCGACCAGGGCATGTACCTGGAGCTGGTCGAGCCGGGGCAGCGCAACCTGGTGCAGGCAACCCCCGGCGGCACCGATGGCTACGAATCTTCCGTTGCGGCTCAGTCCAACGGCAGCCTGGTCTATGCCTGGGGAGATGGCGGCATCTGCTTCACCATCCTGGATAAGACCGGCGCCACCGTTCGCCCAACCGGCTGCCTGACGGATATGAGTAGCCAGCCCCAATACACCTGGGAGGCCTACCCGGCGGTGGCAACCACCTCTGATGGCAAGATCGGCCTGTTTTGGATGCGCCAGTATTTCAACTATGCTGCTTCTCCCTACACAGTGCTTGCCAACCTGTTTTTTGCCGTGCTCAATGCGGATGGCTCGCTGGCCTATGGCCCCGCCAACCTGACGAACAACACCACGCCTACCCCCTGGAATACCGGTGGGCGTCTGTATTACAAGAACCTCAGCCTGGCAGCGGTAGGGGCAGATCGCTTCGCCCTGGCCTGGGAGAAGGAAACCATGCCTTCCATGAACGAGTACATCAACGATGTGTACATCGCCGTGCGCGCCACCAGCGGCGCTCAAATTACCCCTGCCACGCGCATGACCGCCGATACCTCCTCGAACCTGGATAACAGTACCAACCCCAACCTGGCCACTCTGTCCAACGGGCGCGCCCTGCTCACCTGGTTTGCGCGAGGCTACGGGTTTGACGATGTGTATTACGCTGTGCTGGATAACGCCGGCGGGCTGGTGAAGGCCACAACCAACCTGACCACCGGCGACACCCCCTTGGGCGGCTATCCCGACGCGGTGCAGCTCAGCGGTGGGAACATTCTCGTTGCCTGGCCAATGGGCATGGACGGCGTCGGTTACGCCCTGCTGGATGGCAGTTACAATCTCTCCGGGCAGGTGCACACGATGACCAACCCCTATACCACCGACTATAATGAGGGCATGTCGGTCACCAGCGATGGTTACGGCAACGGTATCCTCACCTGGTTCGACTTTGGCTCTAGCGGAGGCAGAGGCATCCAGCGGCGGCCGTTCATTTACTACGCCCTGGTGGATGGCTCCGGTGAGCTGCTCACCCCAACCGCCATCCTGCGGAGCGACCGCGACAGCCTGGATAGCAGCCTGACCGGCTTTGGCGTAGCGCCCTATGCCGGCAGCGGCGTGGATGTGTACGTGCAAGCGCCCATTCAGCCGGGTGGAAGCCCGGGCGAATCCGCTTCGCTCGCCATCCGGGTGGGCAACCAGGGCGGGGGCGCGGCCTCGCAGGTGCAGTTGACTGCCAGCCTGGATGCCAGCCTGACCTACCTGAGCGCCACGCCTGCTCCCACCAACATCAATGGGCAGATGCTGACCTGGGAGCTGGCTGACTTACCCGGCGGGGCAGTCCAATCGGTCTACCTGCAGGTTAGTTTGCCGGGTGGCGTAGAGTTGGGCACGCTGTACCCTGTGACGTTGAGTATAACCTGCAGCGAGGATGATATCTACGAGGGCAATAATACCCAAACCAGCCAGGTGATGGCCGCGATACCGTCCTTTTTACCACTGGTGCAGCGTTAGCGGGCTGCCCAATACCACGAGAGAGACGGTGTAGCGCGCCGTCTCTCTCGTGGTATATGATTCGTTTTAGTGGGCGCGAGAGGGCTCGAACCTCCGAACCTCACGGATGTGAACCGTGCGCTCTGGGAGCCGCCTTGCGGGGCGAAAAGGCTTTCAATACCAATTCTGCCTGGATCTGATGCTATAATCTCTCTCGCACAACACAATTGTTGGAACCAAGCCTTTCCGGATGCGCCCAGGTAGATGTGGCACAGGTGAGGATGAAAGGTTTGATATTGCAGGAGGTGTCAGGTGTGGTCATTCCGTAACAACCGGTTAATGGAACCCGTGGATATCAGCGTCGCAAACCTGATGACCTCACTGGGTCGTTACCAGGGGAGGCAGGAGCTTTATGCTCACCAGGCCCCCCAGGTGCTTGAATCCCTGCGTCGGGTTGCCATCATTGAGTCTGCCGAGTCATCCAATCGTATCGAGGGGATTGTGATTCCCCCGCACCGTTTGCAGGCATTGATGACCCAGACCCCCCCACAGACGCGTTCTGAAAGCGAGATCGCTGGTTACCGCGATCTATTGGCGCAGATCCATACAGGTCAACTGCGCCCTCCCATAATGCCTCAGATGGTGTTAGAAATGCATGCGGCTTTATACGCTTACCTGCCCAGTGAGGGCGGCGCCTGGAAGCAGCAGAACAACGTGATCCGCCAACGCCTGCCCGATGGGCGTGACGTGGCTCGTTTTGTTCCCCTGCCAGCAGAGGAAACCCCGGCTGCAATGGATGAATTATGCCGATCGTTGGGACGCACCTGGCAAGAAGAGCAGATTGATCGCTTGTTATTGATCAATGCTTTTATTTTGGATTTTCTGTGCGTTCATCCGTTCTCGGATGGCAACGGCCGCATGGCGCGACTGCTGAATCTAATGCTGCTGTACGAGGCTGGTTACCAGGTCGGACGATACATCAGCCTGGAGCGCATCATCGAGCAGACGAAAGAAACTTATTACGATGCCCTGTATCGTTCCAGCCAGCGCTGGGATAG
>JAFGBV010000197.1 GCA_016932955.1 Anaerolineales bacterium | reverse complement strand
TGCCATGGAGCTACCCGAGCCGCTCTCCGCTCGCGAGCTGGAGGTGCTGCGCCTGTTGGTGGGGACCAGTCTGTCTGCCGATCAGCTGGCTGATAAGCTGTTCATCTCGGTGCACACCGTGCGCTCGCATATCAAGGCCATCTACAGCAAGCTGGGCGTGCATGGTCGGCTCGAAGCTGCCAGCCGTGCACAAGAGCTGCACCTGGTTTGATTCCTCCTAAGAATCACCAACTCCCCATCAGAATCACCAACCAACTCCCCAAGTTTAGGGATGACAGCCTGCCGCTCTTGGGTGTAAACTGGATGCATACCAGGAGGCAGGATGGTGGTGAACGATTCGTCACCCCAATATATCTACCGTATCAAGATCGAGGGGCGCATTAACCCTGAGTGGTCAGCCTGGCTGAATGGGCTGGCGATCAGCCTGGATAGTGAACAGCCCCCCGTCACCCTGCTTAGCGGCATGATCGTCGACCAGGCACGCCTGCGCGGCATCCTCAATAAGCTTTGGGATTTGAACCTCGGCCTGATCAGCCTGGAACGTTTCGAACCCTACGGAGGTAAATCATGACATTCCCATATATCCTTCCTTTAGATGACGCCGACGCTATATTGGAGAATGTCGGCGGTAAAGGTGCCTCGCTGGCAAAATTGCTGCGCGCGGCGCTGCCCGTGCCGGGCGGTTTTCATGTCACCACAGCCGCTTACCGCCACTTTGTCAGCCAAAACAACCTGCAACCCCTTCTGCTTGACATCCTGGCAGATGTAAACCTTGCCCAATCCGCCAGCCTGGAGGATGCCTCGCGACGCATCTATGATGCTTTCATTGCCTGCCCCATCCCGCTGGAAGTGGGCGAGGCCATCGAGAAGGCTTATGCCGGGCTGTCCGGCGTCGAGCCACCCGTAGCGGTACGTTCGTCAGCCACCGCAGAGGACCTGCCCGAGTTATCATTTGCCGGTCAACAAGAAACTTACCTCAATATCTCAGGTCTTCAGGCAGTTCAGCAGGCGGTCAAGCGCTGCTGGGCATCCTTATGGACAGCTCGCGCCATTGCTTACCGTTTTCAGCACAATGTTGACCAGAGCGCCGTTGCCCTGGCGGTGGTGGTGCAGTTGCTGATTGAGGCTGAGTCTGCTGGTATCTTGTTCACCGCCAACCCGCTCAGTGGGCGGCGGGACGAGATGCTGATCAACGCTGCCTGGGGATTGGGTGAAGCAATCGTCGGCGGATACGTCACTCCCGACACGCTCACTGTTGATAAGCACACCAGCAAACTCAAGCAGGCGGACATTGCCGATAAAACTATGATGACCGTTCGTACAGCGGGTGGAACCACCGAACAGCCCGTGCCAGAAGAGCAGCGCAACCTTGCCACGCTGAACGAAGCCCAGGTCGCCAGGCTGGTCAAGCTCGCCAACCAGATCGAAGTGCTGTACGGCGCGCCGCAGGATATCGAATGGTGTCAGTCGGGTGGTGAGCTCTACATCCTGCAATCCCGTCCCATCACCAGCCTGCCGGCTGAACCCCTCCCCGTTGCCCCGCTCGTGTGGCCGCGCCGCGATCCCAAGGGCATCTACATGCGCGGCAGCCTGGTCGACTTGTTGCCCGACCCGCTCAGCCCGCTCTTCGAGACCATGGGTATCCCTGCCGTTGTGCGCGGCGCTTACCGCGCCGGCAGGAACCTCACCCACTCCGAGCCGGTCCTCCACGAAGAATACTTCACCAGCATCAACCATTATGCTTATATGAATGCCGGTTTTCCTCCCCGCGTCTGGAAGTGGGTATTGTTCAATTTGATCCCGGCTTACCCGCGCATGCTCAAGCGGCTGATCCCCTTCTGGCGCGACGAGTTGCTCCCCGGTTACAAACAGGCCGTTGATCGGCTGGCAGACACCCCATTGGCTGAGCGCTCGACAAGCCAGTTGTGGCGGGATGCCCAGGAGCTTAATGGCGAGGCGATGTACTATATGGCCTCCCTGCTGTTCGCCACCATGGGTGCCTCAGCCGGCGCCGAGATGCTTCACTCTCGCGTCTACGAGAAACTGATACAAAGACCAGGCGACCCGCCTGCTCCTGTTTTGATAATGGGTTACGACAGCTTGCCCATCCAGGCGGAGAAGTCGCTTTACGACCTCGCTCAATTCTGCCAGCAGCACTCCGATCTGGCGCAGGTGCTCCTCGCGCTTTCCGGGCGCCAGCTTGTTGAACACTTACAGGGTGATCAGATTCCCTCTGCGCTAGCCAGCGAAACCTGGCAGGCTTTCCAGCAGCAGTTCAACCTCCACCTCAGCCGCTTTGGTCATATGATCTACCAGCTCGATTTTGCCCACTCGTTGCCGATAAACGATCCTGCCCCGCTGTTAGAGACGCTCAAGATGTATCTGCGCGGTGGTGGCACGAACCCGCACGAGCGCCAGCAGAACAGCGCCGAGTTGCGCGAGCAGACCGCCCAGGCAGCCCTGGCGCGCCTCAAGGGCTTCAAGCGTTGGGCATTCAAGAACTCCCTGCGCATTGGTCAGGCGATGAGCCAGGTGCGCGAGGATGCCCTGGCGGATATCGGGTTGGGCTTCCCGCTCTTACGCCAGATGCTGTCTGAGTTGGGCAGCCGTTTTGTCCATGCCGGTGCCATCGCTGAAGCGCAGGACATCTACTGGTTGGAGAAAGATGAAGTTGATCTCCTGGTCACCGTTCTGGAGGCGCAGAAACCCGTTGAGAATTATGTACAACGCGTAGCCCAGCGCAAAGAAGAGTTGCAGAGGCTTAAGAAGGTCATCCCGCCCTCCATGATCCCCATGAAAAAGAAGTATATGGGTATCAGCATGGACATCTATGTTGCAACATCTGAATCAGAGCAAACTACTCATATGTTGAAAGGTGTTCCAACCAGCGCTGGTAGGGTCACCGCCCCGGCGCGCGTTCTTCATGGAGCACAAGACTTCGAACAGATGCAGCCCGGTGAGGTGCTCGTGGCGGGCACCACCACCCCTGCCTGGACGCCGCTCTTCGCCATGGCCTCTGCCGTGGTCACCGACATCGGCGGCCCGCTCACCCACGGCTCGATCGTCGCCCGCGAATATGGCATCCCGGCTGTAATGGGCACCGGCGTCGCCACCCGCCGTATCCACACCGGGCAGGTGGTCACCGTGGATGGTGACCAGGGCACGGTTACCCTCGAGTGACCATACCATGCAAACGCGCAGCCTGTGGATTCTGAGCTTTACCCTGCTGGTGGTGATGGTGGGCTACGGGCTGGTCCTGCCGATCATGCCCTTATACATCCAGAACCTGGGCGCTGGTGGTCGCGAGCTGGGTTGGCTGATGTCCACCTACTCGCTCATGCAGCTCATCTGCGCCCCGCTGTGGGGAGTGCTCTCAGACCGCTGGGGACGCAAGCCCGTGCTCAGCATCGGCATCTTCGGTTATGCCGCCGCGTTGCTGTTCTTTGGGCTGGCAACCAAATTCTGGATGCTGTTTGTCGCCCGCACGCTCTCGGGCATCCTCTCCTCCGCCACCATGCCCACCGCCATGGCGTATATCGGCGACAACACAGCGGAACAGGAACGCAGCGCTGGCATGGGCAAGCTGGGCGCGGCCATGGGCATCGGCATCGTTCTGGGACCACTCTTGGGCGGCTGGCTATCCGAGAGTTCCCTCCAATTGCCATTTTTTATCGGTTCAGCCGCTGCTATGTTTGCCCTGCTGCTGGTATTGTCCATCCTGC
>JAFGBV010000196.1 GCA_016932955.1 Anaerolineales bacterium | reverse complement strand
CTGGCGGGGATTACCCGATATTCCGCCCAAACCAGGGCATGACAATGAAGTGCCGATGGTCCCCGCTGAAGCGGCCAGTATCGCGATCTCCAAGCAGGCGGAAAAGCTCAATCTTCAGATCATCACGCTTGAAAAGCAGGTAGACCTCCTGGAAGAAGCGCTTGAGGAAGAACGCGGGGAGCGCAAGCAACTGCAAACCCAGCTAACCGAAACCAAGGAGCAGTTAGGCGAGTTACGCGGCCAGCTGCATGTGGTGGAGGCGGAGCGCAAGCCCACTGACTACTGGCTCAAGATCATCGCCATCGCGGTTTTCGCCACGCTTGTCCTCGCTGCTGCCGTGATTGCCGTCTTGATTGCCACCGGTGGGGTAGGGTGATGCAGGGGCTAAGCGTTTGATCGCAGGGCGTCCTGCATATATAGCGTCATTCCACGCCACAGCCTCGTTTTGTGTGTAATGCTCCGTACAAATGATAAAGGATTGGCAACATGCGCGTCATAGTGCTGGGTGGAAGTGGTCACATCGGTACGTATTTGATCCCACGCCTCGTTAATGCAGGGCATGAGGTAATCAATATCTCACGGGGGCAAACGAAACCTTATATTCCGAACGGGGCTTGGAATCGCGTGCAGGCGATTCATCTGGATCGTGAACAGGAAGATGCCAAAGGGACTCTTGGAGAGCAGGTGAGGGCGCTGCAAGGTGACGTAGTCATCGATTTGATCTGTTACACTCCGGAGAGCGCACAGCAGATCGTCGATGCCTTGCGGGGCGAGGTACGGCTCTTCATGCACTGCGGCACGATGTGGGTTCATGGCTACAATACTGAGGTTCCTGCTACTGAGGAGCAACCGCGTCGTCCGTTCCACCGCTATACAGTCGAAGATCCCTCAAAGGTTGATCCCTACCTGGTGAGCGATTACGGGGTGCAGAAAGCGGCCATTGAAGCCTACCTGCTAACCGAAGCGCAGCGTAACGGTTTTCCAGCTACGGTCCTCCATCCCGGCCATGTGGTTGGTGTTGGCCATTGGCCCGTCAACCCGGCGGGAAACTTCAACCCCGAGGTTTTCCGCAAGCTGGCCACTGGACAAACCCTGACCTTGCCAAACTTCGGCCTGGAAACGGTGCACCACGTTCATGGTGACGACGTGGCGCAAGCCTTCATGCAGGCGCTGGCCAACTGGAGCCAGTGTATCGGAGAGAGCTTTCATGTCGTCTCGCCGGCTGCACTGACGCTGCGCGGTTACGCGGAGGCGGTGGCAAGCTGGTTTGGGCAACCAGCGCGGCTGGAGTTCATGGGGTGGGAGCAGTGGCGCACCACAGTCTCGGAAGGCGAGGCGCTGGCAACCTGGGATCACATTGCCCACAGCCCGAACGGGAGCATCGAAAAGGCGCGCCGCTTGCTGAACTACAACCCGCGCTACAGCTCGCTTGAAGCCATCTCTGAGGCGTTAACCTGGATGATAGAACACGGCAAGTTAGGCTGAATTCGACAGGCGCTCCTTCACATCGAAGGGGCGCTTTTTTGTTGTATTCCCCAGAACCGTTCTGGAACGTGGCCGGCAAAACACCGCGTTAAAATCCCCTGGCTTAGAAGCAACCCGCGTGCTCCCTGCCGGACACCTTCTGGCGAGCAAGGCAATAGCCTGTCCCAATCTGGCACGCTGGTTTCCTATCAGCTTGCTCGCCTTATCTCGCGTGGTTGTTGCGCATCAGATATCCGTGCCATCGGCGACCTCACCCGAGTAGCGCATCTCCGCGGTCTCGCCTTCCGCCATGAAGATGTCCGTGCCATCGCCGATCTCACCCGAATAACCCAGCGCCACTGATCCCAGTGTGGCACGGCCCTCGACGGTCACGGCTGCCTCCCCTTCGCCCACTGTGACCTGCACCTGCATCCAGCCGCGCTCCAACATAAAGATGTCCGTGCCATCCGCGATGTCGCCGGTATAGGCCAGGATGCCCGTTCCTGTGATGGGCTGGCCAGCCTGGGGGCCGCTGCTTACCACACCTGCGAAGTGGATCGCGGCCACGCCACGCCCGCTCCTGGGATCGAAGCGGTGCACCGTGCCCGACAGTTCGGTGAGCATGGCGCGTCCCCGCTGCACCCGCGTGCGGTCCTGGGCCGCCACGGGAACAACGACGGACAGGAGTAAGACGACAACCAGGAGAATGAGACCTGATGTGCGATACCGCATAATGCCAACCTCCAATTCTGCTTATTCGGTAATAAGACCATTATAGTAAATATAAGGCGGCGAGTCACGCACAACCACTGAACGCGTCTCCGCAATCAGTGGTTTTTCTCTGTGGTAGCTGTCGTATTTGTTATCGTTCCAGAACCGTTCTGGGAGCTATCCCACCGCGAACAGGCACTTGAGGTATTCGCCTTCGGGGAACCTGACTGGGTGGTCCAGGGCGTGGCCGGTGTGCTTGATCTGTGTGAGCCTGCGGCCGGCTGCTGAGGCGGTCTGCTCCACCGTTTCGAAGAATGCCGTCGGCGTGACCTGGCTGGAACATGAAGCCATCACCAGCACGCCGGTCCTGGGCGTCAGCACAGCCAGCGCCAATCGGGTCAGGCGCTTGTAGGCGGCCAGGGCACGGTTCACTTCAGCCGCACTCTTGGCAAATGACGGTGGGTCTACAATCACCATGTCATAGCGCTGTCCACTGGCCTGCAGGCGCGCAAGGCCCTCAAAGGCATCCTCTACCAGCGTGACGTGACGAGCTGCGCTGACATGGGGATTGCCGTCATTCAGGGCAAAGTTGGCAGCGGCGACTTGTAGCGCGGGTTCACTGGCATCCAGGCTGGTGACTGTTCGTGCGCCACCGGCAGCGGCATAAACCGAAAATCCTCCACTATAGGCGAATACATCCAGCACGCGCCGGCCCTGCGCCAGGTCACGCACCCGGGCGCGGTTTTCGCGCTGGTCGAAGAAGAACCCGGTCTTGTGGCCCTGAACAACATCGGCGGCAAAGCGCAGCCCGTTCTCCTGAAAGACCACCGGGGCATCCGGAGGACTACCCAGCAGCGTCTGCCCATCCTCCAGGCCATAAGGCGCAGCAAGCGGCTGTACATGCCGGCTGAGGCGCAGCACCAATCGATCATGAGCTTGGATAGTGGGTAGCGCTTCCAGCACATCTACCAGATGAGGAAGCCATGCAGCGGTGTAGAGCTTGAGCACCAGCGTGGATGCGTAACGATCGATCACCAGCCCGGGCAGGCCGTCATTCTCGCCATAGACCAGGCGGTAGCCGGTAGTCCGTACAGTTTGAAGCGGCTGGCGGATGTCTGCGGCTGCCTGCAGGCGTGCCCCAAACCAATCGCGGTTGATGGTTGCAGCCTGTCCATATTGGAGCACTCTGACGCGGATGGGGGAATGGGGGTCATACAGCCCCACAGCCAGGAAGCGGCGGTTGCCGTCGAAGATGACGGCCAGGTCGCCAGGTTGTCCGGCATGACTCTGGCTGCGGATAGAACCCTCGAAGATCCAGGGATGCCCATCATGTAGAGCACGTTCTGCTGCTGGCTTGACGCGGATGGCAATTCGTTTATCGGCTGGCTGGGGTAGGGCGGTTAGGTTGATCATGAGGGTATTCTACCCCGCGAAAGGGTAGGGGGTAGATTGTGGTAGTTTTACCACCTGGCCCAGAACCGTTCTGGAGCGTTCGCAGACAGATCCTCCCCCAAAACGCAAAAAAATTACAACTCTACTTGACTCGTCGTTGCGGGCGTGTTATCCTTCGCTCATCAGATGGGCCTCTAACCGGAAGATAGCGACTATGCAAAAAAGAGAACATCCAATTTTATTCCCAGATGGGATGGTACATGCTCAGAAGGACCGGCGGCAGCGTCTCGGCTTCTTTGTAGAGTGGCGCGAGCAAACAGGTTATCCCTGGAACGCAGCTTCTATCCTTGAGGCTTACGAGCGCCGTTTGCTTGCTGAAGGCAAGCTGAAGCCGTCAAGCATCCGCGCCCATCTGGCAACAGTTCGTGGCCGGTATCGTGAGTTACTTGAAGACCCTGCTCAACTACGCCAACTGCTGGAAGGGCAGGGGGGTAACGTGTCTGATAAAGAGCTAGAGCTTCAGGTACAGAAGTTAGACACGCTGCTAAATGCCGAACAGCGTACAAGGGAGCAGCGCTCACAATCCGCTGGCTACCAACCAGTGCCGGAGCGGCATATACATAACTTGTTACTCAAGCCTGGCGTCAACACCCTCAAGGGGCTGCGTGACACCGCCATCTTTGGCTTGATGATCGCGACTGGAATTCGGGAGCAGGAGGTGTGCCAACTACAAGTTGAAGATTTAGAGCTTACGTCGGAACGAGGGGAGCTGTGCCTGCATGTCCCTGACAAGCCAGGGTGTCAAGAACGCTTGATTCCCTACAGGAATATGCAAGAAGCGGTTCTTAAAATTGTGAAGGCCTGGCTCAGCAGGGCAGAGATCACTGAGGGCTACATCTTTCGTGGGTTTGTGGCAACAACGGAGAAGCTCCGGGACAACCCGATCGCCCATAGGTCGATCCAGAAAATCCTGGCAAGCTATCCGATCATTGAACCGGGAGCTTCACCGATCAAGATTAAGCCAATGGACTTGCGAAGGGCGTATGCATTGCGATTGTTCGCGGAGAATGTTCCCCTTGAAGATATCCAGGACTACCTGGGCCTCAAGACTGGGGAGGCGCTCATGAACTACGTGGGTCGGGTGAGACCGTCGTCGGTTTCACAACGTGATGTGACCGAAGAATGGAATCATTTATTCGGAACGGTTCTACAACGAATTGAGGACACGCAATGGAAAAAAGCACAATAAGAAGCGCCCGGCAATCTTGGCGGATGAACGGGCGCTATCAAATGACCCATAGACCTTCTCTGATCTGTAAGGGAGATTCGACATATGAATAATAACATACATCCTACTTCTAAGCAATCTTCGCAGGCGCTTCCACGTTGGGAGCAGCTGCTACATGATCGCCGCATCTCAGATGAAACCATCCAACTGGCTCAGCTGAAACAGAATCGACGAGGCAACGGTTGGGAGTACCCCGCGATCGATCCCCACACAGCACAGGCCGCTGGCCGACGCTTCAAGAAATTCCCGGATACCAAAGGCCCCAACAAATACCGATGGCTTCCAAGAAAAAAGTCATCTGACACAGATTGGTACATGGTTGGTGAGCGGCCCATTGTCGAAATCATTGCTGCGAACGACGGCATTCTTTGGTTTGCCAATGGTGAGCCGGATGTCTGGGCGTTGCATTCAGCTGGCATTCACAATGCCGTATGTACGACTCGTGGTGAAGCCAACCTTCCATCAGACTTTGTTGATGCCCTGGAGTCATGGGGTGTCACAACACTGCATATCGCTCCTGATCTCGATGAGAAAGGGACAAAGCACGCCGAAAAGGTGGCAGCCGTCGTGGCGGATTCTGAGATCACCCTGGTTACGCATGTGCTGCCAGAAGAGCTTGGTGATAAAGCCGATATCGGTAAAGCCTGGGAAGCTTACGAGGGTGAGGAATTCAGTGCTTGGCTGCTGGCTTTACCCGCAACAACCACATCTTGTGAGGCATATCCTGCTGAATCTGATCTCGCAGATACACTCGATGAGGTTGCTCATTCGGCGGCAGAAAGTAAAGAACTGCCGCAGGAGTTTTATGATGCGATTGAGCAGGCTCTTGGCGTCCAGGGGTATAGAGATAATGGCTTTTCCAAACCGGTTCGCTGCCCCTTGCGTACTCATGAGCATGAGGATGAACGTCCAGGTGCTGGCTGGCATCGAGATAAGCATATTCTGCACTGTTTCAAGTGCCACGGGGATCGCGAATTTGCGCTTGCAATAGAGGTAGGCGAATTACTGGGCTTGGATTGGCGGGATTATATTCCATCCTCAAGTCGTGAGGATCGGCCTGTTGCTGCTAAAACGCGAAAAAGAAAGGACAACGGAGAGCAGGCAAAGAAACTTATGCCAACCGTAGATGAGTTCGGCGATACCCTGATTGCCCAGAAGGACGGCAATCTAGCCTACTTTTACGGAGCCTTCTATACCTATGATCAGGGTGTCTGGACTCCCTACAAAGGCTTGGATAAGGAGATTTATGATCTGCTCAAGAGCCGCAAATTGGAAGGCGTAAGGCCTACGAAAGGCCTCAAAGTCTCTGTAGAAGACTACATCAAGGCCCACGTCCGTGTGGACGATCAGGCTGTTGATGCCGGGGACCAGTATCTCAACCTGGCGAATGGCATGCTGAACCTCGAAACACTGGAACTTGAGCCTCATCAGCGCGAACTCTACTTCACTACGCAGTTGGATTATAGCTATGATCCGGATGCTGATTGCCCCCAGTGGCGGGCTTTTCTTGACCAGGTTCTGGTTAATGAGGATGGCAAAACAGATCCCTCGTTGATTGACTTACTCCAAGAAGCGTTGGGTTACAGCCTCACCCCGGATACCAGCCTGGAAAAGGCTTTTCTGCTAAATGGCGAGGCAGCCAGCGGCAAAAGCACGATCCTATCTATTGTCCAGCGCCTATTGGCAACTGCTCATGCTATAGTGGATTTCAGTACACTGAGCAGAAATCAGTACCAGTTGGCTGCAATTCCTGGCAAGCGAGTGATTACGTGCTCAGAGGCGGCCAGTAACACTATCCTCACCGATAACCTTTTCAAGCAGTTGGTGAGTGGGGAGGAGATGCTGTTCCGGCAGATATATGCCCCCACCTTCTCTGCAAAGCCACAGGCTAAGGTCTGGTGGGCCATGAACCAACTGCCACAGATTGAGGACCGCAGCGATGCGGTTTTCCGTCGCCTGATCCTGTTCCCGTTTTTCAGAACCGTTCCGGAAGAACAGCGCGACACTTATCTGAAAGACCGCCTTTTCGAGGAACTGCCTGGTATCCTGAATTGGGCACTGCAAGGGTTAACTCGGCTCAGGGAAAATGGCCGTTTCACCAAATCGGAACTGGCTGAAGCTGAGCTAAAGGCGTATCAGCGAGAAACCCAGGTTGAAGCCACCTTTGTCGAGGAGCGGTTGGTAGACGATCCTAATGGGAGGATCTCTGCTGAACTCCTGTTTCAGGCTTATCGCGACTGGTGCGAAGCAAATGGGCTACGATACCTTAACAAATCGCGTCTTGGGCGAGTGTGGAAGAAACTTGACCTCGAATCCGCGCGAGCCAATCAGGGAACAGTATATGTCGGCATCAAGCTGGTCGCCCCTGGATCAGTGTAAGTAGTGTAGGTAGTGTAGGTACCCGCTATATAGTTTTCAAAAACAGTAGCCCCTTATAAGGCTGCTGTTTTTCTTTAATTTCAGTACACCTGTTTTCGCAATGCGCAACGAGTATATAGATGCCTACACTACCTACACTGTCTACACACCAGAACCGTTCTGAGGGAGCGCAACAAAAGCCAACGATGGCCCAGAACCGTTCTGGGAACGCGCGGCCCGGATACGGACTGATTGCCATTCCCCGCTGGATAGACAATAAGCTGTAACTCGCAGATATCCGCCGACGGCAGTAACTCCAAGTACATTCGCTTCACCGATAGGTAATGGTCCATAACGCTATAGGGAGCATAACTACCATGGTAGGGGAGGAACTGAACGTCAGCCCCCTGAGGACCATCACCGATCAGATGGGCATATCCTGTAG
>JAFGBV010000020.1 GCA_016932955.1 Anaerolineales bacterium | reverse complement strand
TTTCCAAACACATAGTTCGTAAAATTAGTGTAATTCGTGGCAAACTTCCCTCCATGACCGACGAAATCTCCCTCCAACACCAAGTCATCATCCAACCCTCCCGCGGCTGGCTCGACCTGCAGCTGCGCGCCTTGTGGCAGTACCGCGAGCTGCTCTACTTCCTCGTCTGGCGCGACATCAAAGTGCGCTACAAGCAGACCGCCCTCGGCGTGGCCTGGGTGATCCTCCAGCCGCTGGTCACCATGCTCATCTCCACCCTGCTCTTCGGTGTGCTGCTCAAAGTGCCCTCCGGCGAAGTGCCCTATCCCATCTTTTATTTCGCCGCCCTGCTGCCCTGGAACTACTTCGCCGGCTCGCTGAACCGCTCCTCCACCAGCGTGGTGAACAGCGCCAACCTGGTGACCAAGGTGTATTTCCCGCGCCTGATCATCCCCATCGCCGGGGTGTTCTCCAACCTGGTGGATTTCGCCATCTCCCTGGTGATCCTGGGCGTGATGATGCTGATCTACCGCATCCCGGTGACACTCAATATCCTGCTCCTGCCTGCGTTTCTGCTGCTGGCGATGCTGACGGCGCTGGGCTTTGGCCTGTGGCTCTCAGCGCTGAACGTGCGTTACCGCGATGTGAACTACCTGGTGCCCTTCCTGATCCAGATCTGGATGTATGCCACGCCGGTGATTTACGCCGCCACGCTGATCCCCGAGCGCTTCCGCTTTCTGCTCGCCCTCAATCCAATGACCGGCGTGACGGAGGGCTTTCGCTGGGCCTTGCTGGGCGAACGCCTGGCCGATGCCCAACCGCCGGGACCGCTTTTTTACATCTCCATCACCATCGCGCTGCTGGCCTTTTTGAGTGGCCTCATTTTCTTCCGCCGCACCGAGCGCTCGTTTGCGGACATTATCTGATCTATGGCGACAACTAACACTGTCTTGATCACAGGAGGGGCCGGGTTCATCGGCTCGCACCTGGCAGATGCCCTGCTGGGACTGGGATGCCGCGTGCGCATCTTCGATAACCTGGAGCCGCAGGTGCACGGACCGAGCGGCGAATGGCCGACCTACTTGGCTGCCGGGGTTGAGTGCCTGCGCGGAGATGTGCGCGACCGCGCCGCACTGGCCAGCGCCCTGCACGGTGTGGATGTGGTCTATCATCTGGCGGCAGCTACCGGCGTGGGGCAGTCGATGTACCAGGTGGGCAAATATTTCGAGGTCAACGTGCAGGGGACAGCCAACCTGCTGGATATCCTGGCCAACGAAAAGCACACGGTGAAACGCCTGGTGTTGTCCTCGTCCCGGGCGGTGTATGGGGAGGGGGCCTACATCTGCCTTGGCTGCGGAATAGTACATCCGCCGGTGCGTGCCCCGGCCCAACTGGATGCGCACCAATGGGAAGTGACCTGCCCGCAGTGCCAGGGGCTTGTGCAGCCGGCTCCCACGCCTGAGAGCCTGCCCCCCGACCCCGGTTCGATGTACGCCGTCACCAAGCACGCTCAGGAGCAGATGGTGGCGTGCTTCAGCCAGGCCTATGGCCTCCCGGCGGTGCTCCTGCGCTTTTTCAACGTTTATGGCCCGCGCCAGTCGCTTTCTAACCCCTACACCGGCATCCTAACCACTTTCTTGCAGCACCTGCGCAATGGGCACGCCCCCGAGATTTACGAAGATGGGGGGATGACGCGCGACTTTGTGAACGTGGCCGATGTGGTGCGGGCCTGCATGCTGGCAGGGGAAGAGGCCTGCCCGGCGGGGGTGTACAACATTGGCTCGGGGCAGGCGGTGACGATCTTGCAGTTGGCGCAAAACCTGGCGCAGGCCGAAGGCTCGCCCTTGCAGCCACAGGTGGTGGGGTTGGCGCGCGTGGGCGATATCCGCCACTGCACCGCCGACCTGGAGAAGGCGCAGCGCCTGCTGGGCTACTACCCTCAGGTGAGCCTGGCGCAGGGGCTGGCCCGGCTGGTGCAGCAGGCGCAGGGCCTGGGCCGCGACCAGAGCCTGGCTGCCCGCAGCGAGCTGGAACGGGCTGGGCTGCTGCGGGCCTGAGGTATTATTTATGGATGATGTTGCCATTCGGGTTGAAAATCTTTCCAAGCGCTACCAGTTAGGCCATGCACAGCAGCGCCACGATACGCTGCGCGACCAACTGGTGGCGGGGCTGAAAGCGCCCATTCAGCGTCTGCGGGTGGGCAGATCGGCCGCTCAGGCAGATGATACTCTGTGGGCGCTGAAGGATGTTTCCTTCGATGTGAAGCGCGGCGAGGTGGTGGGCATTATTGGCCGCAACGGGGCGGGCAAATCCACCCTGCTGAAGATCCTATCGCGCATCACCGAGCCGACCAGCGGGCGGGCGGTGATCAACGGCCGCGTGGGTTCGCTGCTGGAGGTGGGCACGGGCTTTCACCCCGAACTGACCGGGCGAGAGAACATCTACTTGAATGGGGCCATCCTGGGCATGCGCCGGGCCGAGATTGACAGGAAGTTCGATGAGATCGTGGCTTTCTCGGAGATCGAGAAGTTCCTGGATACGCCGGTGAAGCGCTATTCTTCCGGCATGTACGTGCGCCTGGCCTTTGCCGTGGCCGCCCACCTGGAGCCGGAGATCTTGCTGGTGGACGAGGTGCTGGCGGTGGGGGATGCGGCTTTTCAAAATAAATGTTTGGGAAAGATGGCAAATGTAGCGAGATCTGGAAGAACAGTTTTTTTTGTTAGCCACAATATGAATGCAATTCAAAAAATTTGCGATCGTGGTGTTTTGCTTGGTAATGGGAAGGTGATCGCAGATGAAAAAGCAAAACGAGTTGTAGAATTGTATCTTGAGCAATTGTGTGCACAGGGAAAAAACGGTCCCACTTACATAAGTGACCTATACCGAGATATAACCTTGTTGGTAAATAATAAAGTGGTAGATGGAATAGTGGTTTGGAAAAACCTTTCGCCAATTAAATTCTCTCTGCTTATAGAGAGCATAATCCCAGTGGTATGTCCAAGAATAGATGTGTCATTCTATACTACAGAAGCGTTAAAGTTATTTGCTATTCGGGGTGATGATGTGCTTGACCGCACCCAACAAGCGCAAAATACGCACTGGCGAGTGGATTTTGTTGTCGAGAAGGCAGCGCTTGCTCAACAAAAATTATTTATTGATATTGGCTTACGAAATGAACATCATGGTAACTATACTGTATTATGGCAACATGCCTGTGAATTGATAATTGATGCTGATGGGAAGGGCGAATATGTAGCCCCAGATTCTTTGCTGTTACCTGAAATATCTATGCAAATAACCAATTAGCCATTTTCTGAGAATTGAAATGTATCCGACTGATCTTACCTCCTCAGAACATTGGACAAAGCGTTATCAGGCGCAAGCTGCGTCAATTATCGCTGGTTGGTCACCTCAAGATTACTTGTCAGTTATTTTTGAGCAAGCACTTTTAAGTAGCATAGACCAGGTAAAACTTGATAGTATCTTAGAAATTGGTTGTGGCTCATCAACATGGTTACCAAATTTAGTGAAATGACCGTTAGCCAGCCGCTTACGGATGAGAACTTCTGGCTCGCACACCATGCGCCTTTTGGTTCTCTCTCAGGTGTTGCGCCGTCTTGGCTGTGCCATGTGCGTAGCCATCTACCTCTGCCTAATTCAGCCAGTTGTCTCGAAATCGGTGTGGTGCCGGGCGGGATGCTGCTTTTCTGGGCAGAGCAGTACCATTATCGATGCAGCGGTCTGGACTTTTCGCCGCGCCTTACCGAAGTGCAGAGCGCTTTTAACGCCCGAGGCGTAGCTGCCGAATTTATCCAGACCAATTTCCTGACCTGGCAAACCGAGGCGCACTATGACCTGGTTTACTCGTGTGGTTTTATTGAACATTTTGGCAACTACCAGACTGTGGTTGAAAAACATTGGGCGCTGGTGCGCCCTGGCGGCCTACTGCTGCTGACTGTGCCCACCATGACGCCCGTGCAAAAATTGGCTCGCTGGCTATTCTTTACGCCAGAGCGCCTGCGCGGCGTACTGGAAACGCATAACTTAGCTATCATGAACCTGAAAGCCCTGCGCCAGTCTGTGCAACGATGCCCTGGTAACCAGATTCTGGTCGCCACCTATGCTGCTGAGATGGACTTATGGTTCTCTCCGGATGAGCCGGGCATACGCCGTAGGCGTCGTCCATTTTTTCCACTCATACTTGGTTTGTCAGCTTTAATCCACCGAACTGGGAAATCCAGCCGCTGGTATTCCCCCACCGCTCTTGTTTTGGCACGTAAACAGGAGAACGTTTGATCCGCAAGTTAATGCAGTGGCTACTACATCGGGGATTGAGCCAGGAGCATCAATCCTTCCAACCTCCAGATGGTGTGCAGTTTGGTGATGGTTGTCGGGTGTTGGGCGTGCCGCGCGTAAAGGTGGTGCCCGGCGCACAAATTATCTGTGGCCCGCAGGTAGTGCTGAACTCTGATCCGTATGGCTATCATGCGGGGATGAGCATCCCGGTTACACTGCTAGCAGACCGGCCTGATGCACTCATTCACATAGGTGAAGGCAGCCGGTTGCACGGTTGCTGTGTGCATGCCTGGTCGCATATTGAGATTGGCCGGTTGTGTCTGTTTGCAGCTGGGTCGCAGGTGCTTGATGCCCATGGGCATGTTACCTCGCTTGAGCTTGCCCGCTTGCGTTCACGCGTGCAGGATCGGCCAGAGCCAATTCAAATTGGCGATTACAATTGGATTGGCTTAGGGGCGTTAATCTTGAAAGGTGCTCGTTTGGGCGAAGGTTGTATTGTGGCTGCCTACTCAGTCGTTACATCAGGCGATTACCCTCCCTTCAGTCTGCTGGCTGGAGCTCCAGCGCGCGTCGTCCGCACGATTGAACCGCAGTTTGTGCTGCCGGCCGATTACCCGGTGGAGCAACTTGAGATGGACGGCGAGAGCATCTACACGTATTAGTCGAAAACACAGGGGCACAGCTTGAGGAGATTTGGTGATGGTAGTTCCTGTGCAGGAAAAACTACAATGATCATTGGTGTACATCCGGATTTGATTGGCGCAGAAAGCTATTCTGATAAGTGGGCTGAAGTTTTGCGCGCCCATGGTGTTGAGGTAAGATTTATAGATTTGCTTGCTGCAGATGCTCTTGAGCAAGCTGCAGCGTGTGATGGGGTTATGTGGCGCTGGGCGCATTCGCCACACTACAAGCAGTCTGCGCAAAGAATCTTATATACCATTGAGCACTACTTGAAAGTTCCTGTTTTCCCAGATAGTCGCACTGCCTGGCATTATGATGAGAAAATAGCCCAATATTACTTGTTGGATGCATTAATGGCGCCAGTTCCTCAGGCCTGGCTATTTTGGGATTACAAAAGTGCCCTTCGGTGGGCGCAAACTGCACCTTACCCAGTTGTTTTTAAATTGTCTTCTGGTGCCGCATCGGCTAATGTTATTAAAATCAATACAGAAGCAGAGGCGAAGGCTTTAGTTAAGCGTTCATTTTGGCGAGGTATTTTCCCTAACAGCTTCAATGAATTTCAGCACCTGCGGGGTGGGGCTCGTTCGATAATTCGTGATACTTTATTGCGGATGCGGAGATCTATCCGCTATGTTGTGCAAGGGCTTTACCCACCATTGCCCGATTCCTGGTTCTGGAGACCCGAGAAGGGATATGCGTATTTTCAAGAGTTCTTACCGAACAATCACTTTGACACACGAGTGACAATTATTGGGGAGCGAGCATTTGCTTTTCGACGTATGAACCGGCCGGGCGATTTTCGAGCATCAGGTAGCGGTTTGATTGAATTTGATCCTTCATTGGTTGACCCGCTTTGTTTGGAGATTGCATTTCGGGTTTCAGAGAGCGGCAACTTCCAATCAATGGCTTATGATTTCTTGTATAAAGATGGCAAGCCTGTGATTTGCGAGATCAGTTATGCTTTCGCAGACTGGGCAGTACATGAGTGCCCAGGTCACTGGATATGTAATATGACCTGGCAAGAGGGGAATATGTGGCCGGAAGAAGCGCAGGCAATTGATTTTATAAATAGAATTAAGGCTTTTAAGCGATGCTAGAGAGCAAACGCATCCTTTTTGTTTTGCATGGTTTAGAGCTTGGAGGAGCAGAGCGCCAGGCGCTGCAACTTGCACGCTATTTTCGCGATAACGGAAATAGCGTTTACGTTATGGGTTTTCAGGTACCTGGGCGGGCGGCTGAGATTTGTGATGATCTGAGAATCCCTTGGGGTGTAGTGGAAACGCCATGGTTATCTCCCAGGCGCTTGCACAGGTTGGCCAGTCTTATTAAGTTTGCCCGGCAACTTTTGCTGCAAAAGCCTGACATTATTCTTTCATACTTGTCGCATCCCAATTTGGTTTGTGGATTAGCCTGGCGATTTAGTGGAGCAAAATTGCTGATCTGGAATCAGCGCGATGCCGGGTTAGGGCATATTCCAGGCAGGAAGGCGGAACTCCTTGCGGCGCGTTTGACCCCCAGGTTTATAGCAAATTCGCAGGTCGGCGTCGATTTCCTTCAGGGTGAGTTGGGTGTTGATGCTGAGAAAATAATTATTATACACAATGGCATACAGTTACCGCTGCCCCTGTTCGATCGATCCGGCTGGCGCCAGAAGATTGGTGTTGATGACGATGTTTTTCTGGCGTGCATGGTCGCTAACCTGACAGAGTACAAGGATCATCTTACCTTGCTGCATGCATGGCGGCTGGTTTTGGACAAATTAAGTACCATGAATCACCCAGCAAAATTGCTTCTGGCAGGCCGATTGGGGAGTACAACTGATGGGGTGAAAGCCAAAATATTGGATCTAAAATTATGGAACGATGTTCAAATTTTGGGCAGCGTTGATGATATTGCAGGTTTACTCTCCGCGGTTGATTTGTGTGTTTTTAGTTCCCGCTCTGAGGGTTGCCCAAATGGGGTGTTGGAGAGCATGGCTGCAGGCTTGCCTGTTGTCGCTACTGATGTTCCGGGCATTCGCGACGCATTGGGTACTGACGTTCCCCTATCTCCTCCAGGCTCAAGTGATGTTTTTGCAAAACAAGTGCTGGATTTTGCGTTGGATCGTGAGGCACGCTTGAATGCTGGCGCAAAAAACAAATTCCGTGTAGAGCGGGAGTTCGGCTTGCCTAAGATGCTTGCAGAAACAGAGGATGTTATTGCACAAGGGCTGGATGGGCACTAATATTCTCTACAGGTTGGGTTTTCTATATAATATATATGCCCCTCATCATTTCTAAACAATGGTTATATTGGTTCCTTGATAATTTCACAGAAAGATGAATATCCTTCAGGTAAATAATTACGATTCTATTGGCGGTGCTGCCCGGATATCCGAGCAGCTATGGCGAGCATACCTGGATCGGGGGCACGGCTCCTGGTTGGCTGTGGCGCACAAAAACCTCGTGGATGCAACGGTCTACGAGATTCCTCGTCGAGATATCACGCTCTGGGGGAGGGGATGGTGGTGGCTCTATGCAAAGCTGGATGCATGGGCACTCAAAAACGGCGCGGTAGCGAAACTTCAGCGGAGTGCATCGACTCTTGCGCGTGGTAGGATGGGTATGATGGAGGCATTGGGCCTGGAATACTGTGACCAGCCCGGCAGCTGGATGCTGTTAGATGTAGCGCCCGTGTTCCCGGACATACTCCAATTGCACAATCTCCATGGCAATTACTTTGATCTGCGAGCACTGCCTGCTCTTAGTAATCGGATTCCTACGGTAATCACTCTACATGATGAATGGATGTTCACTGGACACTGCGCGTACACATTTGATTGTGTTCGGTGGATGGGAGGGTGCGGAAATTGCCCAGATCTGATGCAATATCCATCGCTAGAAAGGGATGGCACTGCCTGCAACTGGCGGTGGAAGAGGCACATTTTTCGTGCGAGTAAACTGCACATTGCTACCCCAAGCCGGTGGTTGATGAGCAAGGTAGAGTGTTCAATGCTTGGCTATTTAGATGCCAGGGTGATTCATAATGGGGTCGATTTTGCGGTTTTTCGGCCAGGAAATCAACATTGTGCTCGTCGTGAGTTGGGCCTGCGGACAGACGGCAATATTTTGCTCTTCCTGGCGTACGGTGGAACAAAAAATCCGTTCAAAGATTATGCAACACTGGAAGAAGCAGTTCGCATCTTGGGTGCGTCTGGCGCATTTGAGCGACCAACTACACTCTTAATTGTGGGCGGACAATCCAGCTATGAGGAGAGATACGGTGAGCTTGTGGTTAAGTATTTACCCTTCAATGCCAACCCGAGCCAAATTGCGCGTTACTACCAGGCATCAGATATATATTTTCATCTATGCCGGTCAGATAATTTTCCGACGACGGTTATGGAGGCGCTGGCGTGCGGAGTCCCGGTGATTGGATCGGCTGTTGGGGGTGTTCCTGAGCAGTTGATGGACGGGAAGAATGGTTTCTTAGTTCCTCCCAGGGATGCAAAATTTCTTGTGGAGAAGACCTTGTTCTTGCTGGAAAATAAAGAGGCACGCAAAGCAATGTCTCAGGTAGCTGCGTCTGATGCCCGGGAACGTTTTAACATTGAGCGTCAGGCAGACCAGTATATTTCGTGGTATGAAGAACTCTTGGCTGGATGGCGTGTTGCACAATAATGTTTATGTTTACTTTCGCACATTCTTCCTCAGGTAAGGCGGATTGGCCGTGGTGCGCGGATGCTGTTGTGTCCCCGCCTTCTCAAATGGCCGATGAGATCCCTTGGCCTCAGATTAGCATTATCACACCATCCTACAACCAAGCCCCGTTTTTAGAAAGAACCATACGTTCTGTTTTGCTGCAGGGCTACCCTAACCTGGAATATATCATCATTGATGGTGGCAGCACGGATGGCAGTGTGGAGATCATTCGTAAGTACGAGCCCTGGCTGGCGTATTGGGTAAGCGAGAAAGATTACGGCCAGTCGCAGGCAATTAATAAGGGACTGCGCAGATCCAGCGGTGAGATTATCGCGTGGCTCAATTCGGATGATATTTATCTGCCTGGGGCATTAAGTCGGGTTGTGGAGGAGATGCAATCCTCACAAGCGGCAATTGTTTACGGCGAATGTAAATTGGTTGACCAGAACGGTGATTTTATTGCTGATTATCGCACAGAAAATCCGGTCACGTTTAAAAACTTGATTCATTATTGGAAATACCATTATGGTTGCCCCCCACAGCCGGCGGTCTTTTTTCGTCGCTGCGTGGTAGACACCGTTGGTTATTTGGATGAAAGTTTACATTATGCCTTGGATTACGAATACTGGCTGCGGGTTGCTCAAAGGTACACATTTGAGCCCGTTCATGCGGTTTTGGCTAATTATACAGTTCACCCTGATAGCAAAACAGGAAAGGGTTTCGAGCCGTTCATGCAGGAGACGTATTTATCCGGGCGAAAACACGCTCAGCATTTGCCATTATCGGCTCGAATTTTATACCGGGTCTTTGGACTCCGTGCAATGAAAGCCCGACACTTATTACAAAATGGTTTTGAGGCATACCAGCGCCTGGATTGGCCCGGTGTTCGCAGATGGATTCTGGCGGCTGCCAAAGAAGATCCAACACAAATGCTCAACCGGGGCGTAATATCGATTTTCTTTCAGTCATTCGTGCATCATAGACAACATGAGATATAAACACCGTATGAAAAAAATATCACTTGTTTTCTTTGTCGCGTTTGCCTTCTTGTTTCTTCTGAAGACGAAAGCAATCGCGAATTTTCTGGGTGGATCTGAGTGGTCTGTGCCTCAACTCATTAGCAATCCTGGTATGCCAGCTTATCAGCCGGATCTGGTGAGCGACCCATATGGCCGGGTGCATGTGATATGGGTGGAATTGACCGCGGCCGAGTCGGGCTGCAATTACGACACAGTGATGTATTCATACTACTACCAGGGAAATTGGAGCACACCCGCTGACATTTTAGTAAGCCCCGTTTCTCCTTATTGCGCTGCGGAACCCGCGCTTGCCTACAGCTTCTACGATAACCATCTTCACTTAGTATGGTATGATTATCGGCTTTATTACTCATCCTCGGTAGCTGATACTGCGTTCTCGGCAGGATCTTGGACAGAACCTGTGATCATCGATGCTGTTGCCGCGCGTCGGCCGGATATTGTGGTGGATAGTATAGGGCGTATTCATGTAGCCTATTATCGTGACCAGCCGTATTGGGATGTATACTATACTCGTTCTGATGACGGTGGACAGAATTGGCTTCCTCCTGTGTTAATTCATGAGGCTTTACCCCAATACAGGATTGACCGAATTGATATAGCAGTGGATGATCGCGACCGTATTCATGTGGTTTGGTTCGACGAATTAAAAGATGGCGTCAATGAGCGAGGGGGCACGATATTCTACACTCGCTCAACCGACCATGGTGAATCGTGGAATATGCCTTTCATAGTTGAAGATAAGGGGCCTGACTATACTGACGCATATGGCCCTGGCGAAATCAATGTAACCACTTCGGGAGGCGATAGGGTATTTCTTGTGTGGGCAGGTGCGCCTTCCAGCCAGCGCTGGTACCAGTGGTCGGAAGATGGCGGGGAAACCTGGTCAGCGCCAGAATTGGTGGCACCGATGGATATATATGATGGGGCCGGTTTACGTAACTATAACGAGGGCATGGATATGGCTGCCGATAGCGCTGGTCAGATCCATCTTGTTTCTTCTGGAAGTGGTCGATTTACCCATATGGTATGGCAAGATGGTATATGGTATGGGCCTGACGAAATCCTTACGTTTGAACCAGTGTGGTCAAGAATTACTATATTGAATGGTAATGATATATTTGTTGTGGGTGCTTTTACAGAGAAATTCACGCAACTTCCAGCCAGCGATATGAGAATCTGGGTTATGAGGTTGAATTTCGGTACCCCTTTTGTTCCGTCTTTGCAGATGCAGGAAATGGCGCTGGTTGATAATCTCGCCGAAACGGAACAGGTATATGAAAACACTCCTGCGCTGATTCCAACAACACCGTGGAACGAATCTATTGATCTTGAACCCGAATGGGATATCCGGGATCATTCCCTCATAGCCGTGGTCGCGGGGATCGCGCCAGTCATGTTGCTGATTGTATTTCTTTTGGCTGTTAAACGTGTGAGGGGTGATAGATGATCTTTAAGCGCTTGTATTTTCGTATTCTTGGCTGGGGGCGCCGGTATTTATCAGGCCTGGTATTTTTAATATTACAAACCACTGGCTATTTTCCTTCTCACCATCTCCGGAAATTCATATACTGCCGAATATTCGGTATGGAAATGGGCTGGAATAGCGTGATCTATGGCGGGGCGGAGATACGCCAGCCGCGATCAATCCATATCGGTAAAAACACCTCCATCGGCCATCACGCCATCCTGGACGGGCGCAACGGACTGACGATCGGCGAGAATGTGAACCTGAGTACCGGTGTGTGGATCTGGACGCTGCAGCATGATCCGCAGTCGCCCGATTTTGCCACGCAGGGCGGGCCGGTGGTGATCGAAGATTATGCGTGGGTGAGTTGCCGGGCGATCATCCTGCCGGGAGTGAAGGTTGGTCGCGGCGCGGTGGTGGCGGCGGGTGCGGTTGTTACGAAGGATGTGCCGTCTTATGCCATCGTGGGTGGTGTGCCTGCCAAGGTGATCAGCCAGCGCACTCAGGATCTGCGATACCAACTCTCGTGGTACCAACCTTTCTTTTGATCTTCTGGTAGCATTCTGGCTGAGTTTAACCTCTTCTCATGCGGATTCTCTGGCTGACTCCATCCCTCCCATCACCTACAACTGGTAACAGGGCGCGACAGTTTAACCTGATCAAGCAGCTTAGCTGTGAGCACCAGTTTACCGTGCTGAGCTTTGTAACTGATTTTGAGGCTGGTTTTCTAAGCCTGCTGCGCGACTATTGTACTGACCTTGCAACGGTACCCTTGCCACTCTATCAGCCTTTGAGCCTCTGGCGCAACCGCTTCTATTCCTGGGCGCGGTTGCTCTTTGACCCCCGTCCGACGCATATCTTAACCTATCCTGTTTCGAGACTTCGAGCTGAACTTCTGCGCATTTTGAGCAATCATGCTTTTGATCTGGTCCATATTGAGACGCTGTCTCCCACATCATTGATCGGCCGTGATTGGGCCTCTCGCACCCTGCTGGTGGAACAGAACATCGAGTCGACGATCCAGGCCCGGCGTTTTTCACTGGAAAGGCGCCCGGTAAGGAAATATCGGGAATGGGTGGAATGGCGTAAACTGCTGCGCTATGAGACCGCTCAACTGCGCCGCTTTCCTGCAGTGATCACGGTAAGCGATACAGATGCGGCTGAATGCCGCAAGCTGGCCCCCAAGACATCGGTTTCCGTGGTGCCTAATGGGGTGGATGTAGATTGGTTTACACCCCCAGCCGATGCACCAGCTCGCCAGGGGCTGCTGTTTGTGGGTACGATGGATTATGCCCCGAATGTGGATGCTGCGCTGTATTTTTGTCGAGAGATCTGGCCGCACCTGCGCCAGGCGATACCAGAACTGAACCTGACGATTGCAGGAGCCCGCCCTGCTCCCGAAGTGCAAGCCCTGGGCAAACTCCCGGGTGTGAAAGTGACCGGCTTTGTAGAGGATATGCGGCCTTACTTCTGGAATTCTGCAGTGTGTGTGGTTCCATTGCGCAACGGGGGCGGCACCCGGTTGAAGATCCTGGAGGCCATGGCTGCTGAACTGCCGGTGATTTCAACAACAATAGGTGCTGAGGGCTTGAAGGTCACTGATGGTGAAAATATTCTACTAGCTGATGACCCCCAGCAATTCGTGGAATCTATTTGCAGAACTATTAATTCTCCAAGCCAGTATAAATGGATGCAGATAAAAGGCCGCTCTTTGGTTGAGAGCGAATACGAGTGGAGTAGGCTTGCTCAGGAACTCGATCAAGTTTATGAGGCACTAATGGAAAATCTGTGAAAAATATGCCTGAGTTTAGCATTATCATTCCTAGTTTTAACTGCTCGGCCGCCCTCAAACAGACATTACGTGCTTTAGAAGAGCAGGCATCCCTGCTGGAGAATTTCGAGGTTATTATTATTGACGATGGCTCAACCGACGATACAATCGCTTGGCTCAAACAGGCTAGTTTCCCTTTCTTGTTGCAGTTTTTACAACAAGCTAATCGCGGCCCGGGCGCGGCGCGCAACCGCGGCGCTGAGGTGGCACAGGGCGATCTGCTCATCTTTCTGGATGCGGATATGATCCCTGCTCTGGATTTTCTTCAGGCCTATCGCGAAGGCTACGAGAGCCACCCGAACGCGGTGTTGGTTGGGCGGATCTTGGCTTGGCCCGAAGCTTATCCAACCTTGTTCGATCGGGTTGTGAGTATGGAGGATTACCGTGATTTGGGATCTGACTTGTTTTCTTTGAGTTTCTATCACCTGGTTTCGTGTAATTTTGCAATTTACAAAACCGAGTTCGATGCCCTCGGTGGTTTTGATGAATCTTTACGAATGACTGAGGATACTGATTTGGGGTATCGCGCCTGGCAGCAGGGAGTAGAGATGATATATTGCCCGGGTGCGGTAGGTTATCATAATCATTCAAGAACTTTTACTCAGCGCTGCGCCCAGTTTTATGCCTCTGCCCGCTGGACGGCGGCGTTGGTACACAAGCATCCCCAGATCCTGGGCCTGCTGCCTGTTTACCAGGAAGTGCTGCCGATCGATTGGCGCAGCGACTGTCCGGGCCTGATTATGCGGAAATTGGGCCGCCGGTTCCTGGCCTTAAAACCGGTCCGCAGTCTGATGGAGTGGGTGGTCATGTGGCTGGAGCGTCACTGGCCTAAACCAACATTGTTGCGTTTCTTTTATTGGAAAATCCTGGCCTCCTATCGTCTGGCCGGTTACCGGGTCGGCAGTCAGAGCACGTTCAAAGAAGGGATGTAGGATGCCGTCGGTCAGTGTGATCATCCCCGCATTTAACAAACGGGAGGTTCTGGAAGAAACTCTGCGGTCTCTTGAGCATCAATCGCTTCCTGGTGGCATTACTTATGAGGTGGTCGTTGTGGATGATGGCTCTACTGATGGAACACGTGAGTGGCTCCTGACATACCAGCCTGCCTATACCTGTTCAGTTTTGACACAGGTGAATAGGGGGGCGGGGGCAGCGCGTAACCATGGCGCGCGCCAGGCCCGGGGTGAGGTGCTGCTATTTCTGGATGCGGATATCATTGCTTCGCCAGATTTGTTGGCGGCTCACTGGTCAGCACACCAGGGAGAAGGGTGCTTCCTGGTAATGGGTCGGGTAACTCCTTGGGAGGCAAATAGGGGCTGCCCAACCTATCAGATTTTTGGCAAGGTGTATGATCTTGGAGTAAAGTCAAATAAATTGGCATACCCGCAGGTTTTGACACAAAACCTTTCAATCAAGGCTGTGGATTTTTTGCGATTGGGCCGCTTCGACGAAACCCTATTATGGGGTGAGGATACGGATTTCAGCTACCGAGCAAGCCGGGCAGGGTTTGAGTTCTTTTATGAGCCGTCCGCGCTTGGATACCACAATCATGTATTAGCTCTGTCGCAGATATGCCAGAAAGTGCAGCGGGACCACGAATATTTGGGGATACTTTTTAAGAAATATCCGGAGATGGTTCGGGATCTGGATTACTTGAAGGATAAACTGCCAATTGATTGGGGAGGAGATGCGTTCGGGGTAATGACACACAAGGCGGCGTATACTTTTCTGGCCTTGCCGCCGCTTCGTGCAGGGGCGCACCTTATAACGATGCTCATGGAACGCTATTATCCCTCACCGCGTCTACTGAGGTTTTTGGTCTGGAAAGTGATTGGTTTTTACCAGTATGCGGGCCTGCGCCAGGGGATGCGTCGTTACGGCTGGAAGCCGTACTATGAAATTACGCCTGGGAATCGACACTAGTCGCCTTCTTTTACCACTGGTCATCATCGCTGTGCTGGCAGCCAGCGGGCTGGCGGGGTGGGCGCGATTCTCTGAGCCCGATAAGATGTTCATGGCTGTGCTGGCTGGGGCAGGGGGGATCAGCCTGGTTTTGCTGGCAATCAGAGAGATGCGCCTGGCACTGACACTGCTGGTGCTGACGGCGGGGGTGGTAGGTTTTTCGATCGGGACGGGCACGCAGAGCGCGATCAACGTTGCCATGCTGTTGACGGTTTTCCTGGCGGGGATGTGGGCGCTGCGCATGATCACTAAGAAGCAGGTGCGGCTGGCGCCTTCTCCGCTAAACTGGCCGCTGCTGGGCTTCTTGGCAGCGGCGCTGATCTCATGGATCGCATCTTATGTGGTGCTGGACCCGGCGGTGACCCTGCCGGGGAATATCCTGGTGGTGCAGGCGGGGCAGTTCATCATCTTCCTGCTCACGGCGGCGGCATTTTTCCTGGCAGCCAACCATGCCCCCGGCGAGCGCCTGCTGCAGATCTGGGTGGTTTTTCTCATTTTGACCGGTACTGGGGTTCTGGTGGTGCGCACCTTCACCGATCGTTATGACTTCCTCAGCACCTGGGCGGGAGGTTTGTTGACCTGGCCTTTCGTGCTGTTGTTGGGGCAGGTGTTATTCAACCAGGCGATGAAGTGGCAAGTCAAGGCAGCCGGTTTGGGGGTCATTGCCCTTTGGGCGCACTGGGTTTGGACGGTCACGTTGAGCTATAAATCAGCCTGGGCGCCGGCGCTGGGTGCTTTTTTGCTTTTGATCTTGTTGAATTCGCGGCGCTTATTTCTGGTCATCCTGTTGCTTCTCGTGGTAGCCGTGATCGTGGTTGGCCCGGGCAGGATCTGGTCGGCTTTGCTGGTGAACGAGCATTACAGCGCTACGCCGATCCGCTGGTCGTTGTGGGTGGATGTGTTCCGGATGGGGGCGCGCTCGGTGATCTTGGGCTTGGGGCCGGCGAATTATATCTATTACTGGCAGATCCTGGAATTTGAGTCGGTCTCTTACCAGTACGTGAGCCCCAGTGCCTTTATGCGCAGTGTTTACGCGCCGCCTGCCCACAATATGTATGCGGATGTTTTTGCGCAGACCGGCATTTTGGGATTGGCCTTTCTCGTCTGGGCGATCGTGGCGGGGTTGTGGCTGGGCATTCGGGTTTTGAAGCGCCCGCTGACTCCTTTCCAGCGCGCATATGCCTACAGCGTGTTGGTGGGTTTCGCCGCGTTGAGCGTGGCATCGTTTGTATTTGCGGAATGGCTACTGCCGTATGTATATAACCTGGGGCTGGCTGGATTCCGCAACAGTGTGTACTCCTGGTTATTGTTGGGTACGCTGGTGGGGTTGGGGGCAGAAAATCAACCCGCGGCAGAGGGCGCGGCATGATCGACCTGAGCATTGGGATCGTTACCTACAATGGGAAGGCTTTGCTGGCGCAGTGCCTGGAGTCGATTGCAAAGGCAAGCATCGCGGCAACCTATGAGATCATTGTAGTGGACAATGCCTCTTCTGACGATACCTGCGCCTGGTTGCGCGAGGTGCACCCGGAGGTTCGCTTGGTGGAGAACCGCGAGAACCGGGGGATTGCAGTGGGGAATAACCAGTGCTTGCAGGCGGCCCATGGGCGCTATGTGCTACTTCTCAATAACGATACGATCGTCTTGCCTGGCGCATTAGACCGGCTGGTGGTATTTGCCGATGCGCACGCGGAGGCGGGCGCGGTGGGCGGCAAGCTGATCAACGCGGATGGGTCATTCCAGGCGTCGTTCTATGATTTTCCAAACCTATGGCTGGAGTTCTTACATGCCACGCGCTTGTGGGCGCTGTTTGACCGGCATTATCCCTCGCGAGGCGAAAACGGCGAGGCAGAGGAAGTGGACTGGATCTGCTCTGCCAGCCTGCTGGTGCGGCGGGCGGCCGCGGAGCAAGTGGGGGGCGTGGATGAAACATACGTGATGTATTCGGATGAAACGGACCTCCAGTTTCGCATGCGCCAGAAGGGGTGGAAAGTGTATTACCTGCCGGAGGTAGAGACCATCCACCTGGGAGGGCAAAGCGCCAGCCATTGGCAGCGGCGAAAGATGATCTACCGGGGCAAGCTACTCTTCTTCCAGAAGCATTATGGC
This sequence comes from Anaerolineales bacterium, assembly GCA_016932955.1. Next base: position 21,651 of record JAFGBV010000020.1, on the reverse strand, counting down.
CCTGCGCGCACGATGGCAGTACGGGTGGTGTTCGCGCTGGCAAGTGCGCTGAAGGTCGTTCTATGGGGGTTGGCGTGGTTGGCGCCCGGCTTGCGGGAGAGGGCCAGGAATGAACTGGGCTCGAACCGGGAGATTTTGTTGCTCAGCCTGGGGGTGCAACCCTAAGGGTCACCAAGGCGATGCGGATTTTATTCCTTGCCCAACTTTTGCCTTACCCGCTGGATTCGGGGGTGAAGTTCCGCACTTATTACACATTGCGGTATCTGGCTTCGCGGCATGAGGTGACGCTGTTATGCTTTGCACGGGCCGATAACACGCCTGAACAAGTGGGGCACCTGGAGGGCTATTGTAGCCGGGTGCAGACGATTTTAATGCGGCGTTCAAAGGTGCGGGATGTGCGATACCTGGTGGAGAGCATGCTCTTTGGGCGTTCGTTTATCATTATCCGTGACACAGTGCACGAGATGCAGGCTGCGGTTGAGGCTGCGGTGAGACAGGCGCTCATGGAAGGACGGCCATTCGATGCCATCCACTGCGATCAGTTGTGGATGGCGCAGTATGCCTTGAGCGTACAGGGGATCAGGAAGGTGATTGACCAACATAATGCCGTTTACCTGATCCCGAAACGAATGGCGCAGCACACGCGCAATCCGCTGAAGCGCTTGTTCCTGGAATACGAATCCAGAAAGCTGGCGCGTTATGAGGCGGCCTCTTGCCAAAAATTTGATCATATCCTGACGGTCACAGATGTGGATCGGGATCTGCTGGAAAGGTTGTTGCCAGCCAGCCATCCTCCGATCACCAGCCTGCCGATCTGCCTGGACCCGAGCGATACCGCACAGGTGCAAGTGATCGATAAGCCCGCGACGATCCTGCACCTGGGGACAATGTATTGGCCGCCAAACGTGGATGGGGTATTGTGGTTTGCAAAGGATGTTTTTCCACTGGTTCAGATACAAGTTCCCCAGGCGCAGTTCTGTGTGGTGGGCAAGAATCCGCCTGCGGCAGTGCGTGCACTGGGCCAGCAGCCAGGAGTGCGTATTGCTGGATATGTCGAGGATCCACTGCCTTACCTGCAGGAAAGCGCGGCTTTAATCGTACCGGTGCGGGCTGGCGGGGGGATGCGAGTGAAGATCATCGATGGTTGGCTGCGGGGTATTCCTATGGTCTCGACCACCATTGGTGCGGAGGGGATCGAGGTGCGGGCGGGGGAGAACATCCTGATCGCAGATGATGTGGTAGCCTTTGCGGATGCGGTGACCAGGCTGATCCAGGACCGTGCCCTGGCACAGTCGCTGGCGTTGAATGGACGTAGGTGGGCGGAAGAGCAGTATGATTGGCGGAAGATCTATCCTGCATTGGATGATATCTATTCAAATTTGGGGCGATAGCGCGGCGTATATGTGGGCTTTGCAAGTACTTTTCTGGTTGGGGATCCTTTGGGTGGCTTATGCCACTTTCGGATATGCGCTCGTCTTGTGGTTGGCGACTCGTTTTATCCAGCGACCTGTGCATAAGGCCGATATCACTCCGGCAGTGTCTTTTTTGATTGCCGCGCATAATGAGGAAAGTGTGATCGCGGCAAAACTGGAAAACACATTGGCGTTGGACTACCCGCGAGAAAAACTGGAAATCATTGTGATGTCGGATGCCTCAACAGATCGCACCAACGAGATTGTGGAGGGCTACCAGGAACACGGCGTGATTCTGCATGCCATCCCGGGCGGTGGGGGCAAGCCGAATGCGATGAACCTGACCTTGCCGATGACCAGCGGGGAGGTGATCTTGATCTCGGATGCGGACTCGCAGTATGCACCGGATGCGCTGCGTAAGCTAGTGCGCAGCTTTGCCGATGAACGGGTGGGGGCGGTGACCGGTGAAGAGGTTCGGGTGCCTGCAGAGACGGGGGGCGGGGCTGGTGAGGGGTTGTATGTGCGTCTGGATAACCTGATCAAGCGGTTGGAGGGCCAGATCGGCTCGATGGTGATGGTCAATGGCGGCTTTGTGGCGATCCGGCGCGAGCTGTACCCGGTTTTGGACCCTACGCTAAACTTCGACCTGGTTTGGGCTCCGCTGCTCCAACTGCAGGGCTACCGCACAGTGTACGAACCCGAGGCGCGCTCGACTGAGGTTTATGCCCTGGACACGAAAGGGGATTTCCGCCGTCGCCTGCGTACAGTTCTGCAGGCTTTTTACAGCTACTTGAGCGTTCCGGCGGCGCTCAATCCGCTGCGAACAGGCTGGTATGCGGTACGGCTTTTCTCGCATCGTTTCATGCGCTGGTTTGTTTTGCCCTGGTTGGGTGTGGCGTTGGCAGCCAGCCTGTTGCTGGCAAGTACGTATCCTGTATACCAGTGGTTGCTGAGCGGGCAAGCGTTGTTTTATTTGCTAGCCTTGCTTGGATGGGTGCTTGACCATTGTGGCAAGCGTGTTACGATATTCTATGTTCCGTTCTATTTTGTCTATATTCACCTGGCTGCCTTTGTTGCAGTTGTGCAGGCGCTGTTAGGAAAACGCGTGGCAACATGGGAGCCCACGACGCGTAATGCCTCAGGCGCGATTAAGGGATAAGCAATGGATGCTTCCAAAATAATCCGTTCGATGCGGGGATGGCAGGCGCGCACATGGTTGCTTGTGATTATGGGCTTGGGTACTATTCTGCGGGTTGGCGCAGCGCTCTACATGGGAGACCAGGTACAGGATCTGCCAGGGATCTTTGACCAGATCAGCTATGACCGTTTGGCGCAAAACGTGGTGGCTGGGAATGGCTTTTCTTTCGATGTGGATTGGTGGCCGGTTACCCGAGCTGGAGAACCAACAGCGCACTGGTCTTATCTTTTAACGCTTTATCTTGTGGGTATCTATAAGCTATTTGGTTACCACCCCTTGATTGCCCGGTTGCTCCAGGCTATCCTGGCCGGACTCCTGATGCCCTGGCTGGTTTACCGTATTGCACGGCGCACTTTCCGGAAGGTCACACCTGACGATTCCCCACAGCAGGTATGGCTACCATTACTTGCTGCAGCCTGGGCTGCTCTATATGGGTATTTTATCTACTACGCGGCTGCCCTGATGACGGAGACGGTGCATATCCTGGCCATTCTCTGGTCATTGGATTGTGCAATGCGGCTCGCTGAGCATTGGGAGGTTTCCCGAGCAAATACAACTGAACCGATTATAGCCAGGCCGGAATGGATGCTCTGGCTGGAACTAGGGGTTGCCAGTGGGATGGCCGTGCTGATGCGCCAGGTTTTCCTGATGTTTGTACCTTTCCTGTTCCTGTGGCTGTGGTGGGTTAGGATGAAATGTGGTGCTCCAAACACGGCATTACTCTCGTTGGATATTGGACAGCGAATCAGGCGATTATTTACGGGTAGTGTCTTAACCGTTCTTGTTATTTCTGCGTTTATTCTCCCGTTTACAGTATTCAATTACCAGCGTTTCCATCGTTTTGTTCTCCTGAATACCAATGCTGGTTATGCCATGTTTTGGTCGAATCATCCAGTTCATGGCAACTGGTTTGTGCCGTTGTTTACATCCGATATGCCATCCTACCAGGAATTGATTCCAGAAGAACTCCGATATATGGACGAGGCTGAACTGGATCAAACTTTGATGAAAACTGGCATTGATTTTGTTATCGATGATCCGGAACGGTTTATTGCTCTGACGCTAACTCGTATTCCTGCACATTTCATCTTCTGGCCGCGGCCAGAATCGAGCTTGATCAGCAATCTTACGCGCGTCCAGTCTCTGGGCATTGCTCTTCCTTTTGGCTTGCTGGGCGTTGGTATGTGGATTTCTGACCTGCGACGCGATCGGCTTGCCAAGCCAGTTTATGGCCAATTATTACTGCTATTCTTTGTTATCTATACAGGGGTCTACTTAGTAACCTGGGCAGGGATACGTTATCGTTTACCGGTGGATCCGGTGATCGTCATGTTTGCTGCTTACAGTTTATTTTCTATCCTGGAGAAGGCCTGGGTAGCATATTTGTCACGCAAAGAGCGCAACTGAGAATGCAGATCTTATGCCTGACGGATTTCATACCCTCCAGGGAGCGATGGATCTGGGGTTGCGACTCTAATAACACCGACGAAATTACATTTTTACACGCATTTTCCAGGGACAGGTATAAAAAATGGGGCAAGATATTTGCATCTTACCCGCACTATTTTAGCCTCGCTTGGAGAGCGATACATGAAACCCGGCGCAAACGGTATGACCTGGTGGTTGCCTGGGAGAGCGACACAGGCCTGCCGTTTGCGCTGCTCCGGAAAATCCTGGCAGTAAGCTCTCCCCCATTGATCGTGCTTACCTTTAGTATTCGGGGAGTGTCAGTGTATTTTCGGAAAGTGCTGCATTTGGCTGCACAGGGCATCGATTATATAACTGTACCAACCCGGTTTGAGTGTGAGTATTACGCCAAGTGGCTTGGTTTTCCGCAAGAAAAGATTTTCTACTGCCCGCATGGTATTGTAGATGGATTTCAGGGCTTGTCTCCACTGGAGCGAGAAATTTATGCTTACAGCGGTGGGCGTTCCGAACGCGATTACCAAACGCTGTTTCAGGCGATATCATCGCTAGATGTTCTATTTATAATTAATGCTAGGCAATATAATTGTAAAGGAATCCCCATTCCCAAAAATGTCATCTTGAATGATTTGGTATCGCCCAATCAATTTCGGGGTCTCAATTGGGGCTCCAAATTTGTGGTTGTTCCTCTTGATGCTGTCAGACAGGCTGCGGGCATCACATCTGTCCTTTGGGCGATGGCTGCTGGAAAAGCTACTATTGCCAGCGATGTACCTGGTTTACACGATTACTTGGTTGAAGGCGATACGGGATTGTTTGTGCCACCCAGGGATGTGGTGAAGTTGCGCCACGCTATTGAATACTTATGGAATAATCCAGGTGAGGCTGGTCGATTGGGCGAAAATGCTCGACAGGCTTACCTTCAAAACTTTACTTTTGAGCACCTGGCAAATAGGGTTATTGGGATTCTATCCAATCTTGAGTTAGGATAGTTACTCTTGATGCCAATCGATTCCATTGCCTATATGTACTTTGCTGACCAATCGACCCGTTTATTCATAGCGGCGCGACTAACTATACAGACTTGATTTGAGTGTTAGATATCCGGTTATTACAATACTATCCTTGGCGCAATTACGTCCTGCGCAACCACGATTGGAATGCCGTGGTGGTACAATTGGAAACGATCTATAGGGAGGCCATAGATGGAAGTCGCCGCGAAGAGTAACGAATCACAGGTTGAGCCTGGTGTGAAAGCCCTGCCGGGGATTTTCCCGCTATCGCTGACCGCTCGGCGCCTGTTGATTACCGGTGTATTGTTGGTTCTTGATGCACTGATGTTGACCCTGGCTTTCTGGCTGGCGTATATGATCCGTTTTGTCATCCTGCCCTATGCCGGACCACTAGATGTAAGCGCGTATGTGGGGATTTTCCTGGTATCTTTGCCGATTTGGCTGGTGCTCTTTGCAGCCTTCCAAACATACAGCCGGGATTACCTCTTCAGCGGTATGGGAGAGTATGCACAGGTTTTCAATGCCATCGCGATTGGGATGCTGCTGCTGATTGTCTTCGGCTTCTTTCAGCGTGATGGGCGGGTCATCTCACGCGGCTGGCTGCTGCTGGCCTGGACGCTTTCGTTCTTGCTGGTGGGAGGAGCGCGCTTCATCTTTCGCCGGATAGTCTATGCGCTGCGTAAACGCGGCCACCTCCTTTCGCCAGCATTGATCGTTGGCGCTAACCAGGAAGGGCTTGAGCTGGGCAGGCAGTTGAGCACCTGGGCCACCTCCGGGCTTTACCTGTTGGGATATGTGGACGATCAGGTTTCCGATGGGGAGGCAGTTTTTGAGAATCAGCGCGTGCTGGGAGGAATGGAAGACCTGGAGCAATTGGTAAAAGAGCGCGGCATCCAGGAGGTGATTGTGGCTCCCACCGCCCTCAGCCGCGAGCAGTTGTTGGAAATCTTTCGTACTTTTGCGCCCCACCCAGATGTACACTTGCGCCTCTCATCAGGCCTTTTTGAGGTGGTTTCCAGCGGGATGAAGGTAAAAGAACTGGCGTATGTCCCGCTGATTGAGTTCAATGCCATGCGCATGAGCGGCTGGGATATGGGGCTCAAATTAGCCCTCGATTACGCTTTGGCAATTCCACTATTCTTATTTCTGCTTCCTATTCTGGGCGCTCTGGGCATCCTGGTGAAGCTGGATTCGCCAGGCCCGGCAATCTACCGCCGTCGCGTGATGGGGGTGAATGGCGCGCAGTTCGATGCGCTCAAATTCCGCACGATGTGCGTTGATGGTGATGAGATCCTCGCACAATATCCCGAGTTGCAGGAAGAATTAGTGCGTGAATATAAGATCAAGGACGATCCACGCGTGACGAAGCTCGGTCGCATATTGCGCAAGTACAGCCTGGATGAACTACCGCAGATTATCAATGTTTTGCGAAATCAAATGAGCCTGGTTGGCCCGCGCATGATCTCTCCGCCAGAGATGGAGAAATACGGCAAATGGGGTATGAATCTGCTCACGGTCAAGCCAGGAATCTCCGGTCTGTGGCAGATCAGCGGTCGCTCGGAGATCAGCTATGAGGAGCGCGTGCGCATCGACATGGAATATATCCGCAACTGGACGATTTGGAGAGATATCTATATCATTGTCCGCACGCCATTTGTGGTGCTCTTTAGCCGGGGGGCATATTAATGCTGATCACCCAGACGCCTCTGCGGATCAGTTTTTTCGGCGGCGGTACGGATTTTGCTGGTTTTTATCACGAGGAAGAAGGCTGTGTGCTCAGCGCGGCGATTGACAAGTATATCTACGTGCTGGTTAAAACCCGTTTCGACCATCTGGTGCGCGTTGGTTATACCACCACCGAGATGGTCGAGAGCGCTGCTGAGGTAAAGCACGAGCTGGTGCGTGAGGCGCTGCAGATGGTGGGCATTCACAACCAGATCGAGATCAATACCATGGGCGATATCCCATCTACGGGCAGTGGACTGGGCTCTTCCGGTACGGTAACGGTTGGGGTGCTCAATGCGCTGCACCACTACACGAATAATCCACAGCCGTTGGATTTGCTGGCCCACCAGGCTTGCGAGATCGAGATTGGGCGTCTGGGAAAGCCCATTGGCAAACAGGATCAATACATCGCGGCATATGGTGGATTGCGTTTTATCCGCTTTCTGCCCAATGAGCAGGTGGTGGTCGAAAGCCTGAATATGTCTCCAGAGGAGCAGCATATGTTCAGCAGTTATTTGATGCTCTTTTATACCAATACTACGCGCAAGGCTGAGGATGTGCTCACCGAACAGCGCGCCAACATTGCCGGGAGAAGGGCTGTGCTGCGTGAGATGAAATCATTGGCCTTTGAAGGGCGCAAGATGTTGGAAGCGGGAAATTATTACGACTTTGGTCATTTGCTCAACGATGGCTGGCAGTTGAAGAAGAAGATGGCCAGCCGGGTAACCAATCCCACACTCGATGCGATTTACCAAAAAGCCTGCCAGGCAGGTGCACTGGGGGGAAAGATCACTGGTGCTGGCGGGGGAGGTTTCCTGTTGTTATTTTGCCCGCATCCATTACAACGGCAGGTGCGACAGGCATTGGCGCCTTTGCCTGTGTTGCCTGTAAGCCTGGAAATGGATGGCTCAAAAGTGATTTTTAATTACCGGAGGTAGCGGGATGATGTCTGAAAAAGGGGATCCAGAAGATCTGGTCGATGGATATTTGCACAGCCTGCGGGAAACCATCGGAGCAATCTCGCGCCCGGCAGTTTGGGCAGTTGTGGATTTATTATATACGGCGTGGCAAGAGCGCAGGCAAGTGTTCATTTGTGGAAATGGCGGCAGTGCGGCAACCGCCTCGCACATGGCGAATGATCTGTGCAAGTATACCGTTGTGGACGGTCAGCCGCGTCTGAAGGCTTTTGCTTTGACCGATAATGTTCCCCTGATGACAGCCTGGGGCAATGACACGGAATACGCCAATATTTTCTCCGAGCAGCTCAAGAATTATATGGGAGAAGGTGATATTTTGATTGCAATCTCTGCCAGCGGCAATTCGCCCAATGTGATTCGTGCCCTCGAAGTAGCGCGCCAGATCGGCGGCGTGACGGTTGGTCTGACCGGAGATACTGGTGGGAAGATGAAGGAACTCACCGACTATTGTGTCTTGATCCCAGATTGGCATATTGGACGCCAGGAGGATGGGCATATGATCCTCGATCACGTTATCGCCACGACCTTGCGCTGGCAAATCCAAAATGGAAATGGGAAGGAAACAAAATGAAAATCCTCGTTACGGGCGGGGCTGGTTTCATTGGCTCGCATGTAGTTGATCTGCTGATATCCGCAGGCCATGAAGTGGTGGTGGTTGATGATCTGTCCACGGGTCGCCGCTCTAATCTCAATCCTGAAGCAAAGTTCTATGAGCTGGATATTCGCAGTCCTATGATGCGCCAGGTCTTCGAAATTGAGCATCCAGAGGTGGTGGATCACCATGCAGCACAAATGGATGTGCGGAAATCGGTGGCGGACCCGCTCTTCGATGCAGATGTCAATATTGTTGCAGGGATCCGCTTAGTCCAGTTGTGTGTTGAGTTTGGCGTGCGCAAGTTCATCCACATCTCCAGCGGAGGGGCAATCTATGGTGAACCGGTTTACTTACCTTGTGACGAGGATCACCCGGTACGCCCGTTATGCCCTTATGGAGCGAGTAAATATACCCTAGAACTCTACCTGCATGTTTTCAAGGCAGTTGAAGGATTGGATTATTCGATCATCCGCTACCCAAATGTTTATGGTCCACGGCAAAACCCGCAGGGCGAGGCGGGAGTGGTAGCAATTTTTACCGGGCAGATGCTGCAAGGCAAGCCGGTTACGATCAACGGAGACGGGGAGCAGGTGCGTGATTTTGTTCATGTAACGGATTGCGCCCGCGCAAACCTGTTACTGCTGGAGAAGGGTAGCGGGCGAGAATATAACCTGGGCTGTGGAGAAGGTACAACAGTCAATCAAATCTTTGGTCACTTAAAAGTCGCCACGGGGTATGTTCAGGAGGCGCGGTACGGCCCCGCCAAGGCAGGGGAAACCTTTAAGATCTACCTGGATGCCAAGCGCGCTTCTGCAGAATTAGGATGGAAACCCGAGATCAGCCCGCAAGATGGGCTGCGCCAAACGGTGGAATATTTCCGCAGTTACGAGGTGGGGTAGGGGCGAGTTTGCGCACCCTCGTCCAATCTCAGATGTTTGACAGCCTGCATTAGATCGTTAAAAACCTGGAACTCTCCTATACTTGATGGTGCTGGCAATTTTAGCTGGTCAGCGCCGCGCCCGGTGCGCAGGAGAACCAGGTTGGGCACACCGGCTGCTTTGCCTGCCTGAAGATCGCTCCAGGCATCTCCGATCAGGATTGAGTGCTGCAGATCGAGCGATAACTCGTGGGCGGCCTGCAGCAGGAGCCCCGGCTGCGGTTTGCGGCAAGCGCATCGATCTTCTGGTGCATGCGGGCACATGAATAGACCATCGACTCGCCCCCCAGAATTGAGGATCAACCGTAAGAGGCGCTGGTTGATCTCTTTGGCAGTCTTCAGCGCCACCAAACCTCTACCAATAGCGGATTGATTGGTGACAATCACGATCTTGTAGGGCAAGGTGCTCAGGCTGGCTAGCGCTTCCAGCACCCCTGGAATAAGGGAAACATCCTGCCAGGAACGCACATAGTTGGGGCGGTTCTCAATGATCACACCGTCACGGTCGAGGAAAATGGCTGGAAACATGGGGTGATTATACCGATAATCTTGGTAAAATTGTACGGCTAGGAAAAACCTATGGAATTACGACATTACTTATCAATTGCCTGGAAGTGGGCGTGGTTAATTGCTTTGTCGGTGATCATTGCGGCCACATCCAGTTACTTCGCCAGCAAGGCTACGACACCGCTTTACAGCACCAAGACTACCTTGATGATCGGGCGCGTGACGGAGGTTACGGATCCAACTTCGCTGGATCTGTGGACCAGCCAGCAGCTGGCATATACCTACACCCAGCTAGCCCGCCGGGAGCCGGTGCTGCAAGGCGCGCTGGACAGCCTGGGTTTGGAGATGAGCTGGCAGGCACTGGCGGGACAGGTCAGCGCCAATATCGTCAACCAGACGATGCTGATGGAGATCAGCGTGGTAGACAGCAACCCATACCGGGCGAAGGTGTTGGCAGATGCGATTGCGCGGCAATTGATCGAGCAATCGCCTTCGGCGGCGAATGCTCGCGACCCTGAAGAAGAGGCTTTCATCCAGGCGCAGTTGGCTGATCTGAAAACCAAGATTGAAGATGCCCAGGAAGAGTCTGCGAACCTTCAACAGGAATTGGACGCTGCCAACAGCGCTCGTCAAATCCAGGATTTACAGAACCAGATCAGCGTGTTGGAGACGAAGATCAGCAACTGGCAGTACAGTTATTCCCAATTGCTGCTCTCGGTCCAGGGAAGTGCCATCAATGCCTTGAGCATTGTCGAGGAGGCGAGCTTGCCAACCTGGCCAATCAGCCCGAATGTGCGCATGAATGTGTTACTGGCTTCGGCGATTGGATTGGCGCTGGCGGTTGGCGGCGCATTCCTCATTGAATACTTAGACGATACCATCAAAGGGGCGGATGATGTGAAGCGCACCACCAACCTGCCTTTGCTGGGGGCGATTGCGCGCATCGAAGGGCCAAGTTACCCGGATAAATTGATCTCCGTCAAGCATCCACTCTCGCCAATTGTGGAGGCTTATCGCGTGCTGCGCACCAATCTGCAGTTTTCATCGGTGGATAAGCCTGCCCAGACGCTGGTCATGACCAGCCCCAGCCCCAGCGAGGGCAAGAGCGTTACGCTGGCGAACCTGGCGGTGGTGATGGCGCAGTCGGGCTTGAAAGTGATCCTGGTGGATACAGACCTGCGCCGTCCGGTGCAGCACAAGATCTTCGCCTTGCCCAACCGCTATGGATTCAGCGACGCCATCCTGCACGCAAATCCGGGCGTGGCGGAGCACCTGCAGGATACCGGGATTGAGAATCTGCGTTTGTTATCCAGTGGATCGCTGCCACCCAACCCGGCGGAGCTGCTGGCTTCCGAACGGATGAAAGGGCTGGTTGAAGAGCTGAAGACACTGGCTGACGTGGTTCTTTTCGACAGCCCTCCCACTCTGGTGGTGGCAGACGCGGCGATCCTGGGTACTTGTGTGGATGGGGTGTTGGTGGTCAATGATGCCGGACGCACGCGCACTACTGAGCTACGCCGCGCGGTGGATGAATTGCGCCGGGTGCACGCTAACATGCTGGGGATTGTGCTCAACCGCCTGAGCCTGGGGCGCGGTGGTTATTACTATTATTATTACTACACCACAGACGGCGACAAGAAGCGCCGCAAGCATCGCCGCAACTGGCTGACCCGCCGATTACCCGATTTGGAGAAAGTGCAGAAAGGCTGGCAGGCGCTGGTTGAGCGTTTTGCTGGCGGGCGAAACAATTAAAGTTCACAATGGAGCCGACGCAAACATTGCGAACGGGCCATGGTAAAGTTTGTTGTGAGAGGGCGTCCACGGCTGCAGTCGTGGACGCTTGATTTATAATGGTTTCAAAAGTGATCTCGTCTACTCCCTTTCGTGTAATCGCCAGCGTGTTGATTGGCGCGCTGACTCTCTATCTATCTTTGAAGGACGTGCCGCTTGCACAGGTCAGCCAGGCTATACAACAGGTAGATTGGCTACTCTATGGGCTGGTGTTGATTGTGGTGATGATTAACACGGCTGCCAAGGCGGCGCGCTGGAAAACCTTGATGGGGCCATTAGGCAAGGAAATGCCCTTTGGAAAGGTTTTTATGGGCATCACGGTTGGTCACACGCTCAATGTAGCATATCCGGCGCGCGCCGGGGATGTTGCACGCGCGTATGTGCTGGGTAAGCGCGGGGTAGATAAGGTGTATTTGCTGGGTACGGTCGCGTTGGAGAAATTGCTGGATTTGCTTGCTTATGCATTGCTCATCGTGTGCCTGGCGCTGCTGATCCCCTTGCCGGAATGGATTGGGCAGCCTTTGACCGGCCTGGTCGTCCTGGCAATCGTCCTGGGGGCATTTACCTTGGTTGTCTTCAAGAAGCGCTCCTGGATTGTCGGCCTGTTTTATTATGCACATGATCTGCCAACCTGGGTCACGCACTGGTTGCCCCGTCAAATGCGCACATTACTGGAGGCGGGTTTCTCTTCAATGGATGTGATGGAAGATCGCCGCGCGTGGCTGAAGCTAATCGGTTGGTCAGGGGTGGTTTGGGGCACAGCTATTTTTACGAACATGATCATGTTTTGGGCAGTTCACCTCCGGCTGGCCGATGATCTGACGGTGTTCACTGCTTCATTACTAACCCTGTTGTTATTGCAGGTGGGTATTATCGTACCGTCTACGCCGGGCAGGATCGGTGTGTTTGAGTACATTTGTGTGCTGGCTTTGGGTTTGTTTGGGGTGGAACAGGCTTTCGCTTTAAGTTATGGAATCCTGCTCCATGTGGTTGTGTTTTTGCCGCCTATCCTGTTAGGAATATCTGCCCTGGTTGCCTTTGGCTCGCTGCGGGAAAGAAAAAACCTGGTATCCACGCCGCGAGACGAAGTAGGAACCCAACCATCTAATCTGCCTGAAAGCAAGATTGACTAGGTGGCAGGTAGCCTCGAGATGATTGACATTTCTTTCTATGGGTAGAAATGATTGAAACAACAGAGATCCTGGGTGTGCGCGTGGCGCAAATTGACCGGGCGGGCATCCTGGCCCAGGTGGCAGAATGGGTGCACGCACCCGGTCAACATCTGGTTAGCTATGTGAACGCGAATTGTCTGAATGTGGCCGCTCGCGATGCGCAGTATCTGTCGTTGCTCAATCGTTGCGATCTGGTATACTCGGATGGAATTGGCGTAGTTTGGGCAGCGCGCTTCCTGAATGGAAAGCATCTGTACAAGATCACCGGTCGGGATTGGATCGATCACTTTTGTACTCTCGCCGAGCAGCAGGGAATCAGTATCTACATTTTGGCTGGGGAGCCGGGTGTTGCCCAGCGGGCCAGTGGAAGGATGCAAAAACGCTGGCCAGGGATCCGGATCGCCGGGGCAGTCGATGGTTTTTTTAACCAAAAGAGCGAGGAGCAGGTGATCGCGGAGATCAACGCTAGCCAGCCTCATCTTCTGTTTGTGGGGATGGGCGTGCCGCAACAGGAAAAGTGGATCGCGCGCAACCAAGACCGAATAACCGTGCCAGTTTGCTGGGCGGTAGGCGCATTGTTTGACTATATTGCTGGAGACGAGGCGCCAGTGCCTGCCTGGATGGAAAAGCTGGCGCTGGAATGGTTGTGGCGGCTGTTCATCGACCCGCTTGGAAAATGGAAACGCTATATGTTTGGAAATCCCTTATTCTTGCTGCGTGTAGTCATAAGTAAATTGCAAAGGAAGTGAGATGCCATCCGTTCTATTTGTCTGTTCCGCCAATATGTGCCGTTCTCCCATGGCCAGCGCCCTCTTCCGTAAGTTGGTAGCGCAGCGCCCCGACGCGGCTGAGTGGCGGATAGAGTCAGCGGGTGTTTGGGCATTAGCTGGCAGCCCGGCCTCTACTGGCGCGCGGGTTGCCATGCAGGCGCGCGGGTTGGACCTGAGTGGACATGTTTCGCGGCCTGTCACGCATCGGATGCTGCGCCAGTTTGATCTGATTCTCGTGATGGAGGATAGTCATAAAGAGGCTCTACGGGGGGAATTTCGCGATCTGGCAGGGCGCATCTACCTGTTGACGGAAATGGTGGGGGAGGGGGATGACATCCGCGACCCGATTGGTGGCAGACAAGTGGATTATGATGATACAGTGCGTGAGCTGGAAGATATCCTTACGAGAGGGATTGTACGCATTGAGCAATTGACCCAGATGGGGAGGAAATGAGCAACCAAACCTCTCGTGGAATGAACTGGATTCGCTCGCAGAGATTCTTCCTGGTGATATTACTCGCTGCGCTAGTGCATGGGCTGCTCTACGTGTTCCTCATGCCTCCCTGGCAGCACTATGACGAGCCAAACCACTTTGAAGTTGCCTGGCTGATTGCTAAGCGTAGCCACTGGCCCGAAGCAGACGAATATGACCAGGAGATGCGGCGCCAGGTGGCAATCAGCATGATCGAAAACGATTTCTTTGCTACGCTGGGTTTCCTACCCAACCTGGATGCGGTGGATGAGCCGATCTGGATTGGTGGATTCAACCAGGCAGATGAGCCGCCTCTTTATTATCTCCTGCTGGCAATTCCTTTACGGCTTCTATCAGGGCAGGATATTGAGGTTCAGTTATTTGCGGCGCGCATTGTCTCATTAACACTCTACTTAGCAACCGTGATAGCCTGTTGGGGGGTGATGGGTGAACTGACCCGTCCAAAGGAGCCATCTGGCTCGCATCATCCTTTACGCTGGGTAGTGCCTCTGGCACTGGGTTTGTGGCCTGCTGCAGCGGATCTGATGACCTCGATAAATAACGATGTATTGGCTGTAGCAGCGTTTTCGGTATTTCTTTGGGGGAGCGCGCGCCTCATCCAGCACGGTGCTACTCTCGCTACGCTGGTTTGGAGCGCGGCGGCGGCAGGGCTGTGCTTGCTGGCTAAGGAAATGGTGTTCGTCGCACCTCTGCTGCTGGTCGTGGCCCTGTTGTTCGCCCTCCTGCGTGGAAAACACTCGCGTCGGCTTGCCTGGGGGTTGCTGGCTGTGAGCGGCATCGCTGGCCTGGGGGCGGTTTTTTCATGGGGGGATGCAGCAGTATGGTATCGCAGCACAAACCAATCTGCTGCTACCCGTATTGCTTACACGGATGCCCCGATGGGGAATTATGTATACCAGATTGATCTCCAACCGGGTGAGGAAATGCAGCTGGGCCGACTGTACCAGATGATTCCCGCCGCCAGCCTGGTTGACAGCGGAGGGCAGCCTGTCACACTGGGGGCATGGATGTGGGCGAGCCAGCCGGTGCAGTTCCAGGGTCCTGTGCTGGTTGCCAGTGGTCAGGAAACGGGCGTGCACATTGGTTCCCAGGTGTTTTCGCTCACCGAAACGCCTACTTATTATTCATTTACTGCCTCTTTCCCATCAGATGTGGTCAGTGCCTGGGTGATGCTCTCAGCTCCGCAGCAAGAACTTTCGGCTCCAGTCCATATCTACCTGGATGGCGTTGTAGCAGCGCTGGGATCATTTGCTGCCACTCAACCGCCGCTCTGGAACGGTAATGACGGTGAGGATGGGGTTTGGAACGGTCAACCGTTCGCCAACTTGCTGCGTAATGGCTCCGCGGAGGCTGCCGGGCTGCGCCTGCGTTCCTGGGTGGATGTGTGGGGATCGAAAATCCTGCCAGATCGCGGGCGGCCTTCACTGATCCTCTATTCGCTGTTAGATGGGGAGGCAGGAGGGCAATATTACCGCCAGGCTTTCACGGAGTTATTGAAGACCTTTTGGGGTAAATTCGGTTGGGGGCATGTACCCTTGCTGGGTGGTAAGCCATACCGGCTTGTGGCTTGGATGACGGCGATGGCATTCATTGGTTGTTTGCTGCTTCCCTGGAGAAGGGCGCGGGAATGGCCCTGGGCTGTCTTCATATTGCTTGGGCTGGCGATGGTTTTCCTATGGGGGATGGCGCTGACGCGTGGCGCGGTCTATCTGTTTTACCGCTCATTCATCCCTGGTGCGCGCTATGCCTTCCCGGCAATCATTCCCACGCTGGCGCTGTTCTATGTGGGTTGGCATACCCTGGCTATCCGAGTGGTGCACATCTTACGCCTTCCCGAAAAGGTTGTCAATCTAGTAGGAATTTTCCTTTTGCTTTCTCTTGATTTATATGCTGTGCTCAGTATTATTCAATACTATCATGGCTGATTGCCATGCCTTGAGGAGGTCAACTTAATGCTTCACCTGTTCAAACGTGCTTTCTTTTTGTTAATCATTCTTGGGCTTTTATTGACGGCCTGTTCATCAGAGGTTACACAAACACCCGAGCCGACCAACATCCCTGCGACGGAAGCCCCCGCTCCAACAGAGACCAGCCTTCCCACCGTCACACCTACACTCGAACCCACTGAGATTCCCCAGCCAACCGACACGCCCGAACCCGTTTTCCCCGCAACCCGTTTGGGGGGTATCGAGCCGAGCAGCCTGGCACAGATTGGGCTTGCAGCAGACCTGGGCGTGTCTTGGATCCGCCGCAACAGCCTGTCATGGGCTTTGGTAGAGCCTGTCCAGGGGCAGCGCAATTGGGAGGCTGTGGCGAGCCTGGAGGCTGAATTGGAAGCCGCGGCGAGCAGCGGGATGGAAGTGATCCTGATCGTGCGCGACACCCCCGCCTGGGCACAGAAAGTTCCCGGTTATCCGTGCGGGGCTGTGTTGGAAACAAGCCTCGAGGCGTTTGGGCAATTCCTGGCAGATGCGGTTGCCCGTTACAGCGTTCCACCTTATCATGTCAAATACTGGGAACTAGGTAACGAACCAGATGTTGATCCAGGGTTGATCTCACCGACCATGCCTTTTGGATGCTGGGGAGATGGGACGGATACGTACTATGGCGGTGGTTACTATGCGGAGATGCTCAAGGTGGCATATCCGCGGATCAAAGCTGCTAACCCAGAAGCAATTGTTTTGGTGGGCGGATTACTGCTCAATTGTGATCCGGTTACGCCACCGGAGTCGCCAGCTGGATCTGGGCAGTTTGCCGATTGCACGCCATCTCGCTTCCTGGAGGGCATTCTGGAGGCCGGGGGCGGTGATTTTTTCGATGGTGTCAGTTTCCATGCCTATGACTATTATTGGAATGCTTACGGTCAATACGGCAATGGCAACTGGCACAGTGCCTGGAATACGACTGGCCCGGTTGCTGAAGCCAAGGTGCTTTATTTGCGCATCCTGCTGGCATCCTATGGTTATAACGACAAGATGATATTGAACACAGAGACAGCGTTGATTTGCGGTCGTGACGGCACAGAGCCGGAGTGCCTGACAGACGATTTTGCCATGACAAAGGCTCATTATCTCGCCCAATCGCTAACCATAGCGCGCACACTGGGTTTGACAGTAAATATTTGGTTTAATTTCTATGGCTGGCGGGGTTCAGGGATTTTATCAACGGATAACCAGCCTCTGCCTGCATACACCGCGTTCCAGGTGAACATGAACCAATTGGAAGGGGCTGGTTTTTACCTCCAGTTGACAGAGTTCGAGGGGGTGCGCGCGTATGAGTTCCGCAAGCCGGGGCAGGTGATCTGGGTGATGTGGTCACAGGATGGGCTGGATCACCTGGTGCGGCTGCCCTCCGCGCCTCAAGAAGCACTGGATGTGATTGGCGAGTCTCTGCCTGCCAGCCAGGAGCTCACGGTTTCCCTGGCTCCGCTTTACCTGATTTGGGAGACGCCCTAATGGCGCATAGAAACTCTTGTGCAGCAACGGGGTTACACTATTGGGTCTCTTTGCCTGGTAGTTGTTAAGGATTCTCCATGCCAGATCCTAACGACGATGCAATTTTAAGCCAGGCTGTAGCAGGGGACCAAGCCGCCTTTGGCGCGCTATATGAGCGCTATGTAGGGCGCATTTACAACTACATCTATTATCGCACCGGCAACCCCCACGATGCGGAAGACCTGACGGCACGGGTGTTCTTTCGGGCGATGCGGCGCATTCAGTTTTACCAGGATCGGGGGCTGCCAGTATCTGCCTGGCTCTACCGCATTGCTCATAATCTGGTGGCAAACTGGCACCGCGATCGCTCTCGCCGCTCCGAGATTCCGCTGGACGATGCCGTCTCTGTCGGGGGGCGTATCGATCATCCGGAAAGCACACTATTGATTACGGAGGAACGCGAAAACCTGCTGTGCACGATCCGCAAATTACCTCCCGAACGGCAGCAGTTATTGATCCTGAAATTTGTGGAGCACATGTCAAATGCAGAAATCGGGCAGATCATGGGACGGACGGAAGGGGCGGTGAAAAGCTTGTATCACCGCACACTGTTATCGCTGAGGGATGATATGGGCGAGCATCTTACGGAGATTGGCTTGGATGAGAAGCCCATATCGATTGACTAAGTTTCAGTGATAGTTTGGGGAAAGGAATGTAAGGAATGAAATTAAATTTGTTGCGCTGGAAACAGCGGTTGCACGAAGATGAGGTGCAGGATTTGGAGAATCTCTTGCAGTTGAGTCTTGTCCCGGTACCGCCGCGTACAGAATACGCACACCGCCTGGGTCAGGATTTGCTGCGTTATTCAGACTCTGACCTTGATGTTGATCCAGGGGTTGAACGGCGGCATGTGCTGTTATCGATTATGATGATCTTCAGTGCAGTGGTTATAGTAGCTTTGGGTATCCGCACATTAGGCGCACTGATTACTTCCCTGAACTCCTCCCGTACACAGGCTGTGAACACCTAAAAGCGTTGCTGTACTTGATACCGAAAGAAACTGCGGACAGCCTATCCTGGTTGTCCGCAGTTTCTTTATCTGGAATTGGTTATCAATCTATCTCAAGCTGTTCTTTTATGAACTCTGCCTCAGCGATCAAGTCTGCATCGATGGGGAGATTATGCTCAGGGGTAGCGCGCAGCAAGAAATGAGCGGCTACTTCTTTGAGAGCCGGGTTGATGGTGGGCAATTCGAGCAGTGCGCGCAGGCGATCATATGCGCTGGGAGTGCGGCTGTGAAAGCCATGGATACGAAAGTATTCCCCGATCAACGCACCAACGGCGCGGCGGGCGCAGACGCGCGCCATACCCTCATTGCCAGCCGCGCGCGACTGACGGGCATGGGAAAGTTCAGCATGATAGGTCGTTTTCCATGATTGGGCCATAGAGTCCATATTGTATAAGAGAATTTCTCGATAAGGTTTCCCTAATTGTACCTTGCTTTTCCTTGACCATTGAACTATGGCTGGTTACAATGATCAAGATCATGTCCCCGGGATCATTTGATGACACGTGATCTACGCCGCTACGCCAAACAAACGAACGCCCGCCTGCTGGTGGGCTTCATCCTGATCCTTTTCATCGTTGGAGATGGATTGATCTACTGGATATACGGCAGGGAGGCTGCCCTTCTTGGGCTGGTGTGTCTGTTGGCAGGACTGGCGCCACTTCTGTTGATCGGGCTGGTTTTGTGGGGATTGGAATGGTTTACCAAGAGGGCTGATCATGGATAATCCACAACCTCAGTCGATAAGAATAGGGGATTGGCATCTTCGCATTCGAATCCCCCAGGGTGAGGGGCCATTCCCCCTGGGATTGATGTTGCACGGCTGGACGGGGGATGAGAAAGCCATGTGGGTATTCGCTCCCCGCTTACCACAGAATTGGACGTTGGTGGCGCCTAGAGGTCTGTATAAAGCGCCATTCGGCGGGTATGCCTGGTCTGCTCAACGGAGCATGGGATGGCCGCGGCTGGAGGATTTTGATCCGGCCATCGAAGCCTTAATTAAGCTATTGACTCCGCAGAACCTCCCCCAGGCTAACCTGGACTCCCTGCACATGATCGGTTTCAGCCAAGGGGCCGCGCTGGCTTATGCTTTTGCCTTGCGGCATCCGACGCGCCTGGCTTCACTGTCTGGGCTTGCAGGATTTGTCCCTGATGGGGCTGATTCACGCATCACGGATGATTTGCTTAGGGGGCTGCCAGTCTTCATCACCCATGGCACGCGAGATGAACTGGTGCCGGTGGCGCGTGCCAGGGAGAGCGCGACATTGCTCAAACGGGCTGGGGCGTTGGTGACTTATTGTGAAGATGATACGGGACACAAGCTAAGTCTCACCTGTTTCCGCGGCCTGCAGGCTTTTTACCAAAATCCCAACCCGGGATGCTGCGTTGATTAACTCATAGCGGATATTGTATTTATACTCTGTGTGGTTGAGTGGATTTCTATGCCTGGCGACCTGCTACCCAAGAACGCTGGCGGCCCGACCGCATACGCTGTTGGGAACTAGGCTTGGGCTTCGTAGCTGGAGCGGGGCGTGGGGCTGCTGCCAACTCTAGTTCAAATCCAGCCACTTTCTTCTGCTCGATAGCATAGCCTAAGCGTCGTTCGATCGTGCGCAACATGGTTAGATCGCTTTGGGTAACCAGGGTGAGCGCTGTCCCCTGGCGCTGCATGCGCCCAGTGCGCCCGATGCGATGGGTATAGGCATCAGCTGTGTCAGGCATATCGTAATTGATCACATGGGATATGCGTGTCACATCGATGCCCCTGGCGGCGATATCCGTCGCCACCAACACCCTGACCTGCCCGCGACGAAAACCATCCATGGTCTCTTGCCGCCGGTTCTGTGATAAATTTCCCTGTAACGAGGCGGCCATCACTCCTGCTTTCGCCAGTTGCTGAGCCAGCTTCTTTGCGCGGTGCTTGGTGCGGGTAAAGATCAAGACCTGCCCACTTCTTGCCTGGGGCAGCAACCTTAACAGGATTTCATATTTACGCTCTTGTTCAACCACATAAATGGCATGACTGATCGTTTCAACAGGCTGTGATGTGCCAATCTCAACCGTGACCGGATGATGCAGCAGCTCGGAGGCCAGGGAGCGGATCTCATCTGGCATGGTTGCTGAGAACAGCATTGTCTGGCGTGAGGTGGGCAAGGCGGCAAGAATGCGGCGGATATCGGGTAAAAAGCCCATATCAAACATGCGGTCTGCTTCATCCAGTACCAGCATTTCAATTGCGTTCAGGCTGACAACCTTCTGGCTCATTAAATCAAGCAGGCGTCCTGGGCAGGCGACAGCAATCTCCACACCAGCCCGCAGGCCTTTGACCTGCGGCGTAGCGCTTACACCGCCATATACGGTCAGGCTGCGGTAGCCAGTCTGGCGCCCGAGCGCTTGGATGGCAGTGTGCGTTTGTTCTGCCAGCTCGCGAGTTGGCGAGAGAATGAGCACGCGCAGCTTGCCGCGTGGCCCATTCAGCAGGCGTTGAAGGATGGGAAGGACAAAGGCGGCCGTCTTTCCGGTGCCTGTTTGTGCAAGACCTAGCAGGTCGCGCCCTTCAAGAATTGGTTGTATAGCCAGGCTTTGAATTGGCGTAGGCGTCGAATAGCCCATGGTGTTAATCCCCGCATGAATCTGGGGGTGAAATGAAAATTGATTGAAACTCACAAATATTCCTTATAGAACAAAATTAAGCCAGGGTGCGACCCCGGCTTATACGATAATAAACAGAGTAATCTTACCTATTTTGCTAACGTATGAATACAGTATACCACATATTTAATTCAATGTGGGGTTCGAGCTTGGATGATTAATTGCCGCCCATCCCGGCTGTGGGCACTTGTTTGCCCGCGTGGCCGTCTACGACCGCCACACGCTGACCACCGCCGCGCCCGGTAACCACAGCCACGAACGGAAAGACCGCATCCGCGTCTCGGGCACCCTGGGCAGCCCCAAGCCTCTAAGGTTTCTGAGCCAAATCCTTCGCACCATATAAAACGACGATCACCACCGCCATCAGCGCAAACAATAGGATCCGATGAAGTTCCAACTTTTCCGTCACTTCAAAAACATTGCCCGTGAAATTTACCGAGAAGTGAAACAGTGCTGCTGACAATATGCTTCTCTGGTTGTTGTT
>JAFGBV010000195.1 GCA_016932955.1 Anaerolineales bacterium | reverse complement strand
TGCTGTTGTTATAGCCCCCAACCACCAGCACACGCCCCTCAGGCAGGAGCACAGCGGTGTGATAGAAGCGCGCCACGTTCATGCTGCCGGTCAGGCTCCACGAATTGGCAGTGGGGTCATAGATTTCAACACTGGCGAGAGGGTTGGCGCTGCCATCCATCCCGCCAGCGAACAACACACGTCCATCTGACAGGGTCGTGGCGGTGTGGCGGTAGCGCGCAACAGCCAGGCTGGTAAAACCAGCAAAAGTGCCGGTGCCAGGATCATAACGTTCCGTTGTGGCTGTTGGGGTGCCGGCTGTGCTGATGCCGCCGGCAATGAGCACATCGCCATCAGGCAGCAGCGTGGCGCTATGATCTTCACGCGCGATACTCATCGAACCGGTGCCGCTAAAGGTGCCCAGGGTGGGACTGTAGATCTCGGCGCTAGAAAGCCTCCCCCCCGTATTGCTGCCCCCAGCAATGAGAACCTGCCCATCAGGGAGAAGTGTAGCCGTGTGCTGGTAACGCCCAGTGCCCAAAGTTCCGGCCGTGGTCAGGAAAGCACCTGTCGCGGGATTGTACAATTCTGCACTGGCAAGGTAGTTCGCTCCGCTGCCCATTCCCCCGGCAACCAGCACCTGTCCATTTTCCAGCAAGGTCTCGGTATGCAAAAAGCGCCCAACGCTGAGGCTGCCTGTGGCGCTGAAGGCGCCGCTGGCTGGCAGGTAGCGTTCTGCGCTGGTCGATGCGCTCCAACCGGCGTCCAACCCGCCCGCCACCAGCACACTGCCATCGGGCAGCAAGGTGGTGGTGTGGTTATGCCGCGCGGTGTTCATATCGCCCGTTTGTTGCCAGGTCTGGTATGTTAGTACAGGGTCGTAGATTTCGCTGGTGCTGGTGTAACCTGCGCCATAATAACCGCCTGCAACAAAGGCCCGCCCATCCAGCAGCAGCGCAGCAACATGCTGTGTGCGGGCAATGCCCAGACTGTCGAGCACATCCCAGGTGTTCGTGATGGGGTCGTAGCGCTCAGTGATGCTGGTGGGGCTGCCGCCGCTGGTGCGCCCACCGGCAACCAAAACGCGGCCATCGCCCAGCAGCAAAGCAGTGTGCTGCATGTGGGCAGCGTTCATGGCGCTCCTGGCAGTCCAGGCATTCGCCGCAGGATCGTACCACTCCACACTGCTGAGCTGACCGCTCGACGCGTTGCCCCCCGCAACCAGCACCTTGCCACTGGGCAGAAGCGTGGCTGTATGAGACATGCGCCCGGTGTTCAGGTTATCCGCCCATGCCCAGGCATCCGTAGCAGGGTCATATAGCTCAGTGGTAGTCAGATAATATCCGGCATATCCCCCAGCAACCAGCACGCGGCCATCGGGGAGCAGCGTGGCTGTGTGCAAATTACGGCTCGCTCCCAAACTATCCACTGTTACCCAGGCGCCGCTGAGGGGATCGTAGATCTCGGCGCTGGTCAGGTTGGCGCCGTTGTAACCGCCAGCCACCAGCACGCGTCCGTCGGGCAAGAGCGTGGCGGTGTGGCGGATGCGGCCCACAGACATGCTGCCGGTAACACTCCATATACCCGTCTCTGGATCATAGATCTCGGCGCTGGTCAGGTAAGCGCCATTATTGCCGCCAACCACCAAGACGCGCCCGTCGGCCAACAACGTGAGCGTAGATTCTTCACGCCCCGTGTTCAAGCTGCCGGTGAATGCCCAACTGGCAGTAGCAGGGTCGTACAGTTCAGTCTCGACGCCGAAGCCACCGCCCCAACTGCCGCCCGCCACCAGCACGCGGCCATCCGCCAGGAGCACAGCCGCGAAACCAGCCCGCCCGGCGCTCATAGGAGCGTCAACCACCCAGGTGGGTGTGCTGGGAGCGTACTCGTACAGTTCTGCCGAGAGCAGATAGCTTCCACTGTAACCACCCGCCACCAATACCCGCCCGTCGGGCAGCAGAACGGCTACGTGGAGATAGCGGCTGTGATTCAAATTGCCTGTAGCCGAAAATGTGCCGGCAGCGGGATCGAAGATGTTGGCACTATTCAGCCCGCCGCCCGAGTTGCCGCCTCCTGCGATCAACACCTTGCCATCAGGCAGCAGTGTTGCAGTGTGGTTTCCGCGAGCATGGGTGAGAGAGCCAGCCGTCGTGGTCCATGCATCGGCAATCGGATCATATACTTCGGCGCTGGTCAGGAAGCCATCGGTGACATTAAAACCGCCTACGACCAGCGTCCGACCATCGGCTAACAACGTGGCGGTATGGTCTTGGCGGGCAGTAGCAAGCGTACCAGCAGCCGTGCTCCATGTCTCGGTGGCGGGGTCGTAAAGCTCGGCGCTGGTAAGGTAATACGGTGCAGTGCTGTTCACACCGCCCACGACCAGCACGCGCCCATCCGGCAGGAGGGCAGCGGCGTGCTGAGAGCGGGAGGAATCCAGGCTGTCGGTGGCGCTCCAGGTGTCGGTGGCAGGGTCGTAAAGCTCGGCGCTGTTCAGGTAAGCGCCGTTGTTGTATCCGCCCACAGCCAGCACGCGCCCATCGGGCAGCAGGGTGGCTGTGAGCGATTCTCGCGCCGCGTTCAGGCTATCGGCGCTGCTCCAGGTACCCGCCACGGGATCGTAAATCTCAACGCTGGACAGGGAGGTGCTAATGTAGCCGCCAGCGACCAGCACACGGCCATCAGTCAGCAGCACCGCCGCGTGGCGGCTGCGGCCCTGGCTCAAACTGCCCGTATAGGTCCAGTCGCCAGTGGCTGGATCAAAAATCTCGGCGCTGCTTCGATATAAAGAACCACTATTACCGCCCACAATCAGCACCCGTCCATCGTTCAATAGCGTCGCAGTTGGCTCATTGCGGCCGACATGCATTGAGTCAACCAGGGTCCAGCTATTGGCTGCCGCCAATGCAGAGGTCGGTGCCAGGAATCCCAAAATTAACCCCACAATCAGGCTGGCAAACAGCCCTGTACGAAAAAACCAGGCAAACGAAAACACGACTCGCTTTATGAACATGAGCACCTCTCCTTCATGGGAAAAATGGTAGCCTTGACCTATTCTGTTGTGAAAAACTTGCTGATACGCTGCTCTCTTGGAAACATACATATCTGTTAACAACCAATGAGAGAGCAGTTCCCCCCGCGTGGCGATGATAATCTATTCCCCTCTCTACAGTGAAGTTGCCATCGCGGCGGCCCGGTGAACTGTATTGCCTTGATACTGATGCAATGATTATAGCACGAATTTATTAACAAGCAACAATACCAGCAATAAAAAGCAGATCTGCGCCGGATGCTCAGCGCAGACCTGTTCAGAGGCGTCGACGGGATTTGAACCCGTGATCAGGGTTTTGCAGACCCTTGCCTTGCCACTTGGCCACGACGCCATATTTTTAGAAGAGAAATGGATGATCGCCGATCATCCATTTACTTTCTAATTCAGAGCGGGCGATGGGACTCGAACCCACGACCTTCTCCTTGGCAAGGAGACGTTCTACCAACTGAACCACGCCCGCAAATTTGGCCTGGTTCTCAGGCCCAGTGCCGAGAGCCAGGATCGAACTGGCGACACCGCAATTTTCAGTCGCGTGCTCTACCAACTGAGCTATCTCGGCCCGTATATCGGTCTTTGTAAAATGCCTGCTAATTTTACCTACTTGCCTTGCGATTGTCAAGCAAAGTTTTTTTAATTTTCCACCTTCTTGCCGCTTTTCACCCAGCGATCGACCAACATGAGCACCGCAAATCCGGCTACCATCACCACTGCTGTCACCAGGAACATTCCCCGGCTGCCAACCGTATCCAGTAACACACCACCCGTCAAGCCGCCCAGCGCAGAGCCAATCCCAAATGTCACCGAGCCAAACAACCCCATCGCCATCGACTTCATCCCCGCAGGCGCATTCTCGTCAGCGAAGGAGACCCCTGCTGCCCAAAACAAGGGGAAGTTCAACCCATTGAGCAACTGCGCTGCCAGGATTCCCGCCGTTGAGTTGAACACCACGAACATGAGAATGCGCAGCGCCGTCAGCAGTATTGACGCCCGCAGCAGTCTCTGCGCCCCAAAGCGCTTGAGCATCAGGTTGGCAAAGAACAGCACCGGCAGCTCAGCCAGGGTAGAGAGCGTCAAACCAAAGCCCATCACCGACTCGCTGATCTGCAGCTCCTTCATGTAGGCGAAGAGGTAATTATTGATCGTGACTAGTCCCAGCCCCGCGGTGATCGCCAGCGCCAGGAACATAATCCAGCGGCGGTCTCTCGCAAACTGGCCAATGCCCCGCCGCAGAGAAACCCCTTCCACGTGCTGGGGGAAGGTGAACTTCTGACACACCAGCAGCGCCAGGAACATCAACGCCGCATAGCTCCAGAAAGACATGCTCAACCCAAAATGTTCCACCAGGTAGCCTACCACCGGTGCTGCCAATCCCCAGCCGATTGTACCTCCCAGGCGAACGCGGCCATACTTATTCTTCTCAACCCCCAGGGAGGCAATCGTAGCGCTATCGCCCAGTGGAATGATCGGTGAGGTAAAAAAAGTGAACAAGGACATGACCAGCGCCACCACCGCTATCCCGCGCAGGGTGGGAAAAACCAGCCCGGTGGCCACCGCCGCCCCAATCGCCATGCTCATCACCCATCTGTGCCGGTGCGTGGCATCGGCTACCCCGGCCCAAAATGGACCACTAAACAAGGAGATCAGCGGCGTGATGCCGGTGAGGATGCCAATCTGCGTTCCCGATAAGCCCAGCTTCTGGTAGAACAGCACCAGGAACGGCGCCATCGCAGCCAACGCTGCATAATAGAGAAAGTAGAAAGAAAAAGGAAAGACCTTGGTCATAGAATAAGTGAGAGGGGTGTCCCAAAATTCCTTTTGGGACACCCCTCTCACTCCCTGTGCCCCCAGCCAGATTCGAACTGGCGTTTTAGCCTTGAAAGGGCTGCGTCCTGGTCCCCTAGACGATGGGGGCGTCAAATGAGCGACGGGATTTTACCACTCCACCCGATTCGGGTCAAGGAAAACTGGACAAATTCGCCGCTCTCAAGTAAAATACCCTGCCGTGAATAACGACCGCCACCTGCGGACGGTATAGAGATCGATTCGAAAATGATTGGGGCGTGGGTGTTTGGCGGGGCGGAGCCCCGCCAAACACCCCTCTCTCACATTTTCAGACAGATACGAAATGGTTATCGTCTGCAGGCATGGCGGATAAGTCATCTGGAGGATTACTTTGGCCAATACCCAATCTGCAATCAAACGCATTCGGCAAAATACGAAGCGTCGCAACCGCAATCGCTACTTCACCGCCCGCGCCCGCACCTACGTCAAGAAAGCGCGCCTGACCATCGAAGAAGGTCAGCCCGCTGATGCGCACCAGGCGACGATGGAAGCCGTGCGCGTGCTGGACAAGGCTGCGGAAAAAGGCATCTTGCATCCCAAGAATGCTGCCCGCCGCAAAGGCCGCCTGATGCGCCGCCTGGCCCAGATCGAAAAGCAAAGCTCCTAGTCTCTGATGGACAAGGGAGCGCGTGGCAGTGCGCGGCGTAGGTTAGCCCATCGCCCGATGGCACAACGCCTGTCCCACGCTACTGCTCCCGGTTTCTCGTAGGCCACATCCACTGGCGGGAGCACTCGAAGCTCCCGCTTTTTTGCTGGAGAGCACCGCCATGTTCGATCCGGAACGGCTGGCAATTGAGAATCGCATCCACCAATTCTGCGCCCAGCACAGGCTGCCCAATCTGGCAGCGTGGAATTGGAGCCCCATTCCCTTCTCAGGCGATTGGGGCATTTCAACATCATTTTTCCAGTTGGCCGCCCTCGAAGCGCGCCTGACCCGTGAAAATGGCCTCCCCGCTCCAGCCCTGCCGGTGCCTCAGCGTGCCCAAGAGATCGCCTCCCAGGTAGCCCAATTCCTGGGAGTGCCTGAAGGGTTTGCCCGAGTCGAAGCGGTTAAAGGCTATCTGAACCTGTACTTCGACCCCGCGGCGTATGCCCAGCGCGTGATCCAAACTGTGTTGCAAGAAGGCGCCAACTTCGGCCGCGGCGCGCCCAAAGACGAGCGCGTGATGGTCGAGTATGCCCAGCCCAACACCCACCACTCCTTTCATATCGGGCACTACCGCAACACCATTCTCGGCGAGGCGCTGGCGCGCCAGGTTGAATTTGCCGGCTTCCCCACCATCCGCGCCTCCTACCCTGGCGATATTGGCCTGGGCGTGATCACCATCCTGTGGGCCTATCAAAAATTCTATCGCGGCCAGGAGCCACAGGGCGTCCACGAACGCGGCCAGTGGCTGCTTAAGCTATATGTCGAAGCCACCCGCCTGCTGGAGCCGCAACCGGATGAAACCCCCGAGCAAACCGCCCAGCGCGAAGCCTACGAAGCCGAGCGCCGCGAGCTGTACCGTAAATGGGATGCCCACGACCCAGAAGCGCGCCAGCTCTGGCTGGAAACGCGCCAGTGGAGCATGGAAGAGCTATATGACATTTTGGAGATGATGGACGTCCATATCGACGTATGGTTCTTCGAAAGCGAAGTGGATGAGCCCGCCAAGCAGATCGCCGAAGAGCTGGTGCGCCTGGGCATCGCCGATGATGAGCGCCCCCAAGGCGGAGCAGTCATCGTCCGCATCGATGAGAAGCTCGGGCTGAAGAAAGAGAAATACCGCACCAATGTCATCTTGCGCAGCGACGGCACCACCCTTTACCTCACCAAAGATCTGGCGCTGGCAAAAGTGAAGTTCGAGCAATACCATGTCGAGCGCTCGATCTATGTAGTTGACGTGCGCCAGAGCCTCCACTTGCAGCAAGCCTTCAAGATTCTCGAGCTGTGGGGCTTCAAACAGGCCGAGAAGTGCTACCACCTGGGCTATGGCTTTGTCAGCCTGCCCGAAGGCGCCATGTCTGCCCGGCGCGGGCGCGTGGTCTTATTCAAAGACGTCGCCGATGAAGCCCAGCGCCGCGTGCTGTCAGAGATTGCCCAGAAAAATCCCGATCTTCCTCAAGAACAGCGACAGCAGGTTGCATTGCAGGTTGGTTTAGGTGCGCTGGCTTACGCCATGCTGGCCGTTGACAACAATAAAGATACTGTCTTCGATATCGAAGCTGCCTTGAATTTCGACGGGCGCACCGGCTCCTACATCCAGAATGCCCATGTGCGCGCCTGCAGCATCCTCAGAAAAGCCGGAGAGCCTGTCCCGCAGAATGCCACCTTTGACCACCCCCTCACCAGCCACGAGATGCAACTGATCGACCTGATCTCGCGCTTCCCGGCTGTGGTAGAGCAGGCCGCCAGCGAATACCGCCCCCTGGTGATGGCCTCGTATGCCTATGACCTGGCAAACGCCTTCCATTCCTTCTACCAGGCAGTTCCTGTCCTGCAGGCTGAAACGCCTGCCATCCGCCAGGCGCGCCTGGCGATCGTCGCAACCGCCCGCCAGGTGCTTGCCAACGCACTGCACCTACTGGCGATTGCCGCACCGCAGATCATGTAAAGATTTATCCAGTTCCCCACCCAATTTCATTCAGGAGAGTAAACCCACATGTCCCCCATCCGTACCATCATCATGGGCGCCGCAGGGCGCGACTTCCACAATTTCAACGTTTTCTTCCGCGATAACCCAGATTATGAGGTGATCGCCTTCACCGCCACCCAGATCCCCGATATCGAGGGGCGAACCTACCCTGCTGTGCTGGCAGGCAAGCAGTACCCTAAAGGCATTCCCATCTATGCCGAAAGCGACCTGATCAAGCTGATCCGCGAGCACCAGGTTGACCAGGTGATCTTCGCCTATTCCGATGTGCCCCACCAATACGTGATGCACAAAGCCTCCGCAGTGATGGCCGCCGGCGCCGATTTCCGACTGATGGGCCTGCGCTCCACGCAGATCAAATCCACAAAGCCCGTCGTGTCGGTTTGCGCCGTGCGCACCGGCTCTGGCAAAAGCCAGACCACCCGCCGCGTATCCCTCATCCTGCGCAGCATGGGCTACAAAGTCGCTGCCATCCGCCACCCTATGCCCTATGGCGACCTGACCAAACAGATCGTCCAGCGCTTTGCTGACTACAGCGACCTGGATAAGCACGAGTGCACCATCGAAGAGCGCGAAGAATACGAGCCGCACATCGATAACGGCGTGATCGTGTATGCGGGCGTGGATTATGAAAAGATCCTGCGCCAGGCCGAGCAGGAAGTGGATATCATCCTGTGGGATGGCGGCAACAACGACTTCCCCTTCTACGTCTCTGATCTCAAGATCGTTGTCGCCGAT
>JAFGBV010000194.1 GCA_016932955.1 Anaerolineales bacterium | reverse complement strand
CCGCTACCCCCCAACGGCCAATACCTGGTCGTCTGGAGAAATGATGGCATGTTTTCCGGTTCGTATATTTTTGGGCAGCGTATCGCCGGGGATGGGACTCCGGAAGTTACCGGTTTCATTTTACTTTCAGCAACCGGTAATGACACTTTCCCGGCTGTGGCTGGCAGCCAGCAGCAATACCTGGTGACCTATAAATCAGAGTCGTTACCACCTGATCCGCCGTCAGAGCCAATTGTTGTGGTACCTGTTGGTCCAAGCACCACGGACCATTATGTCCAAGGGGTAGGCGGTATCCACACATTATCATCGGCTGTGGTCAGCGGGCCGGGGGGAGACATGCTGATCGCTTTTGATGAATATGCCAGCGGCGAGGCGGATATTTTAGGCGTTTTATGGGGCAACCGCACCTACATGCCGCTGGTCGTGAAGTAGTCTTGTCTCGAATACAGAGAGGAGGTACAGATGGCTCTCAGAAAGTTCCGCCTATTCGCAGCGCTGGCGATCCTGCTGGCAGGGCTGGCGCTGCTGGTGGGACCCGAGCAGCGCCAGGCGGAGGCGCCACTGCTGCTCGAGCAGGCATTGAACGGTGTGACCAGCGCGCGGGCAGCCTCGCTCACAGGGACGCTGTTCGAGGATGACTTCGAGGGTGGCACGCGCGCCTGGAACCTGGACGGCGATTGGCAGGTGAGTAACGATGGTGGCGACCTGGTGCTGGATGGGAGCGGTCACGCCTGGTCGTGGCTAAAGGAAGGGCAGAACTGGACCGATTACACTGCCAGCGTAGATGTGAAGTTGATCAGCGGCGCGGCGCAGTTGATGTTCCGCTTCACCGAAGATCACGGGCGCTACATCCTCGGCGTGACCCCCGGCGGCCTCTACCTGCGCCGCGAAGCCCCCTGGGGGAAGATATCCAGCGATCTCGCCACCGATGCCACGCACTTCGCCTTTAACACCTGGTACACCATCAGCATCGACGCCGATGTCAACCGCATCCGGGTGAGCGTAGACGGCGCTCAGCGCATGGATTATACCAACCCCTCTTGGGCCAACCAATGGCCTCTTTGGCAGGGCACGCTGGGGCTGGAAGTGACCGGGGGCGCGTCTGCCCAGGCATACTTTAACAACGCTAATGTGTACGGCGTGATCCCGCCAGATCGCGTTTGGGTGCGCACCGGGGGGCCGATCGGCGGGCTGGGCTACGATGTGCGCTTCGGCGCCTCAACTCAGGAGATGTATGTCACCGATAATTACAGCGGCGTGTTCAAGAGCAGCAACAACGGCTCAGGTTGGTACCCCAGCAACCGCGGCATCACCGGGCGCTTCGCCCCCTCCGGAGACGCCATTCCGGTATTCACCCTAAATGTAGACCCCAACGATGTGACGATCATCTGGGCCGGACTGAAGGATGTGATGGGCGTGTTCCGCTCCCAAGATTCTGGGATGACGTGGGAAGAGAGGACACCCAGCTCGACAGTGCTGACGGAGACACTGTTCGTCTTCCGCGGCTTCACGGCGATGCCGGGCGATTCAGACATCGTCTTTGCCACGGGGGAAATCCCCAGCAACCCCACGGACTTCGGCAAGGAGTTCGACCGGGTGGGGGGGCGGGTGCTGCGCTCGGATGACGGTGGGCTAACCTGGACTTCGGTGTGGAAAGGTCCCAGCCTCACCCGCTACACCATCGTGCGCCCCGATAACCATAACGTGATCTACGTCTCGACGGGGATCTTCGACCGCGAAGCCGACAATTCCGACTGCGGAGCGGCGACGCCGGTGCGCGGCGGGGTGGGCATCTTGCGCGGGGTTTACAACAACACCACCCACACCTACGCCTGGACAGTGTTGAACCAGGCCAACGGGCTGGCTGACCTGTATGTGGGCAGCCTGGTGATGCACCCCACCAACCCGGATATCCTGCTGGCAGGCACTGGGAACAACGCCTGCTCCTATAACGCAAACAATACCGTCATCAGCGGGGTGTTCATCACCGACGATGGCGGCGACACCTGGCACCACACGCTTACCAATGAGATCATCACCTCGGTGGAGTTCGCCCCCTCCAACCCGCAAATTGCCTATGCCGGCGGGAAAGAACACTTCTACATCAGCCGAGATAGCGGCTGGAGCTGGGAGATGGTAGCGGGGCAGAGCTTCCCCTGGGGGCCAGATGGCATCTCGGCGGGATTCCCGATCGATTTCCTGGTCGATCCCAGCGATCCTGACATCATCTTCGCTAACAACTACGGCGGCGGCAACGTGGTTTCGGAGGATGGAGGAGTGACCTGGTCGCTGGCAAGCCAAGGCTACACCGGAGCGATCTTGCATGATGTGGAGATCCACCCCGATCGCGTTAGCACCGTCTATACCGCGGGCAAGAGCGGCGTCTTCCGCAGCAGGACAGGCGGGGCTTCCTGGGAGGGGCTGACTTATTCGCCAGCGACGCTCTTCGAGGTTTACTCCGTGGCGCTGGACCCGGATCATCCCGATACAGTGCTCTCCGCGCACGATAACGGGGGCAGCATGTTCCGCAGCACAGACGGGGGGTACACCTGGAACGCGGTGCTGCATATCGGCCCGGCCGGCGGTGGCTCGCGCTACGGTTTCAAGCGCATTATCTTTGCACCATCGAACTCGAACATCGTCTATGCCGGTTCCTGCATGTACCATGTGGATCTTGTCTCCTTCCCGTCCGCGGCCAGCTACGGGATCTTCAAATCCACGGATAACGGGGTGAACTGGCAATCGGCCAACGACGGGCAGACCGCTGATACCTGCGTCAACAACCTGGCAATCCACCCCACCAACCCCAATATCGTTTACATCGCCACCGCTTACGAGGGCGTGTATAAGACGACGGACGGCGGGGCGAGCTGGACGCAGCTCAGCGGGCTGCCAGTGAACGATGTGCGCTCCATCGCCATCCATCCGCAGAACCCAAACATTGTTTATGTGGGCTTGCAATATAAAGGAGTGTACATCTCCAGCGATGGTGGCGCGAGCTGGAACCCGTTGATCGCCGGCATGGAACCAAATGACTCGATCTGGGCGATCATCTTCGACCCTGCCAACCCTGATACAGTCTATGCCGGGTCGCACCAGACGGGCGTGTACCAGTGGTTGCCCGACGAGAGTCGCTGGACGCACATCAACCTGGGCCTGCGCACCCGCGCCGTGACTGACCTGGCAATCTCCAGCGATGGCAGTGTGCTCTACGCCTCCACTTACGGCGAAGGCATCTTCCGCCTGGGGGATGTGCCGATTTGGAGAACCTTCCTGCCAATGGTGGGAAGGTGAGCCGATCTCGACTTCATCGTAAGGGCGAAGCTGTGCCTATCACACTCTCAACGAAGCCCAAACCACACTTCGCCCTTCTTGTTTTCTATCCCCTAGGCCTCTTGGCACCCTCTATCGCCTTGGCCTTTCTGCTCACAGCCTGCCACCTCGCGCCTTCGGTCACCATCCAGGGAATAGTGATGGATGAAAATGGGCCGCTTGCTGGCGCTACTGTGCGCATCCAAGGCACAGAAAACGCGTCGCAGAGCGATGCCGAGGGGCGCTTCTTGTTGGAGGGGGTAGCTGAGGGCACGGCAGTGGTGGTCAGCGCCTGGTCTGACGGCTATTACTGCGCCAAAAGCGAGCCAATCACGCCGCCAGCAAGCAAGGTTATCCTATCACTGCACCCTTACCAGACAGAGGATAACCCCGCATACACCTGGATCTCGCCGGTGGGAGAGGACTCCTGCTATTCGTGCAAGGCGGGGATTACGCAGGTGTGGCTGGAGAACGACGCCCACGCCGGCGCTGCCAGCAACCCGCGCTTCCTCACCATGTACTACGGCACGGACGTGTCCGGCAACCAAAGCCCGCTCACGCAATTTGGCAGCAGCCCGGATTACGGCAGCTTTCCGCTGCCGGTGCTGCCCGGCACGCCCTACTATGGGCCGGGTTACAAGCTGGATTATCCCGATTCGGCGGGAAACTGCGCCGCCTGCCACCTGCCCGGAATGGCAGTGGATGACCCCTATGGCGCCGACCCCAATACCGCCAGCGGGGCAGATGCGTACGGCATCCACTGCGATTTCTGCCACAAGGTGGCAGCGGTGAAGCTCGACCCACAAAGCGGGCTGCCCTACCCCAACATGCCGGGCGTGCTCTCGATGGATATCCGCCGCCCCTTCACGGATGACCCGCTGCACTTCCAGCTCTTCTTTGGCACCTTTGATGACGACAATGTGCCCGAGGAAGACACCTACCTGCCGTTGATCGAGCAGAGCGCCTTCTGCGCCCCCTGCCATTACGGCGTCTTCTGGGATACCGTGGTATACAATTCTTACGGAGAATGGCTCGCCAGCCCTTACAACGACCCGGTCAACGGAAAAACATGCCAGCAATGCCACATGCCCGCGCCGACGCTGCTGAATGGCGAAGAGATTAGCAACGTGGCTCCAGGCAAGGGCGGGATCGAGCGTGACCCATCCACGATCCACGCCCACACCTTCCCCGGAGCCTCCAATGAAGAGCTGCTGCAAAACGCAGTCACCATGGATGCTAGTGCAAGGGAGGAGAGCGGGCTTGTATTGGTCAGCGTGAGCATCACCAACGACCAGACCGGTCACCACGTGCCCACCGATTCCCCGCTGCGCCAGTTGATCCTGCTCGTGCAGGCAACGGATGCGATGGGGCAGCCACTCACCCTGCTGGAAGGGCCGCTAGTGCCAGAGTGGGGCGGGATTGGCGACCGCGAATCCGGGCACTACGCCGGGCTGCCCGGCACGGGATACGCGCGCATCCTGGAAGAGGCGTGGACTTACGTCTCACCCAGCGGCGCCTATTGGAACCCCACGCGGGTGGTGAGCGATAACCGCCTCCCGGCCTTCGCCAGCGATACGACAGCCTACACCTTCGCCGGTGCAGAGGGAGGCGGATACCAGATCGATATTACCCTGTTCTTCCGCCGCGCCCCCATCACCTTGATGGAGCAAAAAGGATGGGCGGTGGCGGATATCGTTATGGAGACAAAGACGCTCAACGGGAGATAAGAAGGTTCATGGCGCTTCCCAACCAGCCCCAGCGGGTATAAAATATCAACATGGATCGTATGGAAAAGCCCATTTACGAAGAGAGACTCACCTCTGCCAATACGCATCACCCCGCAAGCGGTCATCCTGCGTTTCGGCATCTTCCGCTGGCTGGTGCCCATGGAGAACATCGAATCCTGCACCATCGATCAAGTCGCGCTGGCCCACCTGGGCGGAGCAGGCATCCACTTCATGATGGCGAATTCGCGCTATCGGGTGATGTTCAATTTCCTCGACCATCCTGTCCTGCTGCTGGGATTGCTGCAGAAGAAGGGTCCAGTGCAGGATATCGGTTTCTCCACCCGCCACCCCGAGCAGGTCAAAGCCCTGATTGACCAGTTGATCCATCCAATTGTTTCAGCCTGAAACCTGATCCAATCCACTATCTCCTCTCCACTCTATCAAAAATGACCACTACCCAACCCTCCCTTACCCACTCCAAACGACCCCTGGTGATCGCTGCCTGGGCTGCCATGCTCTTGATCTCTGACCTGCCCAATATCCTGTGGGACGCCGTCACAGGATCCGTCCCCGCCTGGCTCTTCTGGGCCAAGGTGGGCTTTCTGGCGCTCTTTCTCGGCGTATGCCTGGCGTGGAAAACGCTGCGCCCGCTGTGGAAGTTCGCCCTCATCATGCTCGTCTTCTACCTTGCGCTGGCGGGACGCGACGCGCTGGGCACACTGGCCTGGTGGCAAAATCTCTTCCCCAGCCGGGAGACTTCGTTCACGGTAGGATACCTGGAATTCCACAGCCGCGACTTTGCCGTGGCAGTGATCGTGGCAGCAGCATTATGGCTGATGTTCCGTCAACGGCAGGCTTACTTCCTGACGCGCGGCAACCTGAACGCGCCGATTGGGCGGGTGCCGTGGCTGGGCATCCAAGCGGGGGAAAAGTGGCGCACCTTTGCCTTCATTTTTGCCGGCATAGCGACGCTGGCGGTTGCCATCCCCACCTTTCTCGGCATGCCGCTTTCCGGCGAGCAGTTCGCCCGCGCCCTTCCCCTGCTGCCAATGGCAATCTTGCTCGCTGCGGTGAACGCGATCACTGAGGAAATCTATTATCGCCTGTCGATGCTCTCCACCCTCCATCAATGGGTGGGAAGCACGCAAGCTTTGCTGATCAGCCTGGTGTTCTTCGGGCTGGGGCATTACCTGGTCGGCTCACCGCCGGGTGTGGTGGGCTTCCTGATGACCGGCTTCCTGGCGTACCTGCTGGGTAAGAGCATCCTGGAGACAAAAGGTGTGTTCTGGGCCTGGTTCATCCACCTCTTTCCGGATATCGTGGTCTTTTTCTCCTACGCCCTGTGGTGGGTAAAGTAGGCCAACAGCGCATCGAGCAACGATAATGGTAAAGAAGAATCTACCGTTGCGCACCTGGCAAGAGGTACACCACCTGGAAAACCTGCGCCGCGCAGCAGAAAGCGCCGCGCGCCATTCTGGCATGACTGCCGACTACCTGGACCTGGGTCGCCCGGACGAAATCCAGCGCCTGGCAGCCGAAGAAAGCATGCGCAGCGACCTGGCCCTCTTCGCCGAATACCAGGATCAATTGGTACGCGCCCTCAAATCTGCCCGCAAACATTCTCCGCAGGCGGTGGAGACCTGGGTGCGCCTGCACCTGACGGTCTGCGACTGGATTTTATGTGAGTCGCCAGCAGAGCATCACGACCACAATACGCGCAGCTACCTCGCTGAGCAGACGCTTGCCGCCTGGAAGCGGGTGCAGAAAGGCGAGCAAAGCTACGTGAGCACCAATGCCTCGTTCCTGGATGATTATGATGCCCTCTTCGATAAAGCCCTGCTCAAAGCCGGGCGGGTGAAGATGTGAGCCAGGATTATAAGCGATACGACCCCCACCTGCAGGGGGTCGTTATTTTTTGGTTATTGAGGGCTCACCGCCTCAGAACCACCGGCAGGTAGGTAAAGAGTAACACATCATCTGTCAGAATGGTACCCACACCCTGGGCATCGTCCAGGACAGCATTCACAGGGTTACTGAGGATGACGTAAAAGATCTCATCTTCCTCGATATCATCGTCGCCTGGCACAGCCACCGGTACAGTCTTTGTGATCTCCCCGGGAACGAAGACTAACGTATCATAGTTTCTCAGGTAATCCTCGCCTACAAGTGCCGTGCCGTCGGTGGTAGTCCAAGTGACGGTCACCGTGGTGGCGCTCTCAGCAGCGAGGGTGATGGTGAAGACGGCGTTGACTGACTCAGCATCTCCCTCGATCACGGAGGCATCCGTAACGGAGATGCCCATCGCCGTCATCGTGCAGGCGGAGAATTCGGAGGTGTTCCCATCCGGGTCGGTGGCGGTGGCGGAGATGTAGCGTAAGGGCACATCACCCACTGCCAGGGTGGATACAAAATCCACAGAACCACTGGCGGTTGTGGTCACCACGGCAGTGCCCAGGTATTCGCGGCCAGTCGTGTCCCCCCCATAACCACAGTTATAGTTGCCAAAGAACTCCAACGTGTAAGCCCGGGATGGCAAAGTATCCAAAGTGCCAGTGACGATCAACTGATTGCCCAGCAGTGCGGCTGAGTTCAGCAGGGGATAATTCTGCAGATCGTTGGCGCCAGTATCCACGTCACCAGCGTCATTGGGCGTAGGACCATCATCGCCCAGATCAATGCCGGGAGCATCGGAGATATGGTTGCGGGTGATCGTATTGCCAGTCATGTTTCCATCGAGAGCCACACCGGCCTGCCAGTTTGGGATTGGGATCTGGCGAGTAGCATTCCAGCCGATGGTGTTCCCGGCAATGCGGTTCTGGTCAGCCGCGCTGCCGCTCAGGTGCACCCCAGACTGGATATTGCCGGCGATGACGTTGGCTTCCTGGGCATCGCCCTGCCCGTCGCCATCCGTGCCAATGATATTACCTGCGCTGGCAATCTCGATCCCGATCCATTGTTGATCATAGTCGAAGGCAGCATCGCCAGCCGCGTTCAAACCAATGTAATTGCCAGCCACAACGTTGGCATCGGCTGTGTTATGGATAGCAATCCCAACAGTGGTATTGCCGGAGATCACATTGCGCTCCGCAACATCTCCCTGCCCATCGCCGTTGGTTCCAATGATGTTTCCCCCACTGTCCAAGGATATGCCGTTCACCCCATTCGGGATCTCTGCATCACCAGCAGCGTTTAGCCCGATATAGTTTCCGGCGACCAGGTTTGCCCCCAGCTCGATTTGGATGCCGTCGCGCGTATTACCGGAGATCACATTGCGCTCCAGTTCATCCGAAACCCCATCCCCATTGCTACCAATCCGTGCACCTTGGCCTGAGATACTTACCCCAGCCAGCGCATTAGGGATGGCAGCATCGCCAGCGGCATTTAGCCCAATGTAGTTACCTGCGATTACCAATCCGTCAAAATCGCTGGCATTCACGCCATTAAGCTCATTCCCAGAAATGACATTTCCTTCCAGGGCGTCCGATACCCCATCCCCATTGGTGCCGATCACAAGTCCAGTGATATTTTGACCAACATCGATGCCAGTGTCACCATTAGGCAGGGCAACCGCTCCATCGGCAGTCACGCCAATGCGATTGCCAGCAACACGCGCATTTTCCATCCAGCCTGTTGCAGGGCCTTGGAGCAAGATGCCGCGGGCATCGTTCCCAGAGATGATATTGCCTTCTACCTCATCACCCTGACCATCACCATTGGTG
Source organism: Anaerolineales bacterium (assembly GCA_016932955.1). Next base: position 523 of record JAFGBV010000194.1, on the reverse strand, counting down.
CCGATGATAATACCAGAAAGCGTGGTTGCGTTAATGCCGTCAGATTGGTTGGGAATGGCGGCATTCCCAGCGGCGTTAAGGCCAATATAATTGCCGGCAATGACAGGACCGATATCTCCAGCAGTGCCGGAGATATAGATGCCCTCACCACCGTTACCTGAGATAATATTACGTTCCAGTGTATCGGATTTGCCATCCCCATCTGTGCCGATGAGCGAATCATCACAGGCATCGCAATAAATACCAAAAGATGCATTGGGCATGGCCGCGTCGCCGGCTTCGTTCACACCAATCCGGTTGCCTGCAATGGTATTCGCTTGATGCACCAGGATGCCAAAATTCCGATTTCCGGAGATCACATTGCCCTCATCAGCATCATGCTGTCCATCTCCATCCGTGCCGATGAGGTTGTCACTGGCATTCACATAAATACCATCCCAAAAATTTTGCACAATCAGGCGCTGGATAATATTAGCGCCCGAATCCAGTAATAGCCCATTTTCATCGGGAATATTCGTACCAT
>JAFGBV010000193.1 GCA_016932955.1 Anaerolineales bacterium | reverse complement strand
GCATATTCCCCAAGGTACTGGATCGGCTGGCGCATGTGCTCGGGGCCGGTAGAACAGTTCAATCCAATCACATCAATCGGCAGACCTTCCAAGATCGCCAACGCGGCAGCGATATCGGTGCCCAGCAGCATCCGCCCGGTGGTATCCAATGTCACCTGAGCCTGCACAGGCAAAAAGACCCCCGATTGCTCAAAAGCCTTCTGCGCGCCGTGAATGGCTGCCCGCAACTCGAGGATATCCTGGGATGTTTCGATCAAGAGCAGGTCTGCTCCCCCGGCGATCAAGCCAAGCGCCTGTTCACAAAATATACCGGCGAGTTCATCGTAAGTGATATTCGAAAGCTCAGGGTCATCTGCAGATGGCAATTTGCCTGTCGGGCCTATCGAACCGGCGACAAAGCGCGGCTGCTCAGGCGTGCTGTAGGAATCTACCAGGCGACGGGCGAGGGCAGCAGCGGCGCGGTTGATCTCAAACGTTTGCGCTGAGAGTCCGTACTCTCCCAGGGTCAGGCGGTTGGAACGAAAGGTATCCGTTTCAATCACATCCACACCCACTTCCAGGAATGAACGGTGCACCGATTCCACTGCCTGAGGGTACGAGATCACCAGGTAATCGTTGCAGCCATTGTACTGCTCGCCGCCAAAGTGATCAGCGGTCAGCTTTTGGGCTTGCAGATTGGTGCCCATTGCCCCATCAAAGATGAGCACACGTTCTTGCAAGGCATCCAGGTAGCACCGGTTCGTATATTTTCGTTGCATGATCCTCTTCCTTTTACAATCAATAGAATAAAAAAACCTCTCCAGAAGAGAGGCAGCACAAGAGTGGTGTCATCCCTCATCTTCCAGACTCAGTCGTCTGCCGGAATTGGCACCGTATCCTTATCGGTTCTATTGATGCGGGCATCTTACGTACGCTTACTGCTTTCTGCCAGCCATTGCCGATCGGTTGCCGAGGTTTCACAGGGCCGGTCCCTCCACCTCTCTTGATGAGTGGTCGGGCAAAACAGTGCCCTTCCGCTAAATGTTGGGGCGGAGTTTACCATAAGGGGTGAAGATTGTCAAATTCGCTGCAGGGCGGTATAAAGCGTTCCTGCCAGCTCTTGCAGGGCGGAAAGCTGCTCCAGCTCTCGGTCTCCGCGCGGCACTTTAATGGCAATATAAACTTGCATGGCTGGCTAAATCCAGACCAGCGTTCCAGTGGTCTGGGTCTCATATCCAGCAAAGCCGCCAATGGCTTCTTTGGCATTTTCCTGCCGCAGCCAGGAGACCAGGGAGTGAACAGCAGGGTGCGCCATCATCTTCTCAGGGATCACCAGGTCATAAGACTCGCGGGTCAGCATCACAAAATCCAGCCCGTAGGCGCGCGCTGCTGCTTCCAAACCTAATGCAATATCCGCACGCCCCTCCGCCACAGCCTGGGCGACTGCAGAATGGGTCATGCATTCATCCGCATACCCGGCAATTGCCTGACCTTCAATGCCCTGCTGGCGCAGGGACACATCCAGCCAAACGCGCGTCCCAGAACCGGGCTGGCGGTTGATCATGCGCAGGCCGGGCTGGGCAATATCGTGGAATGATTGGATGCAGTGCGGGTTGCCCGGCGGCAAGATCCACCCCAGGCGGCGGTCAGCCAGGCGCAGCAAGCCAAAGCGCCTGCCTGGCAAAAGGCGGCGCACAAATGGAATATTGTAAGTGTCAGTGTCCTCATCCCATAAGTGACAGCCGGCGAGGTCAGCCTGGCCTTGAGACAGGGCGATCAGACCACCCAAGCTGCCGGAAAAGGATAGCTGTAAGGCGTGGCCGGGGGCAATCTCGACCATGTGGGTTGCCAGCCAGGCGATCACCAGATCATGGCTGCCGGCAAAGCGCAGCTCCCGCCCGGTGGAAGCAGGTTTTTCCTGCTCAATGGTGCGCCAGCGATCCAACGCCATGCGCAGCGCCTGTTCCACCTCTTGCGGTGAGTGCCCGGCAGTGAGCACCTCCAGCAGGAAGGCTTCGGCGCGATGTACCAAAGCCGCCCTACGCAAGGGCGTCTCACCGCTCTGTACGGGAGGCGTCTCCAGCACATGCGTTCCCTGGCCTGACCGGCTGGTGACCAGGTTCTGGCGGCTCAGCTCACCATAAGCGCGCTGCACCGTACCCAGCGTACAGCCCCACTGGCGCGCCATCTCGCGCAGCGGGGGCAAGCGGTCACCAGGCTTCAGATCGCCTTGCAGGATCTGCCGGCGGACCGCTTCGGCAATTTGCTGGTAAAGATATTCATCCTCCATTTGCGTGTATTTTAGCATACCCGCTCGCTATCCTGCTTGACAGATTAATCATTTGTGGTTATATTCTTTGTATAATTATACCCATAATACTATACATTCATATAACGATAGTAACCCCGAACCGGAAGATAACCACAATGTGGGCATAAAAATATATTCAACTTTCATTTCAGGAGAAGAAAAAAATGTTCGGCAAGAAAAACCTGTTTACGATCTTTACCCTGGTTGCACTGCTGGCGGTTCTGCTGGCGGGTTGCAAGCCCGCCCCCAAGAACCCCAACATCATTCTGGCCACCACCACCAGCACCCAGGACTCGGGCCTGCTGGATGTGTTGATCCCGATCTTCGAAGAAGATACGGGTTACGTGGTGCAGACGGTTGCCGTCGGCACCGGAGAGGCACTGAAGATGGGCGAGGAGGGCAATGCCGATGTGCTACTGGTGCACGCCCCCGCCTCCGAAGCAACCTTCATGGAGAACGGCTTCGGTTCCGAGCGTTATCTGGTGATGCACAACGACTTCATCATCGTTGGCCCTGCGGCTGACCCGGCGGGGATCAAAGGTACCGCCACGGCTGCCGAAGCACTGGGCAAGATTGCTGCTGCAGGCGCCACCTTCATCTCCCGCGGCGACGACTCGGGCACCCACAAAGCAGAGCTGAAGCTGTGGGATAAAGCCGGGTTCACACCCGAAGGCGACTGGTATCAGGAAAGCGGCCAGGGTATGGGCGCAACGCTGACCATCGCATCTGAAAAGGGAGGCTATTCACTCACCGATCGCGCCACCTACCTAGCGAATAAAGACAATTACGCCCTCGAGATCCTGGTGGAGGGTGATACTGCCCTGTTGAACGTGTACCACGTGATCGTGGTCAACCCCGAGAAGTGGCCCGAGATCAACCTGGAAGGCGCGCAGGCCTTTGCTAAGTTCATGATCGACCCCGATACACAGAAAACCATTGGCGAGTTTGGTGTGGATAAATTCGGCCAGCCGCTGTTCTACCCGGATGCCGATAAGACCGACGCAGATTTGGGATTAAAGTAAGGGTTACGCCCTATCCCTAAGGGAAGGGGGGTAATCCTAAAAATGGGGTTGCAGCGTGCAAAGCCACGTTGCAACCCCATTTTGGGGGAGGGGAAGGGGTGGGGGAAAAGATTGCGGTACAATACGCCGTCAGGAGGAAATATCCATGCAAACGATTTGGGATGGAATCGTCCAGGCTATCCAACTGCTGCTCCAAGGCGACCCGGAGATGGTGCAGATCACTCTGCTCTCGCTGGGCGTGTCTAGCCTGGCAACCGCTATCAGCCTGCTATTTGGCTTGCCGTTGGGCACCTGGCTGGCGCTTGGACGCTTTCCCGGGCGCAACTTCACCCTCAGCCTGGTCAATACCGGCATGGCCTTGCCACCAGTGGTGGTGGGCTTGTGGGTATCCATCTTCTTGTGGCGCAGCGGCCCACTGGGCGATCTGCGCCTCATTTACACTCCCACTGCCATCATCATCGCCCAGGTAGTTATCTCCGCGCCGGTCGTCACTGGTCTGACTGTCTCGGCATTGCAGCAGCTCGACCCGCGCCTGCGCTTCCAACTGCTGGGCTTGGGTGCTTCCCGCTGGCAGATGACCCTGGCGTTGTGGCGCGAGGCGCGCCTGCCCCTGCTGGCAGCGCTGATGGCAGGTTTTGGCAGCGTGATCTCAGAGGTGGGCGCATCTATGATGGTGGGCGGCAACATCCGCTATCACACCCGCGTGCTCACCACCGCCATCGTGTTAGAAACAAACAAAGGCAATTTCGGCCTGGCGATTGCGCTGGGCTTACTGCTCCTGCTGATCGCTTACCTGGTCAACATGTTCCTCACCTGGGTGCAGCAGAAGAACCACCCACACAAGGAGCAGTAAGATGGCTAACTTGCTAGAGATCCGCAACCTGAACGTGCGCCGCGGCGAAACCGTGGTCTTGCAAACCGACTGCCTGGATGTGAAGGAGGGTGAGGTGCTGGCAATCATCGGTCCCAACGGAGCGGGCAAGAGCACTCTGCTGCTCACGCTGGCGCGCCTGCTCAAGTTCGACAGTGGGGAGATCACCTTCCGCGGCCAGCCAATGCAAACCATTCGCGATCTGGATTACCGTCGCCGCATCGGCCTGGTGTTGCAAGACCCGCTCCTGCTGGATACCTCCGTCTACGAGAATGTAGCCTCCGGGCTGAAGTTCCGCCGCCTGCCCAAACCAGAGATCGAGCAGCGCTGCACTCATTGGCTGGAACAGATGGGAGTGCATCACTTGAAAAATCGCCCTGCCCGACAGCTTTCTGGCGGGGAGGCACAGCGCGCCAGCCTGGCACGCGCCTTTGCTCTCCAGCCAGAACTGCTCCTGCTGGATGAGCCCTTCAGCGCGCTGGATGCCCCCACCCGCCAG
>JAFGBV010000192.1 GCA_016932955.1 Anaerolineales bacterium | reverse complement strand
TCCAGCATGTATTCGATTATCGTGCTTGGAAGTGAGTAGAGATATGGCAGAATCCCAAAATCACGTTGCTCAACCTCAGGTGCAGACTCCCGGCGAATTGGTGGTCGAGATGCGCCAAATCGTCAAACGCTTCCCGGGTGTGTTAGCAAATGACAGAGTTGATTTTGAATTGCAGCGTGGCGAGATCCATGCTTTGCTGGGCGAAAATGGTGCGGGAAAGAGCACCTTGATGAATGTACTGGCGGGCTTATATCGCCCGGATGAGGGGAGCGTTCTGGTGCGGGGAAAACCGGTCAATTTTTCATCTCCGCGTGATGCAATCAAAGCAGGGATTGGCATGGTGCACCAACATTTTATGCTTGTCCCCTCGCAAACGGTGACTGAGAACGTGCTCCTGGGGATGGATGAGCCGCGTTTTTTGCTCCGACTCAATCATTATCACCAGGTGATTGCCGAGGTGGGCAAACGTTTTGGGATGGATATTGACCCGCGGGCAAAGGTCTGGCAAATTTCGGTTGGCGAGCAGCAGCGGGTAGAGATCCTCAAGATGTTGTATGGTGGGGCAGAGGTATTGATCATGGATGAACCCACGGCTGTTCTAGCCCCGCAGGAGATCGAGGATCTATTTGCAACCCTGCGTAAAATGGTTGCCGATGGGAAATCCATTATTTTTATCAGTCATAAACTGCAAGAGGTGATGGCGATTGCAGACCGGGTGACGGTCTTACGCAAAGGCAAGGTCACCGCATCGGGTTTGAAAACATCGGAAACAAACCGCCAGGAGCTGGCGCGCCTGATGGTGGGGCGCGAGGTGATTTTCCAGCTTGAGAAAGAGCATCAAGAGCCGGGGGAGGTGGTGCTCTCGGTAGAAGATTTGCATGCTGAGAATGATAAAGGGTTGCCTGCGCTGAATGGATTGTCTTTGCAGGTGCGGGCAGGGGAAATTGTAGGCCTGGCAGGGGTGGCGGGCAACGGGCAGGTGGAGCTGGCGCAGGCAATTACGGGTTTACGCCCTTGCAACCAGGGGCGGGTGTTGCTGAATAACGAGGATATTGCCAACCGCCCGGCAACCACAGCGATCCGGCGCGGGGTGTCCTATGTGCCGGAAGATCGCACGCATGTGGGCACTGCGCCCAACTTGAGTGTGACGGATAACCTGATTACCAAGAAATACAGGGAAGCACCGCTGGCACGCGGCTGGATCCTCGATATGGTAGAGGCTAAACGCTACTCATCCAACCTGAAAGAAATCTATGAAATTATTGCGCCATCTTTGGATACCCCGGTGCGCATGCTCTCTGGTGGGAATCTACAGCGGGTGATCCTGGCGCGTGAGATTTCATCATGCCCGACTTTGATGGTGGCGGTGCAGCCAACTCGTGGTCTGGATGTGGGTGCGATTGAGGGTGTTCACCGCCTGCTGCTGGAACGCAGAGCTAATGGGGCAGCGATTTTGCTGATCTCGGAAGAACTTGAAGAGTTAATTTCGTTGAGTGATCGCATAATGGTTATTTATGAAGGCAGAATCATGGGCGAGTTGAAAGGGGAGAATGTGCAATCTGGGATTGATGCCATTGGTATGATGATGACCGGCATGCCACTGGAGAAGATCCAGAAAGGAACGCTGTAATATGTCGGATCGAATAGAACAAACAGCTTCTTCCGCGCGCAGTGTTCTGCCTTTCCGAATTCGCCTGGAGAAGAGACTGGTAGAGCCGCCGCGCTGGTATCCGATTGCGGTTTCGTTTGGGGCGATTATTGTGGCTTTGATCCTCGGCGGGGTGGTGATCGCACTGGCAGGAGGCAATCCCTTTGCTTCGTACGCCCATATTGCCAGGGCTTCATTTGGAAGCATTGGCGTTTTTTCGGACACGCTGGTGAAAGCGATCCCGTTGATGCTGGTAGGACTGGCGTGCGCGGTGGCGTTCCGCATGCGCCTGTGGAATATTGGCGCAGAAGGGCAGTTCTACCTGGGCGTTTTTGGCGCTAGCGCAGTCGTGCTGCTGCCGCTATTACCTGAAGACACTTCGCCGTGGATCTTTATCCCGGTGATGATGATCGTGGGATCGCTGGCAGGGGCGTTATGGGGTTTCATACCGGGATACCTGAAAGCGAAGTATAAGGTTAATGAAATCATCACGACTTTGATGATGAATTACATTGCTGTTGCCTGGAATAACTACTTCATTTTTGCAGTATGGAGTGAGGGCGGATTCCAGATGAGCAAGAAATTCCCCCTTGGAGCCTGGTTGCCCCGTTTGACCGATTATGCGGATCGGATCCCTTTCTTGCAGGGGCTGACCACGCACCTGGGTTTGGTATTTGGCCTGGTGGCTGCTGTGGTGGTATGGTTCATCCTGTATCGCAGCCGCTGGGGATACGAAATCCGCCTGATTGGGGATAACCCGAAGAATGCAACTTATGCAGGGATCAATATCACGCGAAATACGATCCTGGTGATGATGCTCTCGGGTGCATTGGCCGGGCTGGCAGGTATGTCGGAGGTAACTGGGGTTGTGCATCGAATGCAAGAACGCATCTCGCCAGGTTATGGTTTTACCGGTATCATCATTGCCTGGCTAGCTAAGCTCAACCCATTTGCAGTGATCATCGTATCGATCTTGTTTGGAGCGTTAATCCTGGCTGGCCGCGAGATCCAACCATCTGGTATCCCCAAGATGATCCAGGGAATCATTCTTGTCTGTTTGATTGCCAGTGACTTCTTGCTAAGATATCAGGTGCGGATTGTACGCCGGGCGATGGAGGATTAAGCCATGGATTTGATTATTATTCTTCAGGCTGGCGTTGCATCGGGGACAGTGCTGCTCTTTGCTACCATAGGGGAACTGCTCACTGAGCGCTCGGGGGTATTGAATCTGGGTGTAGAAGGGATGATGCTGATTGGTGCGATGAGTGGCTTCAGTGTAGCGCTTGCCACTGGCAATCCATGGCTGGGGGTTTTGGCTGCGATGGTGGCAGGTGGATTAATCAGCCAGATCCATGCTTATATTTCAATTCACCTGCAAGCCGACCAGGTGGTGAGTGGTTTGGCGCTGACTTTTTTAGCGACGGGCATCAGCCTGGTGTTGGGCGAGGGGTTGAGCAAGGCAGGTACAGTGTCACTACTGCCAGTTTTCTCTATTCCGCTGCTGGATAAAATCCCGATTATTGGACCAATCTTCTTTTCTAACCAGAGTGTGATGGTTTACCTGGGTTACTTGATGGCTCCACTTGTTGGGTACTACATTAGTCATACGCGAGCAGGAATGGTGCTGCGAGCTGTGGGAGAACACCCTGCAGCGGCAGATGCCCAGGGAATCAACGTTTACGGCATGCGTTACCTGTATGTGTTTGTGGGAGGGATGCTGGCTGGTTTGGCTGGGGCAACGATCAGCTTGGCGATCTCGCCGGGATGGTTCAGCGAGCTGACAACTGCCGGGCAAGGATGGATCGCCGTTGGCTTGGTGATTTTCGCCCAGTGGGATCCGGTGCGAGCAGCTATTGGATCGTATGCTTTTGGGGCACTGCGACGCCTGATCCTGGATATCCAGGGGCCGGCAATCCTTTTGGGCATGCGGAATCCTTTCTACTACAACCCGTATTGGGGCTTTTTCCTGCAAATGCTGCCGTACGCTTTTACCATTATTGTTCTGGTGATCGGCTCGCGCGAGGCGGTACGCAAGCGTATTGGCTCACCGGCTGCATTGGGCATGCCATATATCCGCGGCGAGCGGGGTTTGTGATCTATGGTGTATAAGTATTGTGGTTATCGTTGTTCTCTATGCGGTGAAATTTTTACCCCAGAGCAGGTGATTTACACTTGCCCGAAAGATAGTGGTAACCTGGATGTGCTCCTGGATTACACTGCGATCCATAGAGCGGTTCCTGTGGAAGATATTTTGTCCAGTCAAGAACCTTCTTTGTGGCGGTATCTGCCTCTGATTCCGGTGAATGATCCGGGAGGAAATGATACACCGCTGCATGCAGCAGGCTGGACACCGATCTTTGCGCTGCAGCGACTGGCAGATAAGCTGGGATTGCAATCGCTGTGGGTGAAGGATGAGAGTCGGAATCCTACGGCCTCTTTCAAGGATCGAGCCAGTGCGGTATTGATGGGGAGGGCGCGGGATATTGGGGCTGAAGTGGTGATCACCGCCTCTACCGGGAATGCTGGAGCGGCGCTGGCGGGGATGGCAGCAGCACTGGGGCAACGAGCGGTAATCTTGGCGCCGCGCACTGCGCCACCAGCCAAGGTGGCGCAATTGCTGATTTTCGGCGCGCAGGTGGTGCTGGTGGATGGCACTTACGACCAGGCATTTGACCTGACGGTTGAGGCTGCGCAAGAATTTGGCTGGTACTGCCGCAATACCGGATATAACCCATTTACTGCAGAAGGGAAGAAGACAGCCGCATACGAGATTTGGGAGTGGATTGAGCGGCACACCTGGCACCATGCCTATCGCATCTTGCTGCAAAAGCCGTTGAACCTTTTCATCCCGGTTGGCGATGGTAATATCATCTCGGGTATGCACAAGGGATTCAAAGATTTGAAAGCGTTGGGTTGGCTGGAGATAATGCCGCGCAT
>JAFGBV010000191.1 GCA_016932955.1 Anaerolineales bacterium | reverse complement strand
TATTACCACTGGTTTTACACAAATTACTCAAACCAATTAACAAAAACATCGCTTCAATTATGGTTATATTTGCCCTGGTCTGTGTCCCTATCTCAATGCTCAATGAGCTTAACCATTTTGCTGTTCTGCTGCTATCGAGTGGCGCTGGTTATACAGAAGTATTCAAAGCAGATCAATTGAATGCCCTCGTGATGTTCTTTCTCGATTTGCGTAAATATGGGACATTTATCGCCCAGTTTTTTTCCTTTTGGGTACTTCTCCTTGGTTATTTGGTTTTCAAGTCTGGTTTCCTTCCCAGAATTCTAGGCATCTTGTTGATGCTTGGAGGTTTATGCTATACGGTACTGGCTGTTCTATTCTTTCTTTTTCCCAACTTCGATGCGACGATAATTGGCTTGTTTGCGTTTATTGGAGAGTCAGTATTTTACTTGTGGCTCTTGATTAAGGGTGTAAAGGATCAAAAACCAGCATGAATTGAGATTGGCTGAGAAACTCATCCAAAGCGTTCCACGAGTTTATTACCCAAGCGGTGAACACTTACAGTTTGCCGCTTTTTGTATTTTGGCGTGTGTGTCTTATAATTGATCTATGTCCACGCCGATTTTAGCCACTAAACTTTATATCCCGCCAACTCGGCCTAGAGTTGTCCCGCGCCCCGGTCTGATCGAGCAGTTGAACGGAGGGCTTTCTGTGGGCCGCAAACTGACGCTTGTTTCTGCCCCCGCCGGCTTTGGCAAAACCACGCTGGTCAGCGCGTGGGTCGCCGGTTGCGGGCAACCGGTCGCCTGGCTGTCGCTGGACGAAGGGGATAACGACCCCACCCGCTTTCTGACTTACCTCGTGGCTGCTTTGCAGGCGCTTGCGCCGGATATAGGCGCAGGCGCTTTGGTTGCGCTCCAATCCCCGCAACCACCTTCCATCGAAGCGCTTCTGACAGCGCTGCTCAATGAGATCGCCGCTGTCTCGGACAACTTCATCCTGGCGCTTGACGATTATCACGTGATTGATTCCCCACCGGTGGATCAAGCGCTTGTCTTTCTGCTCGAGCACCTGCCGCCGCTGATGCACCTGGTCATCGCCACCCGTGAGGATCCAAATCTGCCCTTGGCCCGGCTACGCGCCCGGAACCAATTGACCGAACTGCGCGCTGCCGATCTGCGCTTCACCCCCGCCGAAGCCGCCGAGTTTCTCAACCAGATAATGGGATTGAACCTCGCGGCGGAAGACATTGCTGCCTTGGAGGCCCGCACCGAAGGCTGGATTGCGGGCCTGCAATTAGCTGCGATCTCCATGCAGGGACATCACGACACCACCAGTTTCATCAAATCTTTCACCGGCAGTCACCGTTTCGTGTTGGACTATCTGATCGAAGAAGTCCTGCACCAGCAGTCCGAAAGCATCCAGACTTTTCTGCTGCGCACATCCATCCTTGACCGTCTGTGCGGCCCGCTGTGTGACGCTGTTTTGGGTTCTCCTTCTGCTTCCGGGCAGGCAACCGCCGGTCAGGAGACCTTAGAATATCTCGAACGCGCCAACCTGTTCATTGTCCCTTTGGACAACGAGCGGCGTTGGTACCGCTATCACCATCTCTTTGCCGAATTGCTGCGGCAGCGACTGCGCCAGAGCGTCGCCTCGCCCCCCTTTTCATCCCCCTCATGGGGGGGGACAGAGGGGAGGAGCGTGGCCGAATACCACATCCGCGCCAGCGAATGGTATGAAAACCATGCCCTGATGCTTGAGGCTTTTCAGCATGCGGCTGCGGCTAATGACGTTGAGCGTGCCGTGCGTCTAATGGAAAGCAAGGAGATGCCGCTACATCTTCCTGGCGCGGCAATGGCGATACTGAACTGGTTAGAGTCACTGCCAACGACTGTGCTGAATGCCCAGCCCGCGTTGTGGTGGAAGCAGGCTGCGATGTTGATGACTATGACTCAAGCAATTGGCGTAGAAGAGAAACTCCAAGCGACTGAAGCAGCTTTAGCTACCGCAGTTCTGCCCGGCGCCGAGCTGGACGACAAGACCCGAAACCTGATTGGAAAAATTGCCGTCGCCAGGGCTTGCTTGGCGCAAACGTACTACGAGGTAGAAACCAGCCTGGTTCAGGCGCGCCGCGCCCTGGAGTATCTACACCCCAACAACCTATCTTACCGCTCTACGGCTACCCAGGTGATAGGGTTCGCCTATTATCTCCAGGGAGACCGGGCCGAGGCCGACCGAGCCTATGCCGAAGCCTTATCTCTTGCCCAGGCGGCTGGGGATATTGACGATGCCGTAATGGCTACAACCCGTTTGGGACAGATACAGGAATTGAGAAACCAGCTTTACCTGGCGGCTGAGACATACCAGCATGCTCTGCAAATGATGGGTGATTATCAGCCTGCGAATGCCGCTGTAGTGTATCTTGGCCTGGCCCGGATATGCTATGAGTGGAACGATTTGAACGCCGCTGAGCAGTACGGGCAGCAGAGCTTGCAACTGGCGCGTCAATATGATCAAGTCATTGACAGGTTAATTTTGAGTGAGTTGTTCCTGGCCCGCCTGAAATTGGCCTGGGGAGATGTGACCGGCGCGGTACGCATTTTATCGCAGACGGAACAAACGACACGTCAAAAGAACTTTACCGTGCGCTTGCCGGGAATTGCCGCCGCCCAGGTGGATATTCTGCTTCGCCAAGGCGATTTGGCGGCGGCCACTCATCTCGTGCAAACATACGACCTCCCAATCAGACACGCCCGCGTTCACCTGGCCCAAGGAGACCCGTCCGCCGCACTGGCGGTGCTGGAGCCATTGCGCCAGCAGATGGAAGCCAGGGATTGGCAGGATCAACGGCTCAGAGTGCTGGTTCTCCAGGCGGTCGCTTTCCATGCGCATGGCGAAAAGGACCAGGCGGCGCAACGGCTAGGAGACGCACTGGCGCTGGCCGAGCCGGGCGGTTTTATCCGTCTCTTTGTGGATGAAGGCGAACCTATGCGCTTGTTGCTTTCAGATTTTCGATTTTTGCTTGAAAAGCAGTCCCGTGATCGCGTTCAGCCACAGTGTGGTTACGTGGATAAACTGCTGGCTGCTTTTGTCCAACCGGAGGGTATGCCGCAGTCAAAAACCAGCACCCTGCAACCGGGACTGGTTGAACCATTGAGCCAACGCGAGTTGGACGTGCTGCGCCTGATTGCCGAGGGTCTTTCCAACCACGAAATTGGGGCGCGGCTGTTCCTG
>JAFGBV010000190.1 GCA_016932955.1 Anaerolineales bacterium | reverse complement strand
GAATTTGTTGCCACGTTTCTATGATTACACAACGGGCAGCGTGAAATTGGACGGCGTGGAACTCAAGGATTACCCGAAGAGCTACCTACGCAGCATGGTGGGTATTGTCGAGCAGGAGCCATTCCTGTTCTCGCGATCAATTCGTGAGAACATCACCTATGGAGTGGGGCGAGACGTGCCGCAAGAGGAAGTGGAAAATGCAGCGAGGACGGCAGCAATCCATGATGTGATCGTGTCCTTCCCGGATGGTTATGCTACCCTGGTAGGTGAGAAGGGTGTGACCCTATCGGGCGGGCAGAAGCAGCGGGTGGCGATTGCGCGCACACTGCTAAAGAACCCGCGGCTGTTGATCCTGGATGATTCGACTTCTTCGGTGGATACAGAGACAGAGGCAACTATCCGTGAGGAGATGCAATGCCTGATGCAAGACCGCACGACCTTTATCATCGCACACCGCATTCAAAGTGTGATGAATGCAAACCTGATCCTGGTGCTGGACAAAGGCCGCATCATCCAGATGGGCACCCACGCCGAATTGGTCAATCAGGAAGGCATGTATCAGCGCATCTACGACTTGCAGACACGCATCGAAGACGAGTTGGAGCAGGAAATTGCTACCGCAGTATAGAGCATATTGAGAGCAGCTTATGGCAGATATCGACCTAGATGATGAGGAATATACCAGTCAATTGACCGGCAGCACTCTGCGCCGGATCATTGGCTTGATGCGACCCTATTGGAAATGGATGATCGGTTTCTGGGTGGCGATCGCGTTCACTTCAGGGCTGGATGCATTCTTTACCTATTTGAATAAGGGTATCGTTGACCAGGGCATCATGGCAGGCGATCGGGAAGCGCTGATCAGGATCGTTACGATCTATGGGGCTTTTATTATCGTCCAGTCTGCCCTGGTGTTCACGTTCATCTTCCTGGCAGGCGTGTTGGGTGAGCGCGTGCAGTATGATTTGCGCAAGTCGATGTTCAACCATCTGCAGGACCTTTCGCTGGCGTTTTACAGTCAGACTTCGGTCGGGCGGTTAATGGCAAGAGTGACATCGGATACGGGCCGCGTCTCAGAATTGGTGACGTGGGGATTGCTCGATATCACCTGGGCACTGATGAATATAACCACATCGACCATCTTCATGATGGTAATCAATTGGCGCCTGGCACTGATCGTGTTAGGGATGATCCCGGTGCTGGTGGTGATTGCGATCCAGTTCCGCAAGCGTATCCTGGTGGAATTTCGTAATTCGCGGCGAGCGAATTCGCGCATCACGGGCGCATATAATGAGAATATCACCGGTGTGCGTGTAGTCAAGGCGTTGGGACGAGAGGATGAGAACCTGCGTGAATTCGAGGGACTGACCGGGCAGATGTACAAAGCCAGTTACCGGGCGGCGTGGCTGTCGGCGTTGTTCCTGCCATCTGTACAAATCATATCCTCGTTGGTGCTGGGGATTATCATCTACTATGGCGGTTTGCAGGCTTCGGTAGGGTTAATGACAATCGGCGGTATTCAAGCATTCGTCTCCTACCTGACTTTTATGATCTGGCCGGTTCAGGACCTGGCGAGAGTGTATGCGGAGATACAGCACTCAGTAGCATCGGCAGAGCGTATATTTACGCTGCTGGACTCACCCTCGGAGGTGCATGACCGCCCAGACGCGGTGGCAGCGGAGACGATCCGAGGCGAGATCGAATTCGACCATGTGGACTTTTACTATGAAGACAAGAAGCCTGTGCTGACCGATTTCAACCTGAAGGTCAAAGCAGGTGAAAGGATTGCGTTGGTGGGTCCGACAGGCGGCGGGAAGAGCACAATTGTGAACCTGTTGTGCCGATTCTACGAACCTAAGAATGGGGTTATTCGCATCAACCAACGCGACTATACAGAATATACTTTGCACTCCATCCAATCGCGGGTGGGTATTGTGCTGCAAACCCCACACCTGTTTTCGGGAACGATCCGGGAAAATTTGCAATACGGGCGCCTGAATGCGACGAAAGAGGAAATTGAGGAGGCAGCGAAACTGGCTGGCGCGCACGATTTCATCGTGAATTTTGAGCACGGTTATGATGAACAGGTAGGCGAAGGAGGAAATCTCTTGTCGGTGGGGCAGAAGCAATTGATCAGCCTAGCAAGGGCAGTCCTGGCTAAGCCTGAGTTGTTTATCATGGATGAGGCGACCAGCTCAGTGGATACTCTGACGGAAGCATTGATCCAACGAGGCATGGAACACTTGATGAAAGGACGGACCAGCTTCATCATCGCTCACCGCTTGTCGACGATCAAGCGCGCTGACCGAATCCTGGTGATCGAGAGTGGAAAGATTGCGGAGATGGGCACACATGCTGAACTGCTGCGCAGTCATGGGCATTATTACCGTCTGTACACACAGCAATTCCGGCACGAGCGCGAACTGGAATACAATCCATTTGAAACTGTATCTCAAGCAGCTTCATAAACAGTCACGCGTGAACCAATAACTGGGTATAATATCAATATCCGCAACGCCAGCGGAGAAGAGCATATGCTCACGCCATTACGATCAGGAGAAGTCCTGAGGAGTCGCTACAAGATCCTGCGCGTCATTGGGCAGGGTGGGATGGGCAGCATTTATCTGGCAGACGACTTACGTTTGGAAGGTCGCCAGTGTGCCCTGAAAGAAGTCGAGCACGACAAATCCTTACCTCCCGAGATGCTGCGCCAGGCTCGCGATCAATTCTTTCGCGAAGCTACGGTGTTGGCGCGCCTGGATCACCCCAACCTGCCCAAAGTATCCGATTTCTTTTCAGTTGGCGGGCGTGATTACCTGATCATGGATTTCGTGCCGGGCAAAGATCTGCGCACGCTGATGACGGAAGCCCGGCAGTCTGGCAAGTTTTTGTCTGAAAGTGAAGTATTGGCCTGGGCGAGCCAACTGGCGGATGCGCTAACCTACCTGCACAGCCAGGAACCGCCGATCCTACACCGGGATATCAAGCCGAGCAATCTCAAGTTAACACCCAGCGGACTGCTCAAACTGGTCGATTTTGGGCTGGTTAAGATCCTGGCTTCGGAGGAAATGACGATCACGATATTACAGGGCAGAGGTACAGCGCTGTATACACCGCTGGAACAGTACGGGGGAGATGCCGGTCATACGGACGTGCGCAGCGATGTGTATTCTTTTGGTGCTACACTCTATCATCTGCTTACCAACCAACCGCCAGCCGAGGCGCGGGAACGATTCCTGAATCCAGAAGTGCTGGTCATGCCGCGGCAGATCAATTCGGAGATCAGCGGTCGTGTCGAGCGAGCGGTCGTTTGGGCGATGAACTTGCATCCGACTGAACGCCCTCAAGATGTAGAGACCTTTCGCCAGTCGCTGCTGGGTAACTGGACGCCGCCGATTACACCCATCCGAAAGCCGACGCCACCATCCTTGCGGGCGGTCCTCGAAGCGCCGCGCGAGCAGACCTTGTTGTGGATCACAGCCGGCCTGATTATATTCAGCTTTATTGTGAGTTTAGTTCGTTGAAGAAACGGGACGTTTTGGCTTGTTCTCCAGGGCATACCAGGTCCAGGCCCCAGCAGCTCCCAAAATTGCACCTGCCAACGTGGCAAGGGTGATTCCACCTAAACCAGAAGATTGAATCAAGTCTTGAGAACCGGGCAAGCCGACAGCCAGGTAGGAATAAGCCAGCATTCCACCGATCAGGGCCAAAAAGCCAGCCCGCACTGCCCAGCGCAGACCGACTTTACGACTCGCCAACCAATAATTTCCACCGCTCAGGCCTCCGGCGACGATCAACGCGGCAAGCCAGTCACTCACGTTTACAGTACCACGCGGCGGGGGCGGTATTTCAGCCACTGATGTGGCTGTCATGGTAGGCGTCTGGGTGGGTGTCTCAGTGGGCGATGGCGTTATGGTAGGTTCCGCGGTGGTCTGCGCGGGGGTCTCAGTGGGGTTTTCGGGAGGAACATCGAAAGTAAGGATGGTTGACTGAGTGGCAGGGTCACTTTCGGCGCGGATAGAAAGCGTGCCAGACTGGTCGACGCGGAAGGTGGCGCTGGCAATGCCTTGCAGCGTAGGCGCATCAACTGCTTGAGAGGGGAGAACATCACCGCTGTAGGTGAGAATGAAGCGAACGATGGTGTTATCGGGAACAATATGGCCGTTGTGGTCAAGAATAGCGTCGACACGGACAGAAATGGTGTCACCGATACGATAAGTGAAGATGGCAGGAGTGGCTTCAGGGGTCTGGGTTTCAGATACACTGGTATTGGCAGCGTTATCTTCGAAAAGCTGGATGGTGATATCAGGATCAGGGGACGTGGCTTCGTAAAGATCATAGCCAACGCCTGGCACCGATACAGGTAAGAAACCAGTTGGTTGGATTTCCTTGAATAAGAGGCGGGCAGCTACCTCGATAAATTTTTCAGAGCGGCTGTATAAACCATAATACGCAGTAAGTTTTGATATTTCTGTCGCATCCAGATAGTAGGGGGCGTTAAGGGCGAAGACGATCAGGTTCTTCTGCTGGTAGAGATCTGGGCGCTGGTCGAGGAAATTACGCAGGGCATAAGAGGTGGGGACAGCGGCAGTGATATCTTGCATGGCAAAGACGATCCAACGCGCCTGGCGAAGGTCATTCTCGATTTGTAATATCCCGGTACCTGTATCAAGCAATTGTTGCAGGTCAGCAAAAGAATAGGATGTTAGATTGCTTAGGAGAACCTGACCAGTGCCACTGTAAAAACGCAACACCGCATCAGCCAGGGCAGGTACTTTAGGTATGTTCTCCTGACGGCAGTTGGCGCATTGTTGGTAGACGCGGCTGTCGGTAATGAACACGATTTTATCGTTGCGGCTGGGTGGAGTTGGAAGGGCATCGTTCAGTTCTTCCATAGAGGGACTGATCAGCGTGGCAGCCTGGCGAGAAGTATCAAAGGTGACCTGGCTAGAGATACCAAGCTGATTTAGACCAGCAGGGTCTTTGAGCGTACCAGACAGCGTAAACGTATCGCCATACATGCGGTATTTTAAGGCGAGAATGCGCAAGACGGACTCGTCAACGCGCTGGGCAAAGACGGGATCCTCGCGATATTTTTGCGTGAAGAAGATCAGGGTGTCAATAATGTTGGTATACGAATCGACCTCAGTGCCAGAAGCGTAATTGCCCAGGTAAAGCAAATCGTTCCCAGCGAGAAAAGCTTCCAGAGCGATGAATTTTCCGTTATAGGTCTCACCGGTAGGGTCGTAAAATCGGCGGACAGCCCGGCTACTGAGGTCATCGCTGACCATGACGCCTCCGGAATCGCGCCAGACAGCAAACTCGGGAAGCTTCATCAACTGGCTGAAAGCGTTCGGGTCAAAACTAACAGGACGAGTGGTGGCGCGGATATTACCCTGGAAACCCTGGTAACGGATGTGGGCGGTGAGCAGAGCATCGGCAGTGGCATCTTGCGATGGAGCATT
>JAFGBV010000189.1 GCA_016932955.1 Anaerolineales bacterium | reverse complement strand
GTGGGCGGTGAAGGATTCGAACCTCCGAAGGCTTCTGCCAACTGATTTACAGTCAGTCCCCGTTGGCCACTTGGGTAACCGCCCATAATTCCGCCCAGTTGATGATCAACTGGTCGCTTAGTCCCTTCACCTGGCGTAGAAACTGGCAACGAGACTAACCGGCTAGTGGACCATCTGACGGATCAGGAAGCCGACGACGGGAATCGAACCCGTAACCACCCACTTACAAGGCGGGTGCTCTGCCGATTGAGCTACGTCGGCGGGTTAAATATTGTAAAAGTACTGGTCTATAAAGCGGTAGGCATTATACCAGAGGCCAGACGATGCGACAAGAGCAGATCTGGCGGGGTGAGAGTCTATCAGGATTCCCCTGAAACGTCAATGGTACGCGCCAGGTGAGCCAGGTAGAGGGCGATGGAGCCAGCTACGGCAGCGTTCAACGATTCAACCTGCCCGCGCATGGGCAGGCGGAGGAGGAGATCGCAGGATTTGCGCACCAGATCGCGCATACCGCTGCCCTCGCCGCCCACCACCAGGGCCAGCGCCCCGTCCAGGCGCACCTGCCCAGGGGGCTGGGCCTCAGGGCCGGCCTCCAGACCAATGACCCACAGCCCGGCCTCTTTGAGCGCCACAATCGCCTGCGCCAGGTTGGCCTGAGCGATGCACAGATGCTCGCTGGCGCCGGAGGAGGCATTGACCACCGCGGGGGTGATTGTGGCAGTATGGCGCAGTGGGAGCAGTATCCCATGCACACCCACCGCCTCCGCAGTGCGCAGCAATGTACCCAGGTTCTGCGGGTCTTGGAGAACATCCAGGACCAGGACGAAGGGCGGCTCGCCGCGCTGGCTGGCAAGGGATAGAATATCGGCCAGGGCAGCGTAAGGATAAGCGCTGGCTTCCAGGGCAACCCCCTGGTGATAGGCGGCAAGGCTATCCAATTGCTGGCGCGGGACGCGCTCCACCACAACCTTGCGGGCCGCAGCCAAGTGCAGGATCTCGACCAGACGGCCCTTCTCTTCAACACCCTGCGCCACGCGCAGGCGAAAAGGCTGGCGTCGCCGGGCGCGCAAGCATTCATACACCGCGTTGCGGCTGTAAATCCATTCTTTCATCGCTTTTCCATCACGAACACCCCGGCACAAATCGAGACGGGCATAAATGAGGCCAGCAGCCCAGCTTGGTGCAGCGCGGCAATGGACTGATCCGCGATCCAATAGTACTCATCATCCCACACATCCGCAGCCATCCGGCGGACTTCCTCCATTTTACCCTGATCGGGAAAGGCAATGTCGGCGATGAGCAGTTTACCCTGCGGGGCGAGGTGCTGCGCCAGGCTGGCGGAGAGGCTGACCTTTTCGATGAGATCAAAATGATGGAAGACGTAGGCAGAAACGATGCGCTCGAAAGTGGGGGGAAGCGCAGCAGGCCAGCCCAGGCAAAGATCTGCCTGGAGAAATTGGGCACTGGGCAGCTTGCGCCGCGCCTCAGCCAGCATCTTTGCCGAGAAATCCGTGCCCCACAGAAAGCACCCCCGGGAGGCAAAAAGCGCTGCCAGGTTGCCGGTGCCGGTGCCGAGGTCCAACACGCGCATCCCAGGCTGGGGAGCAGCCAGGCATGCTACCGTATCCAGAGCCTGATGATAGCCGATGAAAGGAAATTGGGCTTCATCCAGCACACTTCGATCATAGGTGCTCGCCCAATCATCAAAATCGCTAGCGGGGAAGGGGTTTATTTCCATCGCCAAGTGGTGCCGTCTTTGCTATCTTCCAGCAAGACACCCAACTGCGCTAGGCGATCGCGCACTTGATCGGAAAGAGCCCACAATTTCTGCTGACGCAGCTCACGGCGGATCTCGACCAGCAGGTCGAGAAACGGGGCGGCCTGCCCGCCCTCGATCATGCGCTGGGCGCGCAAGCCTAACACGCCCATCAGCTCGCGCAGCAAATCCTGGGCTGGCTGCAATGCATCTGGAGCAACGCCCGCATCGCGCGCTTGATTGATCACCCGCACCAGGTCAAAGAGATACCCCAGCGCACCTGCAGTGTTGAAATCATCATCCATTGACTCGCGGAAACCCTGGCGGGTGGTTTCCACCTGGCGGGCCAGGGGCTGAGCTATTTCGACAGATGGCCCCTGCGCCGCGACTGTGGACGGACGCAAGGCGAGGCGCATCCGCTCCAGGCTTCGCTCTGCCTGGGCAATAACATCATCGCTAAAGGTCAACGGGTTGCGATAACTGGAATTCAACACCATCATGCGCAGCACATCGCCTTCATGTGCAGAGAGAAATTCCTCAATCGTCACCAGGTTTCCCAGGGATTTGGACATTTTCTCGCCAGCCAATTGCATCATGCCATTATGAATCCAGTAGCGCGCAAAGGGCTTACCAGTGACACTTTCGGTTTGGGCGATCTCGTTCTCGTGGTGAGGGAAGATCAGATCATTCCCGCCGCCGTGGATGTCAATTTGCTCGCCCAAGTGGTGCATGCTCATCACCGAGCACTCAATATGCCAGCCCGGTCTGCCCATGCCCCAGGGGCTTTCCCAGGCCGGTTCTCCGGGCTTGGAGGCTTTCCAGAGGGCGAAATCCATAGGGTGCTCTTTGCGATCATCCACGCTGATGCGCGCTCCGGCTTGCATATCTTCCAGCCGCCGACCCGACAAGCGCCCATAATCAGCGTCGTTGGTGACACGGAAATACACATCACCGTCCACCTCATAGGCATAGCCTTTCTCCCCAAGCTCACGGATCATCTGAACAATGTAAGGGATCTCCTGGGTAGCACGGGGATAGAAGGTGGCAGGCAACACGTTCAAATCACCCAAATGATGCATATACTCGTTTATGTACTGTTCTGCCAGTTTAATTGGCTCTATACCCTTCTGGTTGGCACGCTGAATGATCTTGTCATCGACATCAGTGTAATTCATCGCATGTTCCACGTGGTAGCCACTATACTCCAGGTAACGGCGGATGATATCGAATACCAACGCGGACATCGCATGGCCCACATGAGCGCGGTCGTAAACGGTCGGCCCGCAGACGTACATCGTCACCCGCCCAGGCTTGAGGGTGACGAAATCTTCTTTTTGCCTTGTCAATGTGTTATAAACTCGCAATGACATCGTAAATCTCCTCGTATGAGATCATTCTTCTTTGCCAAGCCGGGCGAAGATCATCCGCCCAGCAGCTGTCTGCAAAACCTTGGTTACCGTGACGGAAGTTTCCCTATCCAGGAAACCACGCCCATCCTCCACCACCACCATCGTGCCATCATCCAGGTAACCAACACCCTGGCCAATCTCCTTGCCCTCTTGAATGATGGTGACATCCAATGATTCGCCAGGGAGGAAAACGAGCTTCACCGCATTTGCCAGCTCATTTACGTTAAGCACTGTGACGCCTTGCAGCTCAGCAATGCGGTTCAGATTATAGTCATTGGTGAGGATCGGACAGCGCAACTGGCGAGCCAGAACCACCAGCTTGTCATCAACCTCGCGCATACCTTCGACATCCATATCGCTGATCTTCACCGGCACACTGGTATCTTTTTGCAATTGAGAGATCACTTCCATGCCGCGCCGCCCGCGCTGGCGGCGCAGGGTATCGGAAGAATCAGCAATATATTGAAGCTCTCCAAGTACAAAGCGGGGGATGAGCAATGTTCCATACAAGAAGCCAGAGCGGGCGATATCCACAATGCGCCCGTCAATGATCACACTGGTATCCAAGAGGGTTGAGCGCAGACCCTGCCCTGCTGGAGGGTTATCCGTTTCGCCGGTGCGACCTGGTAGCATGCGAACAACATTAAAGATATCATTCTGGCGCATAACGAAAACGGCAATGCCAAAATAGCTAAATAGGAGAACGCCTGCAAAGGGTAAGATTTTGCCAAAAGGCTCTGGCAGCAAGGAAAGCGGGAAAGTAAGCAAGGCGGCAATTGCCAACCCCACCACCAACCCTGCAAGCCCAGCAACCAGGGTCTGCGTTGAAACACTCAGCAGCACCCTGCGAATGGCGCGCATGGGGCGTGTGGTAAGGTAAGGCGTCATGATCAAGCCGAACAACGACCCAACCAAGCCTATCAAAACGGCAGTAGCTTCTGGAGATTGGTCTATCTCTTTGCCCAGATAAATCCCGATATAAACCCCCAAAACAGAAAACATAACCATCCCAATCAAGCGGAAAACGAACTCAGTGCTCATACGGCAGGCTCCTTTACCCGGATCATTTCATCCACTAATGCTAGGCTGAGACAGCAAATCAACCCACCCATCCTGCAAGTGGAACTCCTGGTTTCCCCCGTCGCGCCTGGTCAAGGTTGGGATAAATCGCGGGATAAATATACAATAATGGCACAGATCAGCCCAGGCAACAGGGAAATGCGTAATAATTATAACGCTGAATTAGGCGGGATGTTACCATTCGATCCAACTCTCATCCTGTTATAATCAACCTACATCAAATGAACCTATCCGTAAATTTGGGGATCATTAACCCAGGAGGTACCCTTGGCAGCCACAATTACTGCTCCCTCATCTTCCGACGAAGCCACCTACAAACGCCGTATTTCTGCCTGGACAATGTACGATTGGGCCAACTCAGCGTTTGCCACGACGATCCTGGCAGCTGTTTTACCAGTGTACTTTAGTCAGGTGGCAGGCAGCACCCTGCCCAGTCCGGCAGTTGCCACAGCTTATTGGAGCTTCGGGTTGAGCATTTCATTACTGCTTGTGGCCATCCTTTCACCCATCCTGGGAACCATTTCTGATGTGGCGCGGAGCAAGAAACGCATGTTGGCTTTCTTCGCCAGCCTGGGTATCTTGAGCACTGCACTACTGGTGCTGGTAGAGACAGGAGACTGGGTCTTAGCCTCTATCCTGGGTATCCTGGGGCGGATCGGCTTCAATGGAGCAAATTCGTTTTACGATTCTCTACTTCCACACGTGGCGCGACACGAAGATCAAGATCGGGTCTCGGCGCGCGGTTACGCCATGGGCTATCTGGGCGGCGGGCTGCTACTGGCAATCAACGTGGTGATGATCAACTTTCTGCCAGGCACGTGGGGAGCACGGCTTTCATTCCTGAGCGTCGCGATCTGGTGGGCAGTGTTTAGCATACCGCTAATGCGGCTTGTTCCAGAGCCGCCTGCTGCCACAGCCAAAAGTGACGAGGGGAAGAGCATCATTGTAGCAAGCTTCTCGCGGCTGGCAGCAACCCTGAAAGATATCCGCCAGTACCGTGAGCTGTTCAAATTCCTGATCGCATTCTTGATCTACAATGATGGGATTGGCACAATCATCGGCGTGGCGGCGATCTATGGCGCAGAGCTGGGCTTTAGCAGTGTGGAGTTAATCCTGGCGTTGTTGCTGGTGCAATTCGTGGGCATCCCCTACAGCTTGATTTTTGGCCGCCTGCCCAGCCGCAGCGAAAAGCGGCGCCCGTTCTTCCTGGGTTTTGTGATCTTCAACATCGTTGCTTTGCCACTAACGGGTATCCTCGGTGCACGCATGCTCCCGGTCAACGTCAGCGGAAAACGCCTTGCACCCTTTGCCGATACGGCGACCGCAGCGGGACAAGGCAGTTACGCAATATCGGATGAGCGCATCCAGCGCACAGGAACCTGGCAGTCCAATGCCATCTCTAAAGACACGACCGGGCTGAAAGAGGATGTTGTTTATCTACAGGCCCTTCAGCCTGGCGCGCAGCTTGATTTTGCCTTCAATGGCCAGCAGGTTGAGGTGGTATATGGCAGCGGGCCGGATCACGGAACATGGATCGTGCAGATCGATGGTCAGACCCCGACCGACAAGGATGGCAACCTGGTAACCAGCATAAACACCTATAGCTCCAGCCAACGCTACGAGTTAAGCGAAACCTTCGTAGCCAGCGAAGCAGGCGAGCACACGCTCAGCCTGATCAACGCAGCGGAAACAGATCCGCTCAGCCAGGGCAATGTCATGTCTGTGCGCAGCATCATCATTCTCCCGCCCACCCCGAAGAGCAACCTGGGGATGATCCTGGGATTGATCATTGGGGTGGAGGCAATTTGCCTGGGGCTGGCCTGGCTGCTAGGCAAGGCTCTCTTTTCTGGACTGGCAGAACGGATGGATACCAAGCGCAGCGTTTTACTGGCATTGGTGATCTACGCCGTCATTGCGGTGTGGGGGTATTTCCTGGACTCCGTGGTCGAATTCTGGACATTGGCATGGATGGTCTCGATTGTGCAGGGAGGCAGCCAGGCGCTCAGCCGCAGCATCTACGCCGGGATGTCACCAGCAGCCAAGAGCGGCGAGTTCTTCGGGATGTTCGGCGTGATGGAAAAGTTCTCGGCGATCATCGGCCCCTTGCTGTTCGCCCTGGCGGGAACGATCTTTGGCAGCAGCCGGCCCGCTGTGCTCAGCCTGATCGCACTATTCATCATTGGCGGGCTGATCCTGACGCGCGTCAATATTGCGGAAGGGCAGCGGACGGCGCAGCAAGAAGATGCCTTATTACTCAAGAAACAGGATGCCTGATCTGCCCAGCAGCAAACGCCCTCAAGATGTGCAGGGCATGTTTACGCACATCGCTCCGCACTATGATCTGATGAACCAGCTAATGACCGCCGGGCAAGATTCGCGTTGGAGGCAAGAAGTGATCCGCCGCGCGGGAATAAACAGCAAAAGCATCGTGCTCGACATAGGCGCAGGGACGGGCGACCTGAGCCGGGAGGCGCTGCGGCAAGCGCCGGGCTGCCAGGTGATTGCAGCTGATTTCACCCTGGCAATGATGCAGCACGGCAAAACACACCAGCACGGCGGCGATGCTACGCCAGAATGGTCAGCGGCAGATGCGGTACAACTCCCCTTCCCCGATTGCACATTCGATGCGGTGATCTCGGGCTTTTTACTGCGCAACGTGAGCGACCTGATGCAGGCGCTGGGCGAGCAAAAGCGGGTGCTCAAGCCGGGGGGAACAATTGTCGTTCTCGATACCACGCCCCCTGCCCGCAACCTGATATCGCCCCTGATTGGTTTCTATTTTCATACGGTGATTCCCCTGCTGGGCAAAATCCTGGCGGGTAACAGCCAGGCCTACACTTACCTGCCCGAGTCGACAGAGGGCTTCCTGGAGGCAGAGATGCTGGCAGGGCGGCTGGTGCTGGCTGGCTTCGGGCAGGTGGGGTTCCGCCGCCTGATGTTGGGCACGATTGCCATCCATTGGGGGGTGTGCAAATGAAGAAGGCAGAGCGCCTCATTGTCGGTATCAGCGGGGCATCGGGGGCGATCCTGGGCATCCGTCTTCTGGAAATGCTGCAAGGGAGAGAGATCGAAACCCACCTGATCGTATCCCCCGCAGCAGAGATCACCATTGCCCAGGAAACAGACTGGCAAGTCAGGCAGGTACTGGAGCTGGCACACACACATTACAGCCACAAGGATATTGGGGCGCCGATCGCCTCAGGTTCTTTCGCAACACTGGCCATGGTGATCATCCCCTGCTCGATCAAGACGCTTTCGGCGGTGGCCAATTCCTACACCCATGACCTGATGGCGCGGGCAGCGGATGTGACCCTGAAAGAAGGGCGACCATTGGTGCTGGTGGTGCGCGAAACGCCACTCCATGGGGGGCATATTCGCCTGATGCGCCTGGCTGCAAAAGCCGGGGCGGTGATCTTCCCTCCTGTCCCTGCTTTTTATGCCCGCCCACAACGAGTTGATGACATCATCAATCACACAGTCGGGCGAATCCTCAAGCGGCTGGGCATCGAAAACGACCTGTTCGATGTCTGGGAAGGAGTATAAGCAGCGGTCAACGGCTAGACCGTGCAACCAAGCATGCAATCACTCCTCGCACTCTCCACAATGACGTTGGCTACCTGCCACCCGCAAGATGGGCCGCACGCCGCAGCGGTATTTTTCGTAGCCGAACACCCCTCCGACCTGGAACGCACATTGCCAGAAGGTAAAAGCGCATTACACCTGTACTTCTTCTCCGAGCCCCACACGCACCATGGGCGAGATCTGGCTGAGAATCCACTGGCATCTGCTACGATCTACCCACAGGTGAACGTATGGCAAGAAATTCGAGGCTTGCAATTGCATGGGCGGGCTGAAATCACCCCTCCCGGAACAGCATGGCAGCATGCCTGGAGGCTGTATCGCAATAAATTCCCTTTCGTCAGAGCATTGAAAAGCGTAGTTGTGCGCAATACACTCTATCTATTCATCCCGACCTGGATCCGCCTGGTGGATAACAGCCAGGGCTTCGGCCATAAACGCGAGTGGGTGCTGAGATGAGTGATACCGATACCAAACTGCCCCTCGAGAAGGCTGCGCTGTGTGGCGAGCCCTCATATGTATGGCGCGCCGGGCAGCAAAGACGCCTCGGAATGATCGTTGAGGCTGCGGGGGAACGGCTGAGAGGCAGCGTTTTGGAAAATGGCTGCGGCGTGGGGATGTATGTAAAGCATCTTTCCCTGCTGGGCAGTGTTGTGAGCGGGTTGGAGTATGATTTCGAGCGCGCCCGAGAAGCGAGCCAGCATTCGGCGAGGATCGTGAATGCCGCAGGCGAAAACCTGCCGTTCGCGGCTGAGCGGTTCGACCTCATCTTGAGCCATGAGGTGCTGGAGCACGTGCAGGATGACCGCCGGGCAGTGGAGGAGATGGTGCGTGTGCTCATGCCTGGCGGGCGCATCACGCTCTTTGTGCCCAACCGGGGCTACCCCTTCGAAACACACGGAATCTACTGGCAGGGAAAGTATCACTTTGGCAACATCCCGTTGGTGAATTACCTGCCACGGCGCTGGCGCAACCGGCTCGCGCCGCATGTGCGCGTCTACTCAGCGGGCGACCTGGAAAAACTGTTCCATGGGCTGCCAGTGAGCATCATCACCCGCACGGTGATCTTCGGCGCATACGATAACATCATCGCCCATTTCCCAATCGCGGGGCGTATTTTGCGAAAAATGCTTCAATTCCTGGAAAAGACCCCTGCGCGCCAATTGGGGCTATCGCATTATTGGGTGATCGAAAAGCTGGCAACCAGCGACTGAGACTTACACCCCACGGAAATCGTAAATCCCTTCTACAATGCGCCAACCTTTGCCGCAGGCTGTGCAGGAGAGCAGCTCCGGCTGTTCTTGCAAATCCATGCTGCCGCAGGCAGGGCAAGAGAAGAAGCTGCCCGGAGAGGCAACCGGGGTATCGCCTACGGCATGACTGCGAGTGAAAATGCTCGGCGTCAGTTGCCACCAATCACCCGTGGGCTGGATCATCGCATCCAGCGCAACCAGCAAGCGCAGCGGCAGGAGGCGCTTGAGCAGCCG
The DNA here is from genome assembly GCA_016932955.1 of Anaerolineales bacterium. The sequence goes on along the minus strand of JAFGBV010000189.1, from coordinate 55,312 downwards.
CAAGCGAAAGTGAGAGACAGTGAGCTGACGCTCTAAGGCAAAGCCGGCTTCCTCCAGCCAGCGGCGCACGCCTTTGGGGTGAAAATCGTAATTAAGCTCCACAAACTCTACCGGATCGAGGGTGAAGGGACTCCAATCCTGCATGCGGAGCAAGTAACGCAAGATTGCTTTCAGGTTGTGCTTATTAGCGTATTCAAGGATAAAGACCGCCCCCGGACGTAAAGAGCCACGCACCTGGCGCAGCGCCAGGGGAGCATCGACCATGTGGTGCAGGGTGCGGATCATGGTGGCGGCTTCGAAGATGCCCGGCGCAAAGGGCAGTCGGTAGATATCGGCTGCAACGTAGACATAGCGATTGTTATAACCCAGGCGGCGGGCGGCCTGGAGTAATTGCGTGAGGGAATAGTCAAGCAGCACCACGCGCTCAAAGCCAGCATAACGGAGTGTATTGCGCCCGGCTCCGGCGCCTAACTCTAGCAGAAGCCCCCCGGATGGGGGTAACAGCCGCCGCAGAGCAACGGCTTCAACCTGATCCTCATAGGCGCGCTCGCCCCGATCCCAAAACGTGCTTTGGTAATCTGAGCCTTCGTAATTGCAGACAGGGGGGCGCTGGTCATTCATATCACATATCAGCCAAAACAACCCGCCAGGGCGCACCGGAAAAGCAGAACGCCCTGGCGGTGGAATGTACAGGGCTAATCAGCAACGGGGGGAAAAATACTATGCCCGGCGCCGCCTTCAGCAGATGCATAGCCACGCCCCATACCGAGATAGGTAAAGCCTAGCTTGCGCATCTCGATCGGGTCATAGATATTTCGCCCGTCAAATAGGATCGGCTGGCGCATTAGCTTGAGAATCCGCTCGCGATCCAGTTGTTTGAATTCATTCCATTCTGTCACCACCACCAAGGCATCGCTGCCCTCTGCGAGCGCATAAGGATCTTCTGCCATCTGCACACCCGGTAAGAAAGGCGCAGCGACTTCCATTGCCACAGGATCATAAGCGCGAACATGGGCGCCTTCAGCCTGCAGGAGCTGCGCGATGGTGATGGCAGGCGCGTCGCGGATATCATCTGTGTTAGGCTTGAAAGACAGCCCAAGCAGGCCAATAACCTTGCCCTTTAGATCGCCGACCATTTCTTTGATGCGCACCACAGCGGTCTGGCGGCGGTCATCATTGATCTCCATGACCGCGTTGAGCAGCTGCGGGTGACGGCCTTTCTCAGCGGCCATATAGGCTAACGCCTTGACATCCTTGGGGAAGCAAGAGCCGCCGTAGCCAATGCCCGCGTCCAGGAAGGATTTGCCAATGCGAGCATCATAGCCCATCCCAACAGCAACCTCTTTCACATCTGCACCCAGCGCCTCGCAGATATTGGCGATCTCATTAATGAAAGAGATCTTTGTGGCAAGGAAGGCATTCGAGGCATACTTGATCATCTCGGCCGTACGCAGATCGGTGATTACGATGGGCGCTCGAAGGGGGAGGTGCAATTGGGCAACCTTTTCAGCGGCTTCGCGGTCCAGAGAGCCAAGAACCGTGCGGTGGGGCTGCATAAAGTCACCTATTGCCGAGCCTTCGCGCAGGAACTCCGGGCAAGAGACGACTGCAAAGTCAATGGGACGTTTCTGGTGGCGGCGGACAATATCTGCCACCCAGTCACCAGTTCCTACCGGCACCGTGGATTTATTGATAATCACCAGCGGCGCGGTCATGTTTTCGGCAATGGCGGTCGCCGAAGCCTTGACATACTTCATTTCTGCTTCACCCTCTTCGCCCATCGGCGTACCCACAGCAATGAAGGCAAACTCGGTGCCATCCAGCGCCTCAGCGTAAGAGGTAGTAAAGGAGAGTCTCTTAGCCTGTACATTGCGGTCAACGATTTCCTTGAGACCCGGCTCGTAGATTGGCATGATGCCCTTCATCAGGCGCTGGATCTTTTCTTCATCAACATCCAAAGCCACTACACGATTGCCAAGGTCAGCAAAACAGGCGGCGGTGACCAATCCAACATAGCCCACGCCCACAACACAAATCTGCTTCATAGCACTAATCCTCCAGACAAGGTATCAAAAACCGCGTTTGGCTTGGGAGCCATCTGCAGTTAGGGTTATGAACAGTCAAATCGCCCGCCAATGATATCATAACTTACCTGAGTGCGGGATAGGGTTTTTGGGGGCTCGTTTTGGGAGGCACCACCCCCAAAAACAACCCCAAAAGAACCGCTTTTCCGGCTAACCAGACCTCACGCGAACCTGACAAGCCTGCGGAAAGCGGATTATCCGCGCGTCGTGGTCAAGGATGACCGTCATCTTTCAAGAATGACCTCTGTCACTTGCAAATTGGCCAAATCCAACCTAAAATATTAGCGATAATTTTTATCCACAACGCCATATTCAACCCGTGGAGGTTATGGAGTCCATCATGCAAATTACACGACAGGCCGATTATGCGGTGCGCGCAATGGTTTATCTCAGCCAATTAGGGGCTAACCGCCGCGCAGCCACCAGTCAGATAGCACATGAAAAGCAAATACCGCCATCTTTCCTGGCAAAAATCGTTTCGCAACTTTCTGTAGCAGGTTTATTGGAGACTTCGCGCGGAGCAAGGGGGGGTGTTTCCCTGGCGCGTTTGCCAGAAAATATATCCTTGCTGGACGTTGTAGAGGCAATCGATGGGCCCATCCTGCTGAATGAGTGTGTTAGCGACGCAAGTAACTGCGTTTTTGGGGATGATTGCCCGATGAGGCCAGTTTGGTGTGACGCCCAAAAAGAGCTTGTTGATAAACTCAGAAAAACGACATTTGCCCAGGTAGCAAAACTCACCTAACACACCCCTGCAGAGTCACTTACCCCAGGAATGGGAGCCGCCAGTGTACACCCGCAGGTGCAACAAACACTAGAAAAACCCCCAGGGAGAGAGCCTGTTTCAAGGAAATAACGATCCTGAACCAGGCTCTCTCCGTCTATATCACCCATAACGACTGGCTCTAGCGCTGATCCCACTGATGAAGGAATTTGCGACCTGTCCACCTCTGGCGTATAATGTCAAGTTAAGAGAACATAGCATTCTTACAGCAATTCGTGAAGCTAATCACCTTGAAAAGGAGTAGTTTATGTCACAACCCCGAACAATTCGTGCACCGCGTGGCACTCAACTAACTTGCAAATCATGGCTTACGGAAGCCGCCTACCGAATGATTCAAAACAACCTGGACCCGGAGGTCGCCGAAAGACCTCAAGATCTGGTGGTTTATGGCGGGCGAGGACAAGCAGCGCGCAATTGGGAGTCCTTTGATGCGATCCTGGATACATTGCGCGAGTTGGAAGACGATGAGACGCTATTAGTACAGTCGGGAAAGCCGGTGGTGGTGTTCAAAACTCACCCCGATGCACCGCGGGTATTGATTGCGAACTCGAACCTGGTGCCGCACTGGGCCACACAGGAGCATTTCGACAGCCTGGCGGCAAAAGGGCTGATCATGTACGGGCAGATGACAGCCGGCTCGTGGATCTACATCGGCACGCAGGGAATTTTGCAAGGCACATACGAGACGCTCGGCTCGCTGGCGCAACAACGGGGGTGGAGCTCGCTGCGAGGCAAGTTTGTGCTCACCGCCGGGTTGGGAGGCATGGGGGGCGCTCAGCCTTTGGCAATTACGATGAACGATGGGGTAGGGCTGGTGGTGGAAGTGGACCCCGCGCGCGCACATCGAAGGCAAGAAATTGGCTACGTGGATGTGGTGGTGGATACGCTGGAAGAGGCAATGACGCTGGTGGAGGAAGCCTGCGACCGCCAGCAGCCCAAATCGATCGGGCTGATCGGTAATGCAGCAGATATCTACCCTGAGCTGGTTCTCCGCGGCGTTGTGCCGGATGTGGTCACCGACCAAACACCCGCCCACGATGTAATGATGTACATCCCCTCTGGGCTAAGCCTGGAGGAGGCGGAGGCAATGCGCCGCCACGATCCCGAAGGGTACGCACATCGCTCGTTACAATCCATGGTGCGTCACGTGGAGGCAATGCTAGAATTCCAGAAGAACGGTGCGGAAGTATTTGATTATGGCAATAACCTGCGCCAGCGCGCCTACGATTATGGGCTCAGGAACGCTTTCGATTTTCCGGGCTTTGTGCCGGCATATATCCGCCCCTTATTCTGCGAAGGGAAAGGCCCATTCCGCTGGGTGGCGCTCTCAGGCGACCCTGAGGATATCTACCGGACAGACGAAGGATTGATGGAGCTATTTCCAGAGGATGAACACCTCAATCGCTGGCTGAAGATGGCGCGGGAAAAAGTTCCCTTCCAGGGCTTACCTTCGCGCATTTGCTGGCTCGGATACGGCGAGCGCGCCCAGGCGGGATTGCTCTTCAACAACCTAGTGGCAGAGGGGGCAGTGAAAGCGCCGATCGTGATCGGGCGTGATCATCTGGACGCCGGCTCGGTGGCTTCACCAAACCGCGAAACAGAAAGCATGCGCGATGGGTCAGATGCGATTAGCGACTGGGCGATCTTAAATGCCCTGATCAATGCCGTGGGCGGTGCCACGTGGGTATCCTTCCACCACGGAGGCGGGGTTGGGATCGGCTATAGCCAGCATGCCGGGCAGGTGATCGTTGCAGATGGCACCCCAGAAGCTGCCCGCCGACTGGAACGCGTGCTCACGACGGATCCGGGGCTGGGCGTGGTACGGCATGCTGATGCCGGCTATGAGATTGCTATCCAGGCTGCCAAGCGGCATGGGATTAAGATGCCAATGCTGCACTAGACTATAGCAAAATATTCCCAAAAATATGAGTACTTGTCACTTCTGTAAGGTGGTCAGATATAGACAAAAGCAATAGATTTATGTAAACTAGTTAAATACGCAATTAAATTTTTATCGCCGCAGCAACCGCATTGGCGAAATGAACCTCACTGATACCCTTTCTGTCGCGCCACTGATCCTATCTGCACTGATCACCGTGTATCTGGCAGTGCAGGCATGGCAGCATCGTCCAACCCCAGGCGCAACCCACCTGACGGGTTTGATGGTGTGCGTCTCCTGGTGGCTTGTGGCCTATAGCTTTGAAGCCATCAGCACTACCATTGAAGCGAAATTCTTCTGGGTATATCTACAATACGCCGGACTGGTGTTGATCCCAGTCTTTTGGTTTGCATTTGTCCTGGAATACACCGGCTTTGGGGGATGGCTTTCGGTGCGCAACCTGATCATGCTCTTGATCGTGCCTGCCATCACGCTGCTGCTGATATGGACGAACCCTCTCCACCATTGGGCCTGGTCTAGCTATCACCTGGACGAGGGCATGGCAATCCCCGACCTCCATGTCACATTCGGCTGGGTGCTTTGGCTAAATATCGTCTATTCAGCCATTCTGATCCTGTCAGCCCTGGCGTTACTGACACGCTCGGTGATCCGCCAACCGCCCCGGCGCAGCCGCATCGCGCTTTTCATCATCGGGGCAGGCATTCTGCTGGTTGCAATCACCCTGGATATTCTGGATAAGAGCCCGCTTGCGCCCCTGAGCATGACCCCTTTTGCCGTGGTCGGCGTGGGCATCATCATTGCCTTAGGGATCTCGCGCCTGCGGGTTTTGGATATCATCCCCCTCGCGCGTGAGGTAGTCCTGGAAAGCATGAGCGACGGGGTGCTTGTGCTGGATATCGGTAACCGTATCGCGGATCTGAACCTGGCAGCCAGTGAGATCATCGGCTGCACACCTGTGCAGGCGCTTGGCCGCCAGGTGATGAAAGTGTGGCCGGCCTGGCCTGGGGAAATGACGCTGCCGCTGGGGCAGGTGGAAATCGTAAAAGAGGTATCCATGAGCTGCCCGGAAGGCATATGTTATTATGATCTGCGCATCTCATCGCTGGTAGACCAGCAAGGACACTTGACGGGGCGGCTGGCGGTGCTGCGCGATGTGACGCGTCAGAAACGCACAGAGGAGGCCTTGCGGCGGCGGGATGAGATTCTGGAGGCAATCAGCTTTGCGGCTGAGCAATTCTTGCGCCAGTCAAATTGGGAGCACTACATCCAGGATGTGTTAAGCCGGCTGGGCGAGGCCACTGGCGTAAGCCGCATCTCTATTTATGAGAATCGGGAAGAGGCTAACAGAAAACTGATCTGCAATCACCGCCACGAGTGGGCAGCATGGGGCGTTCAACCACTGATTAACGCTACCAGGTTGCAAAACTTATCTCTGGATGATCCTGGTTTCTCGCGCTGGACTTACCTGATGAGCCGGGGGCAGATCTTTACAGGCAGCGCAGAGAAATTTCTCCCCCCAGAACAAGCGCTGCTGGCCGATCAGGGCGTGCGCTCCATTGCGATCGTGCCGATCTTCCTGGCGAAAATCTGGTGGGGGTTCATCGAATTCATCGACTGCAACATCGACCGGGAATGGACAGGGGTGGAGGTGGATGCGCTGCGGGCGGCAGCCAATACGATAGGCGCCGCAATCCAACGCGAACGCACCGAAGCAGAAGTTCGTCGCTGGACAGACGTGATCAGCACGATGCTCAGCCTGACAGAGATCATCGGCTCTACGATGAACATCCCCAAAGTATTGGATCAGGTGGTGCTTGCGGCGCGCTCGTTACTGCCGGTGGAGCGGGTGGCGGTTTTCCTGTGGGATGAGAAGGAACAAACACTGGCTCCGGCGCAATCGCAGCCGAACGGAAAAGCGCATATCCGCGTTCCGCCAGATGCGGGGGACATCCTTGCGAACTTGCACCTCAGCCCACAGCAACTGCCCCTGGTGAAAGAGCTGCAAGAAAAGCAGCGGCCGATTGCCTTGCATGATGCTACTAGCAGCCAGTTGATCCCGCCACAACACATTTCAGAACACGGCATACGCTCTCTGCTGGCAGTACCCATCGTTTTCCAGGAACGCTTTGTGGGCGTGCTGTATGCCGATTGCAGTGACAAGCCGCATACCTTTACGGAACAGGAAGTTGACCTGGCCACCGCGCTCGCCCGCCAGGCAGCCCTGGCAATCGAGCGCGGGCGCCTCTATGCCCAAAGCCAGCAAGATGCAGCCGAGCTCGCGGCGCTCTACCGCGCTTCTACACAACTGCTCAATCCGGGACATGACCTAAAAGCCCTCGCCGAACAGATCGTCCATACGGTAATCCGCGATTTTGAAGCAGCATATTGCAGCGTTTTGTGGCTGGATCAAGAACGAAAATGCCTGCAAGTTTTGGCAGATTATGGCCAATTGCAAGTAAAGGAAGTATCCCTGCCATTGGATGGGCCAGGACTGACCGTTTACGCAGCGAAACACAAAGAGATTGTTTATGTGCCGGATGTCAGCCAGGATGAGCGCTATGTGGAAGCAGCAGAGGCTACACGCTCTGAGATGGCACTGCCCCTGCACGTGGGGGACGCGGTTTTTGGCGTTCTGAATCTGGAAAGCCCGGAGCCAAACGCCTTCGATGAGCGCACGCGGCGCATCCTCGCTGCCTTTGCAGATGACGCCTCGCTGGCATTACAAAACACACGCCTGTTCAATGCGGCAGAACGGCATGCGCGCCAGCTCACCTTGCTTAATGAGATCACCGCAACGGCGCTGAGCGTTTCGGATTTTGCGGAGATGCTACAAGCCCTGGCTGACAAAATGATCACCTTGATCAATTCGGATGAATGTTTTATCACGCTTTGGGATGAAGAACACCAGCGCGTGATGCCAGGGGCCGCATCGGGAAAAATGCGCGAGCAGTATAATACAATCGCACCAGAATTGGGCGAGGCAACGATCACAGCGGCAGTGCTGGAGGCTGGTCACTCGATTACCATTGAAGACACATCGAACACTCCTTATCTAAGCCCGCGGCTGGCGGCAGCTTTCCCCACCGTGTCCATTCTCGGTCTGCCGATGATTGCAGATGGACAGAAGATCGGGGCAGTGCTAATCGGGTTCTACCAATGCCATTACTTTACCAGAGCTGAAGTATGGCTGTGCGAACAGGTTTCGGTGCAGGTGGCGCTGGCGATCTCGCGGGCCTGGTCTCGAGAAGTTTCACTGCGCCGTGCGCAAGAAGCTAACAACTTGCGGTTGGCGATCTCGGCAATCACCTCCAGCCTGGATCTGAGGCAGGTGTTAGATAACATTCTGATCCACCTGGAAGAAGTGGTGCCCTACGACAGCTCCTGCATCTTCTTGCTGGAAATGGACCACCTGCGAGCGGTAGCCGGGCGCGGTTTTCCCAACCAGGATGTGGTGATGGGAGCCTCGTACCCGGTGGATGTACTGTACCAGGAAATACAATCGCTGGGCCAACTGACGATCCTGGCAGATGCCCAGGCAGATGAGCGCTTCCAGGAGTGGGGGCAAGCCAGCGATGTGCGCGGCTGGATGGGGGTGCCTTTGCACGGGCGGGGCACAGCCATCGGTTATCTCACCCTGGACAGCCGTAAACCAAATGCATTTGATGAGCGCTCGGCAGCTTTGGCACAGGCTTTTGCCAATCAGGCAGCAGTGGCGATTGAAAACTCGCAATTGTATGAGAATGCCCGCCGCAGTGCGCAGGAAGCCGAAACGCTCCGCCAAGCAGGGGCTATCGTAGCACAAACGCTCCAGGAAGAGGAAGCCATCCAATTGATCATGCAGCAACTGGAGCACGTGGTGCCCTACGACAGTGCCTCTGTCCAACTGCTGCGCAACGGTTACCTGGAAATTGTTGGTGTGGTTGGCTTTCCAGACCGGGAGAAAATCCTGGGCATGCGTTTTCCGATCCCTGGGGATAACCCCAATACGGTGGTGGTCCAAAATCGCCAGCCTCATATCCTGGGCAACGCGGCCGAGGTGTATGCGAACTTCCGCGATATGGCGCACGGGATCCAATCCTGGTTGGGCATCCCGTTGATCGTGCACGAGGGCGTCATAGGCATTTTGGCGATCGACAGCTGCCAACCAAACTATTTCACCCAGGATCATGCCCGCCTGGCAAGCGCGTTTGGGGACCAGGTGGCGATCGCGATCGAAAATGCGCGCCTGTTTGCTGAGGAACAGAAACGTGTGCAACAGTTGGATGCGCTGCGCGCGACAGGAGCAGATATCTCTGTGGAGCTAGGCCTCACCCAGCTCCTGCAAACAATCTTGAAACGAGCAGTGGTGTTGTTGGACGCCACAGGTGGGGAGCTGGGGATTTGTGTAGAAGGCCAGGACGCGCTGGATGTGGTTGCCAGCCACAATATGGGCAGGGATTTCACGGGTACACGCATTATGATGGGCGAAGGCGCCATGGGCTGGGCAGCCGACTCACTCCAGCCATTGATCATCCAAAATTATCATGAGTGGGAGGGACAATCGCCTCAATATCAGGATGGCCCCTGGCAGGCAGTGATGGCAGCGCCAATGCTGGTTCACGGCAAGCTGGTGGGCGCCATCGCGGTGATGGAGGCAGACCAGGCACGCCATTTTGCTGCGAACGATTTACAATTGCTCACCATGTTTGCGCAGCAATCTGGCATCGCGGTGGAGAACGCGCGCCTGTACCAGGAAGCCCGCCGGGCAGCAGAACGGCGCGCGATCTTGCACCAGGTGACCCAAGAAGTTGTCTCGGCAAGCTTTGAGCCGGAGAAAGTCTACCAGGCAATCCACCGCGCGGCGCAACAACTAATGCCTGCCGAAGCATTCGCCATCACCCTGGTCACTGAAAGCCAGCAGGATGTACAGGCGGTTTACCTGATTGATCAGGGTAAGGCATCGCCTCCGATGCGCATTCCAACGGGCAGCGGGTTGAGCGGCAAAGTGATCTCGACAGGCAAGACGCTGCGGATTGATGACGTGCTGAAAGTGAATGATTTCGCCGGTATCCACTACGGAACCGCACAGCATACCCGATCTATTTTAGCGGTCCCGCTACGCACCAGCGACCGAGTGATTGGGATGATCGCAGTGCAATCTTACCAGCCCAACGCCTACATGACCGAAGACCAGCACCTGCTGGAAATGCTGGCTGCCAACGCGGCGATTGCGATTGATAACGCACGCCTGCTGCGCGAGATCCAATGGCTGGCGATCACAGACCCGCTTACCGGCATCTTCAACCGGCGCGGGCTGTTCGACAAGGGTTTGCGCGAAGTAGATCGCCTCCGGCGGTTCAAGCATCCTTTCTCGGCAATCATGCTCGATATCGACCACTTCAAGCAGATCAATGATACCTATGGGCATGCCGCAGGCGATCAGGTGTTGGTTGCGCTGGCAAAAAACCTGACCAGCCAGATCCGCGCCGATGTCGATATCATTGGGCGTTATGGGGGCGAGGAACTGGTGGTTTTACTGCCGGAAACAAATGTCAAAGGTGCGATCAAGGTTGCCGAGCGCCTGCGCCGCCAGATCGAAAAAACGCCGGTTCTCACAGACCGCGGGGAGATCAGCATCACGATCAGCTTGGGCGTCGCAGAATTCAAATCCGACACACCCGACCTGGCTACCCTTCTCGACCGGGCGGACAGCGCAATGTACTTTGCCAAGCAGGGAGGCCGCAACCAGACCAAAGCCTACAGCGGGAAAAGCATGTCACAGACAGGAGGAACGCAGTAATTGTAAGCAGACCAGCAGGATAAGGCTTCAGCGGGGCACGACTGCCAGCGCCACCCAATCACCCACCTGGCGGCGCGTGTGAAGTTGTAGATTATGTTTGGTGAGGAAAGTTTCCAGATGGGGAATCTGCTCTTCCAAAATACCTGATAGGATCAAAACCCCACCCGGTGCAATAAGCCTGCCCAGCCCTGCATCCAGCAGGCGCTCTAAGATGGGGGCAAGAATATTGGCAAAGACAATCCCTCCCTGGCGCAAACCAAAGCGGCCGCCCAACACTTCGTCTACCGACCCCACTCCCAGCTCAAGGTACTGCGCCACACCGTTGGACTGGGCGTTTTGGCGCGCAGACTCGACCGCCTGGGGATCGATATCCACTCCCAAGGCGGCGCGAGCGCCCAACTTGAGCGCGCCAATGGATAAAATCCCGGAGCCGCAGCCGATATCAATCACATCGGGCGAGGGTTGGCCTGCCCCGGAAGTGGCTCCTTGCAGCCAGGTATCGACAATTTCCAGGCAGAGCTGCGTGGTCGGGTGGGTTCCTGTGCCAAAGGCCATACCGGGGTCAATACGCACGGGGATACGTGCGCCACTATCCACCTCCAGCCAAGCGGGGACGATGATCAACCGCTCACCCACCGGGATGGGATGGTAATGTTCTTTCCATGCCTCAACCCAATTCACCTCGGCAACCTGGCGATACTGCGGCTTAGGCAGGGCGCCCAGGCGATCCTGGGCGATACGGCTGAGATACCACAAGGCCTCTTCCAGGCGCTGGCGGGTTTCCTCGTATTGTTCATCCAGGGGAAGGTAACCACACACCAAGAGCGGCCCAATGGCATGCCCCCCCTCGGTATCTTCCAGGTTGACCACTTCGGTGGATTGCACCACAACACCATCGGTCATGTAGCGAGACATCACCTCCGCCACCGCCTCGGCTAATTCCCCCTCTACCTTGAGCGATACTTCCATCCAGGTGATTTGAGACACTATCCCCCCAGGGTCTCTTTGAGCCAATCCAGAAAGCCGCGCTCAGAGGGGAGTACCTCGCTACCCAGACTGTGAGAAAGTTTTTCAAAGAGCTCGCGCTGTTCGCCTGTCAGGGATTGAGGAGTCTGCACGTTCACGACAACCATCTGGTCGCCTCGCCCGTTGCTGCGCAGGTGGGGAACACCCTTGCCGCGAATACGCAGCACCTTGCCGGGTTGGATGCCCGCAGGGATCTTGAGGCGCGCCGGGCCATCCACCGTGGGAACTTCCACTTCAGCTCCCAGGGCAGCCTGGGCAACGTTGATGTTCAGATCGAGAAGGATATCATTCTCGCGACGGCGAAAATACTGGTGCGGCTTAACCTGGATAAGAAGATATAAATTACCGGTCGGGCCGCCATTAATGCCCGGCTGGCCTTCACCCGCCAGGCGAATCTGGTTGCCGGTGTCAACCCCCGCAGGCACATTGACAACCTTCTTGCGCGTGCGGCGCACCTGGCCACGCCCGCCGCATACCTTGCAGGGCGTGGAGATAATCTCGCCGCTCCCATTGCAGTTGGGGCAGGTGGATACCTGGACCATCGAACCAAGCAAGGTCTGGCGCACCTGGCGCACCTCGCCGCTCCCGTTACAGGTGGGACAGCGCGTTGGCGAGGTGCCCGGCTCAGCGCCTTTGCCCTGGCAAGCTTCGCAAATCTCATCGCGATTGATCTCGATCTCTTTCTCTACACCAAAGATCGACTCCTCGAAGGTCAGGTCGAGGCGGTACTGCAGGTCGCCGCCGCGGCGGGGTACATTGCGCGAGCGGCGGCTGGAGCGCCCAAAGCCGCCCAACCCGCCGAAGAGTTCCTCAAAGATGTCCGAAAAATCGACCGTGGAGAAATCGGGCACTCCGCCCATGCCCTGCACGCCGGCATGACCATAACGATCATAAGCAGCGCGTTTTTCGGGATCAGAAAGAACAGCATACGCCTCGTTGATCTCTTTGAAGCGTTCTTCGGCGTTAGACTCCTGGCTTACATCAGGGTGATATTTACGCGCCTGCTTGCGGAAGGCCGCTTTCAAATCTTCGCTAGTTGCCGTGCGCGGCACTTCGAGGATTTCGTAATAATCGCGAGGCATTGGTTATTTCACATCACAGAGAGATCGGAGATCCGCCAGCAGCCCACCCAGCCGACAGATCTCCACTTTTGACTCAACACTTACGGCACAGAGCGGAACTCGCCATCAACCACGTTGTCATCGCCGCCCGAATCGTCCGCGGGGGGACCGCCTTCGGGGGCGGGGCCAGGCTCTTCGCCCACGCTGGGACCTGCCTGTCCATAGACAGAAGCACCAATCTGCTGGATGACCTGGAAGAGCTGGTCGGTAGCGGCTTTGATCTTAGCGGCATCTTCGCTCTCCAACTCCTTTTTGACATTGGCAATCTCCGCTTCCACCTTGCTCTTGGTATCGGCAGGCACCTTCTCACCAAAATCGCGCAGCGCTTTTTCGGCTGTGTAAACCGCATTGTCGGCAATATTGTGCGCCTCGATGAGCTCTTTGCGCTTTTTATCCTCGTCGGCATGGGCTTCAGCCTCGCGACGCATGCGTTCCACCTCGGCGTCATTCAGGCCGGAGGAGGCGGTGATAGTGATATGCTGGCTGCGCCCGGTCGCCTTATCTTGCGCAGTGACTTTGAGAATGCCGTTGGCATCGATATCGAAGGTCACCTCGATCTGCGGGAGGCCGCGTGGCGCGGGAGGAATGCCATCCAGGATGAATTTGCCCAGGGTCTTGTTGTCGGCTGCCATGGGGCGCTCGCCCTGCAGAACATGGATCTCTACCTGCGGCTGATTGTCGCTGGCAGTGGAAAAAACCTGGCTCTTGCGGGTGGGGATGGTAGTGTTGCGCTCGATGATAGGGGTAGCCACGGCGCCCAAGGTCTCAACGGAGAGGGTCAGTGGGGTCACATCGAGCAGGAGGATATCTTTCACATCCCCGCCCAAAACACCCGCCTGGATGGCTGCGCCAACCGCCACGACCTCGTCGGGATTGACGCCCTTGTGGGGGTCTTTATTAAACAGGCGGCGTACTGCTTCTTGCACGGCAGGCATACGCGTCATGCCCCCAACCAGCACCACCTCGCTGATCTGGGCTGGCTCAAGGCTGGCATCGCGCAGCGCCTGCTTCACCGGGCCTAAGGAGAGTTCAACCAGCTCTCCGGTCAACTGCTCCAGCTTGGAGCGGGTGAGGGTCGTGACCAGGTGCTTGGGACCAGCGGCATCGGCGGTGACATAAGGCAGGTTTACTTCGGTTTGCATCATGCTCGAAAGCTCGATCTTAGCCTTTTCTGCCGCCTCACGCAGACGCTGCAGCGCCTGGCGGTCAGAACGCAGGTCAATGCCGTTCTCACGCTTGAACTCATCGGCAAGGTAATCGATCACGCGTATATCGAAATCATCGCCGCCCAAGAAGGTATTTCCATTAGTGGAGCGCACCTGAAAAACGCCATCTCCGACATCGAGGATGGAGATATCAAAGGTGCCGCCGCCCAGGTCATAGACTGCAATCACCTCATCTTTTTTCTTATCCAGGCCATAAGCCAGGGAAGAAGCCGTTGGCTCATTGATGATGCGCAACACTTCAAGCCCAGCTATCTTGCCGGAGTCTTTGGTAGCATTGCGCTGAGCGTCATTAAAGTAAGCAGGCACTGTGATAACCGCCTGAGTGACAGTCTCGCCGAGGTAGGCCTCAGCGTCGGTTTTAAGCTTGCCCAAGATCATGGCAGAGATCTCAGGCGGCGAGTACTCGCGTCCATCCAGCACCACGCGCACATCCCCATTGGGTGCTTTGGCCACTCTGTAGGGCACGCGGGTGAGGGCGCGCTGCACTTCGGGGTCGTCGTACTTGCGCCCCATGAAACGTTTGATCGAAAAGATGGTGTTTTCAGGATTAACCACAGCCTGATTGCGCGCCACGCGACCCACCAGGCGCTCGTGATTCTTGTTGACCGCCACCACAGAGGGCACCAGGCGCTCGCCTTCTGCAGATGGGATTACAATCGGCTCACCGCCCTCCATCACTGCGACCACCGAGTTTGTTGTGCCCAGGTCAATTCCTATAATTTTGCCCATAATTGCATGCTCCTCGTTGTTTGATTAAGAGTACTATAGATCGAAAAAGGTCTCATCTTGCCACACGCACCCGCGCGGGGCGCAGAACACGGTCGCCTAACACATAGCCAGCCTGCACAACGCCAATCACCTGACCACTCTCGTGGTTGGGGCTATCCTCTTGTGAAATGGCCTCGTGCAGGTTTGGATCAAAGAACTGATCGGTCACTTCCATCATCTTGACGCCATCTGCGTCAAAGGCATTGAGAAGCTTGCGGTAGATCAGATCAATACCTTCAGCCCACTTTGCACCATCTCCGTCCTGAGGGCGATTCTGCAAGGCGCGTTCCAGGTCATCGGCGATATCCAGGTAGCGGCGGATGGCATTACCGGCAGCAGACTGGGACATCTGCGCCTGATCGCGATCCACACGTCGTTTATAGTTCGAGAAATCCGCCAGCGTGCGCTGCCACCCATCCAGATTTTCGGCCGCTTTCGCCAGCGCTTGTTCCAACTCTGTTTTCAATCTTTCAATCTCCGCCTCGCTCGCCTCTGCTCCTGCAGGTTGTGTTGAGAGGCCTTCTTCTACAACATCTTCGGGTAATTTTCGCTTGCGTGGTGTCATCAATCATTCCTCTACTTATTATTCGTCAATCAACATATCCATCACCAAATCGCTGAGCAAGGCGGAAACAAAGCGCACCGTCGAGACCGTGTGCCCGTAAGACATACGGGTGGGACCAACCACGCCCACCGCTCCCGTCACCAGGCCGGGAGCGCCGTAGCGCGCCAACACCATGGAGCAGTCGCGCAGCTCTTCCCAGGTGCCTTCACCGCCGATCAGGATCTGGACATCATCCACTCTGCTGTTCAACACAGTGCGAGAGAGCAAATCTTCAAGCATCGAGTGCTCTTCCAGAACGCGCAAAGCTTTGCGGGCGCTTTCCGACTCAGAAAATTCTGGCTCGGAGAGCACATTGGTCAGACCATCACGATACACCTCACCGGCAACGGGACGCTTCATGCGCACCATTTCCTCACCCACCAGCTTAATCACATCCTGCTCGAGGGCCTCAAATTGATCTACCAGCGCAGTAATACCATCAGCATCCAGACCTTCGCAAACCTGGTTCAGATGATCTGCCGCAGTGCTCAGCTGTTCTTGGGAGACCGGCTCCGCCAGGGTGAGCACTTGCTGGCACACCTGCCCACCCGACCAGACCATAACCATGAGCACCTGCCGGCCATGGGTAGAGATCAGGCTGAGGTGCTTGAAACGCACTTGTTCGGGGTGCGGCGCTGTGACCAGCGAAGCCGCCTGCGACTGGTGCGCCAACACAGAGGCCGCCAGGCGCATCCAACGGTTGACATCTTGCCCAACCTGATAGAACTGGTGCGTGATCGTACGCCGCGTATCGGCAGGCAGCTCAGTTTGTCCCATTAACTGGCGCACAAAGTAACGGTAGCCGTCCTCGGTGGGCACGCGTCCGGCGGAAGTATGCGGCTGGCGCAGGTAACCGGCATCGGTGAGGTCTACCATCACATTGCGCACCGTGGCAGGGCTCACATCCAGGTGGTAACGATCCACCAGATGCTGAGAGCCAATAGGTTGCGCCGTCTCCACATAAGCGTGGATGATCATAGCCAGGATCAGCCGTTGGCGTTCATTCGGAACAGTCATTGTTTCACCACAAGTTTAGCACTCTCGATACGAGAGTGCTAATGATTGCAGATTGATGATACCATGAGGGGGAAAGAGCGTCAAGCGGGGAAGATTATTTCTTACAAAATTCTGATAAAAAAACAGATGCGCATTCCCGTGGTGGGCAATGGTCAATACCCGCCATCGCCTGCCCCAGCCATCTGTCACGGCAATTCCCGATGAACCCCGCTAACTCCATCTTGCACATTCAGCGATCTCTGGTATAATCCGGCTCAACTTAGAAAGAGAAACGTACTGACCGGGACGAGTAACCGGGTGAGAACCGACAGAAAATGGAGATCAGCGGCTGAGAGTCTCCTGCGGCAGCCAACCGGCCAAAACCCCCCGCGAGCGTGACCCCCAAAGGGCGCTGCCCAAGTAAGGTGAACGGGTGACACCGTTATCTGTCCCAAGAGATGGGCCTGCAGAGCAGATTGCTCGCCGGCTCGAATCTGGGTGGAACCGCGTGAGAATGTATTCTGGCAACTCTCGCCCCAGCAGGGCGAGAGTTTTTGTTTACAAAGAAGGAGGCAAAAATGTCTGAAAAACAGCACCCGCAAGAACGATACGAAGATACGGAGCTGTACCGCATCCGCCATTCAGCGGCGCATATCATGGCGCAGGCCGTAGTCGAGATGATACCAGAGGCCAAGTACACCATCGGCCCGCCGGTTGAAAACGGCTTCTATTATGATTTTGACCTGCCGCGCACGCTGACTCCTGAAGACCTGGAAAAGATCGAGAAGCGCATGCGCCAGATCATCGCCGGGAACCATAAATTCGAGCGCCAGGTGCTCTCTGCCGACCAGGCGCGCGAGATCTTCAAGGATCAGCCCTACAAACTGGAGCTGATCGCCGGGCTGGAAAAAGGCGGCATGGACGAGTACGGCAACCCGCTGGACACGAAGCCAGAGATTTCCATTTATAAGTCTGACACCTTCGTCGACCTGTGCCGCGGCCCGCACGTCGAATCCACGCGCCAGATCAACCCCTCAGCGATCAAGCTGATGCAGGTTGCCGGGGCTTACTGGCGCGGCGACGAGAAAAATAAAATGCTGCAGCGCATCTACGGCACGGCCTGGAAGACTGCTGATGAGATGAAAGAATACTTGTGGAAACTGGAAGAGGCCGAGCGCCGCGACCATCGCAAACTGGGCCGCGACCTTGATCTGTTCAGCATCAATGACGAGGTCGGCGCTGGTCTGATCCTGTGGCACCCCAAAGGCGCAATGGTTCGCATGCTGGTTGAGGATTACTGGAACGCCCAGCACGAGCAAGCGGGCTACGATTTCGTTTACTCGCCCCATATCGGCAAGGCGCAGTTATGGGAGACGAGTGGGCATCTGGACTTTTACACGGAAAACATGTATGCTCCGGTGGATATCGATGGCCAGAAGTATTACCTCAAGCCGATGAATTGCCCCTTCCATCTGCACATCTATAAAAGTCACATGCGTTCGTACCGTGACCTGCCGATGCGCTTTGCCGAGCGCGGTACGGTCTATCGCTACGAGCGCAGCGGCGTACTGCACGGTTTGCTGCGGGTGCGCGGCTTTACCCAAGACGATGCCCACCACTTCTGCCGTCCCGACCAGATGCCAGCAGAGATCGATTTCGTGCTCAACTTCTGCCTGGATATGCTGCGTGCCTTCGGCTTCAACGATTTCAAGGCTTACCTGAGCACCCGGCCCGAGAAATCGGTGGGGGACGCGCCCCACTGGCGAGATGCCGAGGCTGCCCTGGAAGCATCGTTGCAGCGGGTGAATCTGCCCTACGAGGTGGATTCCGGCGGCGGGGCCTTCTACGGCCCTAAGATCGATCTCAAATTGCGCGACGCCCTGAGCCGTGAATGGCAGCTTTCTACGATCCAGTTCGATTTCAACCTGCCAGAACGCTTCGACCTGACCTTTGTCAACGCGGAAGGCCAGCTCCAAAGACCCTACATGATCCACCGCGCCCTGCTTGGCAGTATAGAGCGTTTCTTTGGCGTGCTGATCGAGCATTATGCCGGCGCCTTCCCGATCTGGCTGGCGCCTGTGCAGGCAGTGCTGGTGCCGATTGCCGACCGCCACGTGGATTATGCTGCCGAAGTCGCCAAGAATCTCAAGGCCGCTGGGCTGCGCGTCAAAGTGGATGATCGCAATGAACGGATGAATGCCAAGATCCGCGACGCCCAAATGCAGAAAATCCCCTATATGTTGGTTGTCGGCGATAAGGAGATGGAACAGAACCAGGTAGCTCTGCGCCTGCGTTCCGGAGAAAATCCTGGGCCAATGGCGGTAGCAGATTTCCTGGAACTGGCTAAGCAGGAAATCCAGAATAAAAAATAGTGGCTTTCCCCCACCCCGCCGGTGGGTAAAAACCGCCTGCCCTCTGTCACAGCAATTCCAATGAACCATTTTTTGATTGCTGCGAGATGTTGACGATTCTGCGAGGTGTGTGGTATCATCGGGCACGCTAAATGCCAATCGTGGCAATCAGCCGTACTTAACTGCTTACCGAAAGAGGAGTGACTTATCAGCACACAAGGATATCGCATCAACGAAGGAATTCGCGTCAGGGAAGTCCGCCTGATTGGCGCCAACAATGACAACGTCGGCGTGGTCTCCATCCAGGAAGCGCTACGCCTGGCAAACGAAGCCGATCTAGATCTGGTTGAAGTGGCCCCCAACGCTGATCCACCTGTGTGCAGGATAATGGATTTCGGGAAGTTCCTGTACGAGCGGACCAAGAAAGAGCGCGAAGCGCGCAAGGCACAAACAAAAATCGAAGTCAAAGAGATTCGCCTGCGCCCTAAAACAAACATTCACCACCGCTCTTTCAAAGTCAAAGATGCTCGTAAGTGGTTAGAGGATGGCAACAAAGTGAAAGTACGTGTCCGCTTCCGCGGGCGTGAGATCGACTATGTTGATCTGGCGCTGAACGACTTGAAAGAGGTTGCCGAAGAACTGGCCGATCTCTCCACCGTGGAGCAGGCCCCCGCCATGGAGGGGCGCAGTGTGCTGATGGTGCTGGCGCCTGCCAAGCAGAAGGTTAAGAAAGCTGATTGATTCCGGTAGGACTACATCCGCGGATAAAAGCGGGGTGTCCTGATCAGGACGCCCCGCTTTTATCCGGGAGTTTTGTATAAGAAGGAGAAATGCTGTGCCTCGCAAGAAAACCGATAGCAAGTACAAGATGAAGACCCACAAGGCGACTTCGAAGCGCTTCCGGGTGACTGGCTCCGGGATGCTGGTGCGCACCAAAGGCGGCAAAAGCCATCTGCGCCGCCGCACATCCAAGCGCACTAAGCAGTTGTTCATGGAAATGATCCCGGTGAAAGGCCGCGGAATCGTCAAGCGCGTCCATCGCCTGGCTCCCTATATCAAGAAGGCTGAATAGAACCAGGCAGATCAACGAATTATTCTGTAATTCACCCTACCCACCTTTTTGTTGCTGCCGTTGGGTGCACGCAACAGGGAACAAGTTGAGCAACGCGCTCACCTCCCCGGCGCCCAGGGGTATGCAGGAGAGAAAACAATGTCTCGAGTAAAAACTGGTCCTTATCGCCGCCAGCATCACAAGAAAGTACTAAAACTGAATAAAGGTCAATTTGGAACCCGCCACCGCCTGTTCCGGCGGGCCAATGAGGCCATGCTGAAGAGTCTGTGGTATTCTTACCGCGACCGCCGCCAGCGCAAACGCGACCTGCGCCAACTGTGGATTGCCCGTATCAACGCAGCTGCCCGACTGAATGGGATTTCCTACAGCCGCCTGATCCACGGGCTGAAGGTCAGCCAGATTGCGCTCAACCGCAAGATGCTGGCAGATATGGCAGTGCGCGATCCGCAGGCATTCGCCACGGTAGTGGCAAAGATCAATACGGCATAGCACAATTTGATACCCGACATCCCCAGAACCCGTTTTCTTCGCGAGAGCGGGTTCTTTGTTTGCTCATCTGGTTTTATGCTACAATCACCGCGGAGGCTGGCATGAACCAGATCATTGCGGAGTCAACTTTCGCTTCTGGACAGAGTCTGCAAATCGTCCAGGGAGATATCACCATCGAAGAGGTGGATGCGATTGTCAACGCCGCTAATGCACAACTGCAACATGGCGGAGGTGTGGCGGGGGCAATCGTGCGCCGAGGCGGCCCCCAAATCCAGGCGGAGAGCCTCGTCTGGGTGCGCGAGCACGGGCCGGTGAGCCACGAGCAACCCGCATATACCACGTCTGGCAATCTGCCTTGCCGTTTTGTGATCCACGCCGTTGGGCCGGTGTGGGGTGAGGGAAACGAAGATACCAAACTGGAGTCAGCGGTGACCGGCTCACTGCGCCTGGCTGAGCAATTAGGATTATCTTCGCTCGCCTTGCCGGCCATCTCGAGTGGGATATTTGGCTTCCCAAAAGAACGCGCCGCCGAGGTGATCCTGGGAGCGATCGAGCGCTATTACACGCAGAACCCAAACTCCACAATCCAGCAGCTGCGCATCGTCCTGCTCGATACACTCACGCTGGGTGCCTTCCAGAAAGCGCACCAGAGGCGGGTAAAGTGAGCCTGGGGACGGTGGGATGATTACATCCACCCATAATGCCCGTATCCAGCATATCCGCCGCCTGCAATCGCAGAGGCGCGCACGGCGCGAGGCAGGGGCCTTTGTCGTCGAAGGAGTGCGCCTGGTGGAAGAGGCGCTGCACGCCGGCTGGGAAGCGCAATTGGTGCTGCACCTGGAAAACCTGGCCGCGCGCGGGATGGATGTAGTGCGCAGTTTTGCCGCCCTGGGGGCACAGGTGGAAGCGGTGACGCCGCAAGTACTGGATGCAATCAGTGACACCGAGACGCCCCAAGGCTTGCTGGCAGTGCTGGCATTGAAGCCTTTGCCCCTGCCACCCGCTCCGGACTTCGTGCTCATCCTGGATGGGGTGCGCGACCCAGGCAACCTGGGTACCATCCTGCGCACCAGCGCTGCGGCTGGGGTTCAGGCCGTATTGCTGCCGCCCGGCTCTGCAGACGCCTACGCACCCAAAGTGGTGCGCTCGGCGATGGGGGCGCACTTTCGTATGCCGGTGTGCAGCATGGATTGGGAAGGCATGCGCATCTACCTAAATCCACCCATCCCCCCTCGGCCACGCCTGTACCTGGCAGACTCTGCGGGGGGGCAATCTTATAACGAGGCAGATTTCACTAAGCCGGTGGCGCTGGTAGTGGGAGGGGAGGCCACCGGGGCCAGCCAGCAAACCGCCAGCCTGGCTGATGAGCGCCTCCACATTCCCATGCCGGGCGGGATGGAGTCGCTAAACGCCGCCATTGCGGCTGCTATTTTGATCTTTGAGGTTGTTCGGCAAAGGGGTAATCTGCAGACATTATGAAGATACGTTCGATCACCTATTTTGTAAATCCTGGTTGGCCATTGGATGAGATCGCATTGCAAAAAGCAGGCGGGTTTATCAAAACTGCGCGCATGGGATACACCGGGGCCGGGTACGAGGTGCAAACCGCACGCATGGCCTTGCCGCCCTTCCCATATCTACTGGACAATCCCGGCGAACTACCCGAAATGGCACAGGCGCTGGAGAACGCCATACAATCCCTGGGATTCGATTATGGCTCCCTGGGGCCAGCCTTGCCCGAATACCCCCAGTCTTACCCAGCAATTGTGGATGCCCTCGCTGCCACAAAGAACGCTTTCTTCTCCGGCGCGCTGAACAGCAGCGTCAGCGGTATCTCGCTATTGGCTTGCCGCCAGTGTGCGCAAGTGATCCAGCGCGCCGCCTCTATCTCGCCAGATGGCTTTACCAACCTGCGTTTTGCCGCGCTGGCAAATGTTGCCCCGGGCTCGCCGTTTTTCCCCGCCGCCTATCATGATAACGGCGAAGCATCCTTTGCCATCGCCACCGAAGCCGCCGACCTGGCTGTGCAGGCTTTTTCGCGGGCTGCCAATCTGGAGGAGGCGCAGCGCAACCTGGCCACCATAATAGAGCTGAAAGCGCAAGCACTGGTTGCCACTGCCCAGGAGCTGGTGGAGCGCTTTGGCATCCGCTTCGGTGGCATCGATTTCTCACTGGCGCCTTACCCCGTGGAAGCACGATCGCTGGGGACGGCGATGGAGCGGCTGGGCCTTCCGGCTGTGGGGCTGCACGGCTCACTGGCGGCAGCAGCTTTGCTGACCAATGCCATTGACCTGGCACGCTTCCCGCGCACCGGCTTCAGCGGCTTAATGCTACCGTTGCTCGAGGACGCTACGCTGGCACAACGCGCCGCGGAAGGTGCCTTGACGGTGATGGATTTGCTGCTTTACTCGGCGGTATGCGGCACAGGGCTGGACACAATACCATTACCAGGCGATACCAGCTCTGATCAGATCGCAGCGGTGCTGCTCGACCTTGCCGCACTGGCTCAGCGATTGGGTAAACCGCTCACAGCCCGGCTGATGCCCATCCCAGGAAAAGCAGCCGGCGAGCCAACCGGCTTCAACTTCGAATACTTTGCCAACAGCCGTATCCTGCCCTTGCGCGCCGCACCATTGAAGGATTTGTTTGCCGGGGATGGGAGCTTCACCCTGCAAAAGCGCTAAAGAAGATGATGCTGACACGTGGTGAATTCCTGCGAGTTTCGACCCTGCTGGGCGGGGGGGTGCTGCTGGCTTCTTGCACGCCGCGTCCAACCGATTACACTGACCGCGAGACTGACACATTGCGCCGCCTGCTGATCCTCTACACCAACGATGAGCACGGCTGGATCGAGCCCAGCGACGAGAACGGCGGCGCACCTGGCCTGGCATACCTGTGGAACAATGTGGAAGATTTCACGCCTGGAGGCGCTAACCTGGCGCTGAGCGGTGGCGATCTGTGGACCGGTCCAGCCATATCCACCTACTTCCAGGGCGAATCGACGATCGACGTGATGAACAGCCTGGGATATGCAGCAGCGGCAATTGGGAACCATGATTTTGATGATGGCCTGGAAGTGCTGCGCCAGCGCGCCCAGCAGGCGAATTTTCCGCTGCTCTCGGCCAATATTCGCCGCAAGGAAGATGGTGCCATTCCCGATTTTGCACAACCCTACACCATCCTGGAAGTAAACGGGATTCGCCTTGGCCTAATTGGATTGACCACCACCGAGACGCCCATCGACACACAGCCATCCCATGTGGCAGAGTTCGATTTCCTGCCCTACAAAAAAGCCCTGCAAGAGGTTGCTCCGCAGGTGAAAGCCGCTGGAGCAAACCTGATCGCCGTGCTGGGGCATATCTGCACAGCTGAGATGCGCCGCCTGGCGCCTCTGGCGGCAGAATTAGGCATATCGATCTTGTTCGGCGGGCACTGCCATGAGGAGACGGTCGAGACGGTGGAGGGGGTCACCATCGTGCAGAGCGGCTCCTTCCTGCACAACTACATCCGCATTGCACTGCTCTTCGACAGCGCGGCGGGGAAAATCGTTGAGATCAGCCCCAGCCTGCAGCCAAACCCGAAAGGGCGCAAGGATCAAGAAATGGAAGACCAGGTGAAAGGCTGGCATGATCGCGCAGAGCCGTGCTTATGGGAAACCATCGGCTATGCAGGCAAAAAGATCGACTGGGACTCGCCGGCGATGGCGGTGTTGATCACCCAGCCCTGGCTGGAAGCCTATCCTTCAGCCCAGGCAGCCCTCGCCAGCCCGCGCTACGTGCAATCGCTGCCGGCTGGCGAGATCAGCCGCGGCAGCCTGCTCAGCATGCTGCCCACCGACAATGAGCTGGTGGAGATCTCCCTGAGCGGCGCGCAGATCGTAGAAACGATCCAGGCGCGCAAGCCACTGCTTGGCGGGGTCTATGAGGTAGAAGGCGAATTCCAGTTGCAAGACGGCACCCCTTTGGATCCATCGGCAATCTACTGCTTACTCATCCCCAATGCCCTCTACGAGGGCGCCAATTATTATTCCGTCCAGGAATACGCTCCTAACGGGAAATCCACCGGGCTGGACTGGCGCTCACCCATTGTAGATTGGGTGATCAAACAACAAACAAGCAAGGGCAACCCGCTCGAACAGCTCCTGCCAGAGTAGTTTATAATTGTACGCGGCGGCTAGGGTAATGCCAAAACCTGCGCCGCGCACCTATCCCACCCACCTCACGCGCAGCCGCTCCGCTTGCGCTCAGGGGAAACGAGAGTCAATGATTACCACAAATCTTATCCACACCATCCTCGCGATCGCTGCCAATCCCCCGCTGAAGGGTCACGCATATTTGGATCCCGGATCGGGCAGCTTCTTGCTGCAACTGCTGATTGCTGGCTTGGTAGGGTCTGCATTCATCGTCAAGGCCTTTTGGGGCAAGATCACTGCCCTCTTCAAGCGCAAGCCTACCGATCAAGCCCAAAATGATGACACCACAGACCAACCACAGTAGCCTGCGCCTGGGGGCTTCCTTCCGCGACCCGAGCGGCTTTCTTTTCACCCGCCAGGGTATGCTCTACCGCCAGGTAAATCAGGCCTACCGCGAACACTATGATCACATGCTGTCCAGCGGGTTGTATGGAAAGCTGGTCAACCAGGGTCTGCTGATCCCGCACCAGGAAGCAGCGGTAGAACCTGCGGAGCCAAGCCTGGCTTACAAGGTGCTCTGCCCAGAGCGCTTGGATTTTGTGTCTTACCCCTACGAATGGTCCTTCAGCATGCTCAAAGATGCTGCATTGACCACGTTGCGCGTCCAAAAGATCGCCCTGGAACATGGCATGGTGCTAAAAGACAGCAGCGCCTATAACATTCAATTTCAACGCGGCCGGGCTTTGTTGATTGATACGCTTTCCTTTGAAATCTACAAGGAAGGCGAACCCTGGGTGGCATACCGCCAATTCTGCCAGCACTTCCTCGCGCCGCTGGCTTTAATGGCACACCGCGATGTGCGGCTGAGCCAGTTGCTGCGCATTTACATTGACGGGGTTCCTCTCGACCTGGCCTCCAGCCTGCTGCCCCGCCGCACGCGCCTGGACCTGGGATTGAACATGCACCTCCACCTGCATGCCGCCGCACAGAAGCGCTATGCCGGCAAGACCGTAGATAAAGCCCAGGTCAGGCGGCGGATGAGCCGCATCGCCTTCTTGGGCTTAATGGACAGCCTGGAAAGCACCACCCGCCGCCTGGCATGGAAAGCAGCAGGGACCGAGTGGGGTGATTATTACACCGCCTCCGCCAGCCATTACACACCCGCCGCGCTGGAGCATAAGCGCCAGGTGGTTGCTCAGTTCATTGAGCGGATCGAACCGGGCATGCTGTGGGATCTGGGCGCCAACACTGGCGAGTTCAGCCGGCAAGCCAGCCAGCGCGGCATCCAGACGGTGGCATTTGATATTGATCCAGCAGCCGTGGAGTTAAACTACCGGGAGATCAAAGAACGGAAAGAAGAACTTATGCTCCCGCTGTTGCTGGACCTGTCCAACCCCAGCCCGAGCCTGGGATGGCACAACCGCGAGCGGTGCTCGCTGCTCGAACGCGGCCCGGTGGATGCCGTTTTGGCGCTGGCACTGGTGCATCACATCGCCATCTCGAATAATGTGCCCCTGCCCCAACTGGCAGCCTTCTTGCGCCAGGCAGGCAACTGGCTGATCATCGAGTTCGTGCCCAAGGAAGACTCGCAGGTGCAGCGGCTGCTTGCTACCCGGCAGGATATCTTCAGCGACTACCACGCCCAGGGTTTTGAAGCCGCTTTTACACCCTATTTCACCATTCATGAAACAGTACAACTGGTCGATTCCCCGCGCCAGATGTATCTGATGAAAGGCAAGGCGTGAAGCGCCTGGCCCTGCATCCACTCCTGTTCAGCGCATACTTTGTTCTGGCCCTGGTGGGTCTGAACATCGACCAAGTGAAACCGGCGCTCATCCTGCGCCCTTTGCTCGTTGTCCTGCTGGGGGCAACGCTGCTCTGGCTGGTCTTACGGCTGCTGCTCAAAGATTGGCGGCGCGCCGCCATCGCGGCCACGCTGCTGCTGGTGCTCTTCTTCACTTATGGGCATGTTTACAATTTTCTAGAGCAGAATGTTCCATTCCTGGGGCGGCACCGTGTGTTATTGCCGCTGTGGATCATCCTGGCTGCCGGGGGGATGTGGCTGGTCATCCGCCAGCGTAAGAATCTGCCCAATCTCACCCAGGCGTTGAACCTGATCAGCCTCATTGCGCTGGCTTTCCCCCTGGTTCAGGTGAGCGCGTTCACGATCAGCCTGGCGGCAGGTAAACATACCCTCTCCCCTTCCGAAACCGCAATCAGCGGGCTGCGCTTGCCATTAGAGCCTGCGCCCGATGTGTACTTCATTGTCTTGGACGAATACGCCCGCGCAGATGTGTTGGATAAAGTCTTCGATCTGGACAACGGCGAGTTTCTAGAGGCTTTGACCGGCCTGGGGTTCCAGACGATTTCGTGCAGCCAGGGCAACTATGCCCAGACCGAGCTGATCCTGGCCTCGATCCTGAATCTCGACTACCTGCCCGCCCTGGATGAGCGCTTTGCCAGCAACGAAGCCGATCATGCCTTGCTGCGCCGCCTGATCAAGGACAGCGCCGTCGAGCGCGCCTTCCGTAACCTGGGTTACCAGATCGTTGCCTTTGAGACCGGTTTTTATTTTTCCGAGTTTGAAGACGCCGATACTTACCTGGCAGCCAGCCGCTCAGCGCATCAATCGCTGGTGGCAGGGATGAGCAGTTTTGAGGTGTTACTGTTTAACAGCACAGCTGGCCTAGCGCTATCAGATGCAACACGCCTGCTCCCGGCTTTCATGGATACACACCATCCCCTAGAAATCAAGCGTCAGCAAGTGCTCTACACATTGGCGATGCTGCCGCGCCTGCCGCAGGAAGCACCTTCCCCCAAGTTTGTGTTTGCCCACATCTTATTGCCCCACGAGCCATTCGTCTTCGACGCCAACGGGGAGCCGTTCGACCCGCCAGACACGCTGGACGACGCACAATACAGCGCAGCCTACCGGGACCAGGTCCACTTCCTCAACCAGCGCCTGCTAGAGATCCTGGGCGAGATCATCGCCAGCTCCCCAACACCACCCGTGATCCTCCTGCAGGGAGATACAGGCCCAGGGCGCGTCTCCCATGCGGGGCGGGTGCAGATCCTCAATGCTATCTATTTACCTGGCGCGGCGAACGGCAGCCTGCCGCAGACACTCACGCCGGTGAACAACTTCCGCATCGTTTTTGACCAGTACTTTGGCGGTGATTTTGGCCTGCTGGAAGACCACAGTTACTTTTCTTCTTACGATGATCCCTTCAATTTCGAGCCAATCCCCATCCAATGCCCAGGCGAGTAAAAGCAGATCTGTGTAATTCCAAAAACGCCCCAAAAAACTCCCCCATTGTGAAGTGGGGGAGTTTTTTTTCTATACGCCAGCTCAGACTTCGGATCATTCCTGAACGGTCTTCAGCCAGTAGATTCCGCTTTCACGCTGAACCAGGCCCTCATCCACCAGATAACGGCGCAGGGCAGCAGTATCTTCATAGTAGCGGCGCAGCATCTGGTTGACTTCCTTTTCAGGATAACGCTTCCCCGGCTCAAAGGCTTGCACCACATAGCGCAACACGACCATCAGCTTCTTGTGCTGGGTCGGTAAACTACGCAGCCCACCATCCGGCAACAAGAAACCGCGCAGCAGCTTGCGATCCTCTTCATCCACATTCGCCAGCACGGGATTGGTGGCAGGGCGGGATTGCGCCAGGACTCTGCGCGAGACTTGCTCAACGACTGCGCTGTCCAGGCAATATAGCTCGCCATCCGCGTGAACAAGCCCGGCTGCCTGGAGGTTCTCCAGATGAGTCAAAACCTCCGTATGGCTCAGACCCAGCCGTACGACTAAATCCGCGGCTGCGAGAGGCTGAATCGCGAGCAGGCCAGCGATCTTCAAGCGCTCAGCATTACCCAAGGTTTTAAATATATCTAATAGTTGCTCCGACTGTTCCATTTTTTTATCTCCTGCGTTTATTCATTGCCTCCGTGGAAGATAGCAATTATGCTCCTCCCAGGTCAGGCCTCCTGTTCTGATTCAACCGGCTTCCAGTAAACACCCGCCTCGCGCTGCAGCAATTTATATCCAACCAGCTCGCGGCGCAACATGGCTGTATCTTTGTGAAAGCGCTCCAAGATTTCAACCGCCTGCTTTTCGCTATAACGCACACCTGGCTCAAATGCCTGGACGATGTGGTGCAGAACAGCTTCGCGCTTCTTGCGCTGGGCTGGAATGATCTTCAGGCGACCATCGGGCAACAGGATATCGTGTAGCACTTTGCGGTCATAGGCCTGAAGATCCACCTGAGCGGCCGCGGCGGGCAGCGTCTCTTGCATGAGCAGCCGATGCGCCATCGCTTCAAGAGCACCCTGCTCCAGGCGATAGATATTGTAGTAACTCTCGGCGCGCGCACTGACCAGCCCTGCCTCGCTCAACACGAACAGGTGATGAGAGATTGTAGAAGGCCGCAGATCCAAGAGCGCCGAAAGCTGCTCAACCGTGTAAGGCTGCTGCGCCAGCAAACCAACGATCTTCAGCCGGTTGGCATCTGCCATCGCCTTGAAGAAAGCCAGCAATTGCTCGTCATTGGGTTTTCTTTCATCTTCCATCGTTCTAAATCCATCCTTGTACAATCAATTCTATATACATCGAATTAATTGTATCAACATTGCACGGTTTGTCAAGGGTAAATAAGATTGTTAGAGGGTTGTGTGTGCGGCGGACGCCGCCCGCACAAAACCCCCATACCCGCCTTCTGTAACGGGAACTCCTAATGCCCCTGTTAAATGGCACTAGCTACGGCAAAGTGCCAGTATAATAATCAGGGAAGTAGAATGGCCGACCAACCCTCATCACCACCTACCTTGCGCATCCGCCTGACCTACCTTTGGAGGCGGGTGACCAAGCCAATCACACTCGAACGGCGCGCTGAAGTACAGGTATTGTTACGCCAGTCTTCAAGGCCCAATTTTGGCTTCTTCATCCTGGTAGTGCTTTCCTGCGTAATCGCCACATTAGGGCTGCTGACCAACTCAGCGGCTGTGATCATCGGCGCCATGCTAGTTGCGCCGTTGATGTCGCCCATCATTGGGCTGGGCTTGGCCTCGATTACTGGTGACAGCCGGCTGCTAGCAGACGCTTCCAGCGCATTCCTACGCGGCCTGCTCATCGCCGTGGCGATTGCTTTCGCCCTGGCCTTGGGGAATCGTTTCCTGCCATTCATTCCTCTAATGATCGAAGACTTACCAGCCGAGGTTTTGGCGCGCACCCACCCCAGCCCCATTGATCTGACCATCGCTCTGGCTGGAGGCTTAGCTGCCGCTTTTGCGCTGGCAATGCCAGATATCTCCGCAGCACTCCCGGGGGTTGCAATTGCCACCGCCCTCATGCCACCTCTCTGCACCGTGGGAGTAGGCTTGGCTTTGGGTCGTTGGGATGTTGCCGGGGGTGCGTTGTTGCTCTTCATCACCAACGCCGTAACCATTGCCTTTTCTGCCAGCCTGGTGTTTTTTGCGTTGGGTTTCAATCCCCCTGCCGTTGAGCGCAACAAACACATTCCGCGCACCCTGATGATCTCAGCGCTGGTCACCGCTGGGCTGATTATCCCACTCTCCTTTCTCAGCGTGCGCTTTGTACAAAGTGCAGCCGAGAATCGCCTGCTTGAGACTGTCATCAACGAGGAGGTGGAACGCATCGACAAAGTGGAACTGGTGGAGTGGGATTCAACGCAGGATGGTGAAACTCTACACCTGAACATCACCCTGCGCACCATCACACCATTACAATACGAAGACAGCGTCCTGCTGCAACAAGCAATTGCAGATCGCCTGCAACGGCCGGTTTCGGTGATCTTCAATCAGGTTATTGCTGCCCGGCTAGACCCTCTCGTTCCACCGACGCACACCCTCACCCCAACATTAACGCCAACCAACACCCCTGGCCCCAGCCCAACGCCAACCCACACCCACACGGCCACGCTCACCCACACGCCCACATCAACCGAAACGCCCACGCCCACTGAAACACCCACATCCACCAACACACCGACCCCCACACACACACCTACAGAGACGCCAACCCCGGCTCAGGCAAAGGTCACAAACGCGTTATTGCCCGAATATTGTTTACGCCTACGCCAATCTCCCAATGGCCCGGTGATCGCCAATCTGCGCCAGGGCGATGTACTCACCGTCCTGTATGGATATGAAATCGTCGGAGGTTTGGTTTGGGTCGAGGTGAGCGATGCCGAGGGGCGCATCGGCTGGGTTCCACAGTCATGCACCTTCCTGATTACGCTTACACCGACCATCACGCCCTCTCAAACCCAGACCCTCACAGACACCCCAAGCCCTGCTGCCTCGCTGGCTGGAATAACCGATACACCTTCCCCAACAATTACGCCTTAGCAGTGTCCAGAGAGCCGGCTCACAGCGCATGCCTCCTCCTGTGTAACATACGCCTATTTTATATAAAACTCTTACACACAGCGTCCCCCACCTCGATGTTATAATCGCGTGGAATTAACAGGCTCATTAGGACTTACCGTGACAAATGGCAGGTGTACAGATCCGCCTTACCCCGGCAATTCCCAGAGAACCAATTAAAAAGTATCTGTCCGGAAATTTAAAGTTGCTTTGACAAATTCAATTCTCGGATAGGTTCTAAGGAGTAAACCGCTATGATGCGATTTGACCGTTTTACAGAACGGGCCCAAGAAGCAGCCCAGCGCGCCGCTGAGATCATCCAGCGCTATGGGCACAACCAGATCGATACAGAGCATATCTTGCTTGCGCTTATCGAGCAACCCCAGGGTGTGATCCCCCAAATCTTAGAAGTGCTAAAAGTGGATGCTCCCGCTCTCACGGAGCGCTTAGATTATGTATTGCGCACCAGCCCCAAAGCCAATATCTTTGGCGGAGGCGCCGGGCAGATTTTCATCACCCCGCGCGTGAAGCGCATCATCGATCTCGCAAATGAAGAAGCCAACCGCCTGAAAGACGAATACATCTCTACAGAGCACATCTTCCTGGCAACTCTGAATGAGCGCAGCACCCCGGCTGCGCGGCTGCTGGAAGGCGCTGGTGTCACCCGCGAGCGCGTCCACGATGCCGTGCAGCAGATCCGCGGCGGGCAGCGCGTGACCGATCCGCAGGCTGAGACGCGCTACCGCACGCTAGAGAAATTCTCCCGCGATCTCACCCAAATGGCGCGCGAAGGCAAGCTGGACCCCGTGATCGGGCGTGATAATGAAATCCTGCGCGTGATTCAGATCCTCTCGCGCCGCACCAAGAATAACCCCGTGCTGATCGGGGAGGCCGGGGTAGGCAAGACTGCCATCGTCGAAGGCCTGGCGCAGAAGATCAGCATTAACGATGTGCCAGAAATTCTCTCCGGCAAGCGGGTGACCGCCCTGGACTTGGGTGCCATGCTGGCTGGCTCGCGCTTTCGCGGCGAATTTGAGGAGCGTCTGAAAGCATCCATTGAAGAGATCCAGCGCGCTGAAGGCGAGATCATCCTCTTTATCGACGAATTGCACACCGTGGTCGGTGCCGGAGCAGCCCAAGGGGCGCTGGACGCCTCCAATATGCTCAAGCCAGCGTTGGCGCGCGGCGAGCTGCAGTGCGTGGGCGCGACGACACTGGACGAATACCACAAGCATATCGAAAAAGATGCCGCACTGGAGCGCCGTTTTGCCCCCGTTTACGTGGAAGAACCCAGCGTTGATGACACCATCCAGATGCTCCAAGGCCTGCGCGACCGCTACGAGGCGCACCATAAGGTTCGCTTCTCCGATGAGGCCCTGGTGGCTGCCGCTCGGCTCTCGTCGCGCTACGTTACCGACCGCCACCTGCCCGACAAGGCGATTGATCTGATGGATGAAGCAGCCGCCAAACTGCGCGTGGCGCTCTATTCCCTGCCCGCGGACTTGAAAACGCTGAAAAGCGAGATCGACCGTCTGAAAGCAGAAGAGGAACAGGCAGGCCTGGGGCGCGAGTACGAACGCGCTGCTGAGAAAAAGGCCGAGCGCTTGCGCCTTGAAACCGAATTCATCCAGCAGCGCGATGTGTGGGAAGCTGAGCACAAACTCGATGAAGTGGTGGACGTGAACGACATTGCCGCGGTGGTGGCGCAGTGGACCGGCATCCCGGTGAGCCAGATGATGGAAACGGAGGCAGAAAAACTCCTCCACATGGAAGACCGGTTGCACGAGCACATCATTGGGCAGGATGAGGCAATCCACGCCATCTCTGATGCCATCCGCCGCTCCCGCTCCGGGATGAAGGATCCGCGCCGGCCGATCGGGTCATTCATCTTCATCGGTCCTTCCGGCGTGGGCAAAACCGAGCTGGCTAAAGCGCTGGCAGAATTCCTCTTTGATGATGTGGACGCCATGGTGCGCATTGATATGAGCGAATATCGCGAGCAGCACACCGTTTCGCGTCTCTTCGGCGCCCCTCCGGGCTACGTAGGCTATGAAGAGGGCGGGCAGCTCACCGAAGCAGTACGCCGCCGCCCATATCGCGTGATCCTCTTCGACGAGATCGAGAAGGCCCACCCCGAAGTGTGGAATGCCCTGCTGCAAATCCTGGATGACGGCCGCCTCACCGATGGACAGGGCCGGATCGTGGATTTCCGCAACAGCGTGTTGATCATGACCAGCAACCTGGGCACCGAGTACGTGAACAAATCGGGCAGCCTGGGATTCTTGCAGCAAACAGGCACCTTCGAGGAGCGCGAAGCGCACGAGAAAATCTCCAAAGCCCTCAAGAGCACCTTCCGCCCCGAGTTCCTCAACCGCATCGATGAGATCATCACTTTCTCCCCGCTCTCGCTGGAGAACATGGTCGAGATTGTCGATCTGCAGATGAAGGAGATCCAGGAACGCCTGAATGAACATGGCTTGCAAGTTGAACTCACCGCGGCGGCACGCCAGTGGCTGGCAGAGACCGGCTATGATCCCATGTTTGGTGCCCGCCCCCTGCGCCGGGCGTTGCAGAAACATGTGGAGAGCCCGCTTTCAGTGAGCCTGCTGAGCGGCGAATTCTCGGCTGGTTCCAAGGTACTGGCGGATGTTCACGAAGATGGCACACAACTGGTCTTCCGCTCGGTTGAAAAACAAACAGCCACTGAATAAGCTTTCTTTGTATCATCTCAATAAAGCGGGGGAAGTGGGGTGTAAAGAATGGCTCGCCGCCTGTGCGGCGGGCCATTCTTTTTATTTGGGATTTCCAACCTGTATGGACAAATTTCCTTGAGAGCATGATTTTTGTCCTTGCATTTATGACATTTGCCACTTGGAGACCTGCCTGGGAAAGAGTAAAGTGGTACGTAACACAGGTACTGCAATGACCGGAGATCCTTTTGAAAACCACCGCCTATTCCAGGGATTGAGCGAAGAACAGCTCGCGCTGCTCAAGCCGCTCTTCAGTCCCTGCGACTGTTATGCTGGCTCGAAGATCTTTGAGCAAGGCGATCCAGCCGAGAGTCTCTACGTGGTGGTGGTCGGGGATGTTGTGGTAAACTTTAAACCGGACGATGGTCCCGCAATCGCAGTCGCCCATGTGAAGGCCGGCGAGGTTGTGGGCTGGTCTGCAGCGCTGGGCAGCCGGCGCTACACCTCAGAAGCGGTATGTGAGACATACACGCAATTGCTGCGCATCGCTGGCGACGATCTACGACGGCTGTGCAGCACCCACCCTGAAACCGGCGTAGTGTTGCTAGATCGGCTGGCCGCCGTGATCGCGGAACGCCTCAACAGCACGCACGGCCTGGTTGTTTCTCTCTTACAGATCGGGCTGAACAGCCCGGCAAACAGTTCAGGAGGTTAGCAATGTCCTCTCCCAATCCACAGGAAGCGCCGCTTGAAGAACAAGTGCACGCGCTGGTGCAGCAGTTAAGTGCGTATATAGAGCAGTACCATGGGGGCTTGGTAGAGATGGTTGCCCTGGAAGGGCATGTGCTCAAAGTGAGGCTGGGAGGGGCTTGCCTGGGCTGCCCCCTCTCACCAGCCACCTTACATGGCTGGGTAGAGGGCACGATCAAACAATTCTTCCCCATGATCGAACAGGTAGAAGACATCTCATAAAAGGCGCAGAAACGCATAGAGGGACATCTCACCACAATGAGATTCCCGGTTTTTGATTTCCGGAGGGTGCCATGCACATGATCATGTTTGTCTTGGATGATCCCGCACTGCTCGACGATGTTTTGGATGCCTGGGATACAATTGGGGTCAGCGGGGTTACCATTATTGAAAGCACGGGGATCAACCGCCGCCGTGTTGCCCGTCAGGTAGGAGCGCCCTTCATGGCAGGCATCAATCGCTTGATCAGCAGCGATCAGGAAAACCACTATACATTAATCACCATTGTGAATGATGAGGGGGTAGTGGATGCCTGCATCAATGCCGCTGAGAAGGTTGTAGGAGACCTGTGCGAACCGAATACCGGCGTGCTTGCGGCCTGGCCATTATCTACCGCTGCTGGGGTGCCCACACAGGGAAAAAAGCACAAGGGGTAGCCATGGTCTGGATTCAATTCATCGTCAGTGCCGCGCTGATCGTCTTGGCTGCGATTAAGTTAGCCGAGTATGGCGATGTGATCGCCGTGCGCACCAAATTGGGGGGAATGTTCATCGGCACG
The DNA here is from genome assembly GCA_016932955.1 of Anaerolineales bacterium. Next base: position 20,378 of record JAFGBV010000189.1, on the reverse strand, counting down.
CTCTTGCTCGCCGGCGCCACCTCGCTGCCAGAGCTCCTTTCCTCGGTCAACGCAGTATTCCAAAGCCAGCCCAACCTGGCGGCTGGCAGCATGCTGGGCAGCAACATGTTCAACATGTTCATGCTGGCTGTGCTAGACCTGGCTAACCAACAGGCGCGCATCTTGCGTAGAGTAGCAATGAGCCACGCCCTCACTGCCAGCCTGGCTACGTTGCTGATGGGGCTGGCTGCCTTTGCTATCCTGGCCGATGTGGATGCACGTTTAGGCTGGATAGGCTGGGATAGCCTGCTGATTATCATTGTATATTTGGGCGGCGTCTGGCTCATCCAGCGCCAGGGGGGAACACCCCCCAGCGAGATCCCCGAAGACCAAAGCGGCATCCCCAGCTTGCGCAAGGCTTTACTGGGTTTTGCCATAGCCACAACCGCGCTTGTGATTGTGGTGCCCTACCTGGTTAGCAGCAGTTCCCAGATCGGCGAGATCACCGGGCTAAGCGCCGGTTTCGTCGGCGCCACCCTGATCGGCATCACCACCTCTTTGCCTGAGTTGGTAGCCACCATTGCCGCCGTGCGGGTGCGCGCCTTTGACCTGGCGGTGGGCAACCTCTTCGGCAGCAATGTATTCAACATGTTTGCTCTAGGCCTGACAGATGCTTTTTACAAGCCCGGACGCTTCCTGGGCGGGATCGACCCCAGCTTTGCCCTGCTGGCTCTGCTGGGCTTGTTGCTGACCAGCCTGGCATTGATCGGTAACCTGGCGCGAGTGGAACGGCGCATCGTCTTCATGGAATTAGATGCGCTGCTGATCCTGATCGGATATTTACTGGGGATGTACTTTCTATACTCGCAGGGAATCGGTGCTTAGCATGCTACTTGACACTACACAGGCCTCGGGTATAATCCGGACAATCGATCCGTAAAAAAACAGTGCGGAACCAAGTAACCACTCACCCTGGCAGAGAGCCGCCGGTTGGTGCAAGGCGGCAGGCAAAGTGGTGAAATCCCCTCCGCCAGCTCCTTACAGAGCCAGTTGCCCCTAAAAAGCGTGATCGGTAATCACGAAAAGGGAGGCCGGGATCGCCCGTTAGCGCGAGCAGAAGGTTGAGCAAGAGGCAATCTCTTGGTCAACAAAAGCAGGTGGCACCACGAGCGCCCCTTCGTCCTGCTGGCGAGGGGGCGTATTGATTACATTACAGGAGGTGCAACCATGTTAGACATCAATCTCATCCGTGAAAATCCCGAGCTGGTGCGCAAGGCTTTATCCGACCGGCAGATGGACACTGCGCCCGTGGACGAAGTAGCGGTGCTGGACGCGCGGCGGCGGGCAATCATCCAGGAGGTGGAAAACCTCAAAGCCGAGCGCAATGCCGTTTCGAAAGAGATCGGGCGGCTCAAGGAGGCATCCGAGCGCCAAGCCAAAATCGATGCCATGCGCCAGGTTGGCGAGAGCATCAGCGCGCTGGATGAGCAACTGCGCCAGGTAGAGGAGAACCTCACCGAGGCGCTGGCGGGTATCCCCAATATCCCCGATGCACGCACGCCTTATGGCAAAAACGAAGATGAGAACATCGTGGTCAAAGAGGCGGGGAAACTGCCCGCGTTCGATTTTGAGCCCAAGCCGCACTGGGATTTAGGCCCCGCACTGGGCATCCTGGATTTCGAGCGCGGGGTGAAGATCACCGGCTCGCGTTCCTATGTGCTGAGCGGTGCAGGGGCGCGCTTGCAGCGAGCACTGATCGCCTGGATGCTCGACCTGCACATCCGCCAGGGTTACCGCGAGCAGTACACGCCTTTTATCGTCAAATCCCCCACCCTTTTCGGCGCGGGTCAACTGCCCAAATTCAGGGATAACCTGTACCATGACCATGAAGAAGACCTGTGGCTGGTGCCGACTGCAGAGGTGCCGCTCACCGGGCTGCACATGGACGAGATCCTCGACGAAGCCAGCCTGCCGCGCTGCTATACCGCGTACACGCCTTGCTTCCGCCGCGAGAAGATGAGCGCCGGGCGCGATGTGCGCGGTATCAAACGCGGCCACCAGTTCGACAAAGTAGAAATGTATATCTTCTGTAAGCCAGAAGAGTCGGATGCGCTGCTGGAGAAGATGCGCTTTGACGCCGAGTACACCTGCGCAGCACTGGGGCTGGCCTACCGGGTTAAAACGCTCTGCACCGGCGACCTGGGTTTCAACGCCCGCATCACCTATGATCTTGAGGTCTGGTCGCCGGGCGTGCAGGAATGGCTGGAAGTCTCCTCGGTTTCCAACGTGGGCGATTTTCAAGCCCGGCGGGCCAACATCAAATACCGCCCGGCAGAGGGCGGCAAAACGCGCCTGGTACACACACTGAACGGCTCGGGGCTGGGCCTGCCGCGCACCCTCATCGCCGTGCTGGAAAATTATCAGCAACCAGATGGCTCGGTGATCGTACCCAAGGTCTTGCGACCCTGGATGGGCGGCATCGAGGTGATTGGACCGGAAGAATGAACATGCCAGAGTGGGTGCAAACTTCGCTATTCGCGCTGACCCTGGTGACCATGCTTGTCGGGCTGGCGGGCTTGGTAATCCCCATCATCCCGGGCATCGTGATCATCTGGTTAGCAGCGCTGGGCTATGGTGTCGTGCACGGCTTCGGCACTTTGGGCGGATGGATGTTTGCCATCATGACCGTCCTGATGATCGCCGGCAGCCTGGTGGACAATGTGCTCTCCTGGGCGGGGGCCAAACAGGGCGGCGCATCCTGGTACACAATGGGGGTTGGGATCGTGGCTGGCATCTTGGGGACGATCTTCATTCCACCCATCGGCGGCCTGGTGGCAGCGCCCTTGGCGATCTTGCTGCTGGAGTACATCCGCCTGCGTGATTGGAAGAAGGCTCTCACTGCGCTGCGCGGCATGGCTACCGGCTGGGGTTTGGCATTTGTCATCCGCTTTGTCTTAGGTCTGATTATGATCTTGCTCTGGCTCACCTGGGCGCTGAACACATAATAAAAAAAAGCCAAGGGGTTGCCCATCGCGAACGAGTGCACAACCCCTTGGCTTAGGATCGAATGAAAGAAAGCTAAGATTGTGGCGGCGGCACAGGAAGCGCCTCCACAGCCACATCCACCCACTTGTCGCCCTCATCGATCAGCATCACAGGGATATCGTCACGGATCGGATACTTGCGCCCGCAATCCTGGCAGATCAGCCAGGATTCCTTGTAATACGTCAGCAAACCATCTTTTTCGCGCACGCAGGCCGGGCAACGCAGGATATCAAGCAATTCTTGGCTGACCATAAGTTCTCCTTCTCGCTCGTCTAATAATCGTGGCAATCGATCCGCCAGGCATCCAGATCCCAGTTCTTCCTCAGAAAATCGAAGCCCATGGCGTTCGCTGTAGGGCAGAACTGTTCTGGCCCTAGCTCATATTCTACCCCAAAAACGGCTTTCCCCGCATGTACAAAGGGCAGTAGTTGGTCACATTCATTGTAAGTGAAGCATTCTTCGTTCAAAGCCCAATCGAAAGCAGTAAAAAGATCCGCAATCTGCGCCAGGTCATTTTTCAATCCAATGGATAGGCTGCGGGCGTGGGCTTGTTCAGCCAGCCAGCGGTTGTAAGCAAGCTGGTCTGCGCCTGATAAGGAAAAGCCACTGTTGTTCTCAAAGCCATCCACATTATCCGGCTCAACCCCGTCACAATTCTTTTGCACTGCCATGTCCAGCCGCGCCTCCATGATCGGGCCAAGCAGATCGATGCGCCGGATATCCAGCCAGCGCTCTCCTTCCCATCCCTCCAGATCATTGCCCAAAACGCTCTCAGGGAAATTGGCAGCATCGGGCCGCCAGTCTTCCCACGAGCCGGCGCTGAAGTAGCAGATCACCACCCGCCCATCGGCATGCAGTTGATCAATGGTTGCCTGCGGTGCCTCAAAGAGATCAATATCATACATCTCCACATGGATGGTGGTATCCACCACGCCGCTGAGCTGCCACTGCCACGAAACCCCCGGCGATGGCTTCCACCAGGATGCGCCCGGCGTGACCTCGGGAGTCTGATCTGGTGTCGCCATGGAACGCTGTGTGACCAGCGGCAGGTAGAAATACCGACTGGCAATTGCCAATGCCACGACCACGAGCAGTGCCGCCCCACAAAAAACGATCAACAAGGCAACTTTCCAAGTGCGAGACATGGCTTTCACCTCCTTACCTCATGGCTCATCCGTCGGCTCGGGCGTGGGGATATCCGTCCCCGGCCCATACTGGTACACTGCCCGCCAGGGCAGGTAATGGGTGTTGAAAGTATCGCTATGGATCAACGCGCCATCCCGCCACACCTGGCGGGTAACCGAGATATCCGCGCCGTCTGCTGCCCAATCGACCTGCACAATCTCGCCCTTGGCCAGGTCGGAGTTTTCCTCATACAGCGGGTCAGGTGGTTCCACCACGTTCTGCGGGCCCGAAGTGTCCCAGTCGACCGTGCGCCCGTCAGAGGTGGAGTAGAACTTCCAGGTCAGCGTGCGGGCAGAGGCGTCGACATAGGTTTCCATCAGCAGCCAGTATTGGGTATCATTGGTGAACTTAAAATCCACCACGGGGGCGTAAACCGTGGCATCCAGCCCGGCAAGATTCCCATCGTAACCACCGCTGGCAGTTTGCTCATAATAACCGACCCTATAGGCATGGGCGTAGCGCTCATCCACCTGGAAGCCGCCAAAGAATACCGTGCGAAAAAGGGTGGTACTCACCTGGCAGACCCCGCCGCCAACGCCCTGGATCGTGCGGTCACCGTAGATGATCAATGCCTCTGCATAGCCCGTATCCAGGCTGACATCACCCAGGATCTCTGCCATCGAGAAGGTCTCACCCGGCGCGACCAGCACGCCATGAAAGCGTGCCGAGGCAATTTGGATATTCTGGATGCGCGATTGGCTTGAGCCATAGAAATAAGATGTGTACACGCTGACAGCCTCGCCAATCCCCAACGACTCAGCGGTGGCATCATCCGTCACCGGCGGGTTGGTATATTCCATGTCCAAGTCGATGGTATGCTCGCCGACCGCAAGCTTTTCATTCACCACCTGAATGGTGGTTTCCACATCCACAGAGCGCCCAATGACAGCAGGCTGAATGATATCCAGTTGACGGGTGTCGTCGTTAAAGATAAAGCGCGCATTCTGAGGCGCAAGCGCCAGCTCGGGCGCCACACCATCCAGGAAAGCACGCAGGGCATCGGAGCTCACCCCCACCTGGTAATGGGCGCCACCCTCGCCTTCCACACGCTCAATCGCCAGGATGCCCGCCAGCACCTGAGGCGGGAAGGTCCAGGGGCCTGGGTCTCCCTTGGCAGCCCCGGGTAATTGCAGAACGAGAGGCGCGCTGAGGATCTGGCGCGCCAACTCAGCCTGCGCTTCCACATCCAGGATCACCGGCGGCGTTTCCGCTACCACCAGCGGGATGATCCCATCGCTCAAGGTTTGCGCCTGGGCACGCAGGCTGGTCAGCGCAGCAGAGACATTCATCGTGCGCCCAATTTGGCCTGAACGCACAACCACCTCAACACCATCCACGCTCAAGGCAGCCTCGACAATTGGCCGGTCCACCTGGGCAGCCAGCCCCTGGAAGTAGATCAGGGCAACGCGCTCATCCAGAACATACAAGGGTGGGATATTGACGCCCTCCGTCCAGGCGCGCCAGCGCTCGGCAACCTGTTCGCTGATGCTGCCGCTGCGCCCCAGGTTATAGGCAGCCAAAGCGCTGGTCTGGGCGTCGAGGAACATGCCCAATTGACCAGGCGTAGCCGTCCACATGTTGCTGCCTTCCTGAAAGGCAATCGTACCGCGCTGCGGATAATCCAGGCGCTGCGCTAGCAGCTCGGCGGCCTCCGCGGGGGTCAAACCCGAGAGATCCACGCCGCCGACAAAAACCCCCGGAAAGATCTGCCCGGCATAAGCCATGCCATAAGCGGAAGGCAACGCCATCAGCAGTAAGGCAAACAACGCGCCACCGAGCACCATGGCCAGGATTGCCTGCCCCAGCGGCTTTGGCGCCTGCGGGCGATAGGATGAACTGTCATAAGCATTCGATTCAGCCATAGCACCACCATTTTACTCGAAGAGTCATCCAAAAGGACGTATAATCGCTGCTGTAGGTTCCAATCACACTGCGGAGGAGTGAAATATGTATCGACTATCTGCCCAGGATGGCATGAGCACACTGGTAACGCATTATACCGAGGCCGCCAACCCCCTGCATGCCCACGTGACCCCCATCTACCAGACATCCACCTTCACCTTCCCAGATACGGCTACCGGGGCAGCCATTGTGGGTGGAGAGCAACCCGGCTACTTCTACACCCGCCTGACCAACCCCAACCTGGAGCAGTATGCGCGTAAGATCGCCTTGCTGGAGGGGATCGACCTCCTGCGCTCCCAGCCCGAGGCAGCGCCGGAGCAGGTTGTTGCCGGGCAGGTTTTCGCCTCCGGCATGGCCGCAGTCTCAGCGGCGATCCTGGGGCGCGTGCACACTGGCGAGACGATCATCGCCCAAAGCGCGCTCTACAGCCACTCATTCACATTCCTGCAGCAGATGGCAGAGCGCTTGGGGCTTCGCGTGGTCTGGGTGGATGCGCCAACCCCCGAGGGATGGCAAGCAGCATTTGCAGCCCACCCGCAGGCTGTGCTGGCCTATGCAGAGACCCCCGCCAACCCCACCATGGCCGTGGTCGATCTGGCCGCCGCAGCAGAGATAGCCCACCAGCACGGCGCCTGGCTGGCAGTGGACAACACCTTCGCCACGCCATACTGCCAGCGCCCGCTCAGCCTGAACGCTGACCTGGTGATCCACTCGACTACCAAGTATCTCTCCGGGCATGGTGCCATCACCGGGGGGGCGCTGGTCAGCCGCCATGTGGATTTCATGCACAGCGAAATGCGCCTGCTGTTGAAGTCGCTTGGGGCTTCGCTCAGCCCCTTCGACGCCTGGTTGGCCAACCTGGGCCTCAAGACATTCACACTGCGCATGGAACGCCAATGCGCCAACGCCCTGGCAGTGGCGCAGTTCCTGGAAAGCCACCCCGCTGTGGCAAAGGTTCATTACCCCGGCTTAGAAAGCCACCCCGGTTATGAGATTGCCCGCCGTCAGATGCAAGGTTTTGGAGCAATGATCTCCTTTGAGCTCAAAGGAGGCCTGCAAGCGGGCGTGCAGTTGATGGAGTCGGTGCGCATCGCCACGCTGGCAGTCAGCCTGGGGAACGTAGATACGCTGATCCAACACCCTGCCAGCATGACCCATGCCGGCGTGCCGCGCCCAGAACGCCTCAAACAGGGCATCTCCGACGGGCTGGTGCGCCTATCTGTGGGCATCGAGGAGATCGAAGACCTCCTCGCCGACCTGGGGAAAGCCCTGCCGGGCGGTTAGAATCCCCTAGGGGCACGGCAGAATATACACTCGACGCCAATCCACATCGGGGCTTGGGGTGTGGCAGTGCGGCGTTGCTGCACTGCCACACCCCAAATTCGCCTTTCTCCCCCGGTGCCATTCACCAATTTCATACGTTATAATGAGAAAAGGTAATGATGGCAACCACAGACTTGGATGATCCCAAGAGATGGTCGCTGATGCCAATAGACAGGGCTGAGCGCCTCAAAGGAGATAGAACCCATGGTCAAGCACGCTTCCTGGTTTAAATTGCGCCGATCTGCAACACAGAGAGTTTCCGCACTGCTTATCCTGCTTGTGATCCTCAGCCTGGCATGCTCGCTGCCCGGCAACGGGCAGCCCACCCCTCTCGCACAGGGCACGGAATTACCACCTGCCACACCCACGCCAGCGCCCATCCCGCTGCCTCCCGCACTGCTGGAAACCGACCCTCTCCCGGGATCAACCCTCTCCCTCTCTGCCCCGGTGAAACTGTACTTCAACCAGCCCATGGAGCGCGCATCAGTGGAGGGGGCTTTGAGCGGCGAGCCGCCCCTTTCAGGCTCTTTCACCTGGCTGGACGACACCACGCTGACCTATACCCCCGATTCATCTTACCTTCCCGACACCGCATTGACGATCAACCTGGCCACATCCGCTCAAGCGGCTAACGGCATGACCCTGCTGCAACCGGTAAGCATCGCCTATACCACCGCCGGTTACCTGGAGTTAACCCAGCGCCTGCCCGAGCCAGATGCCGTGGATGTCGACCCAACCTCGGCGATCGTGGCAGCCTTCAACCAGCCAGTCGTCGTGTTGGGAGCAGATCCGGCTTCGCTGCCCGCACCACTCTCCATCCAGCCGCCTGCAACGGGGCAAGGTGAGTGGATCAACACCAGCACCTATGTTTTCTACCCCCAGCCGGCATTGGCAGGGGGGAGCCTTTATTCGGTCAGCATTGCTGCCGGGCTGACAGCCGCCAGCGGCAGCACCCTACCGGAGGGGCAGACCTGGTCGTTCACCACCGCCGCGCCGCGCCTGGTCTCTTTTGAGCCGGTAGACACTGCCACCAATGTCGGGCTGGATGCCAGCGTGCGCCTCACCTTCAACCAGCCGATGGATACTGCCAGCGTGCAGGCCAATTTCGCCTTGCTGGATGGATTTACCCAGCCAGTTGCCGGGCAGGGCGCCTGGAGTGATGATCTCACCACCTACACCTTTACACCTACCCTGCCCCTGCAGCGCAACACAGCTTACACCGCCATGCTGCAGACTGCTGCCGCCAGCCTGGGCGGCACCGCCATCAGCGGACAGCAGCAAGCCACGTGGTGGACCGTCCCTGAGCTGACCATCTACGGCACCAATCCGGCACAGGGTGAGGCGAAACCCCAGTACCAGGGGGTGATCGTTTACCTCTCTGCGCCTGTAGCGCAGGAGAACCTGATCGATTACATCACCGTCGAACCAGCGGTAAGCAATCTGTCTGCTTTCGCCAACGAGTACGATCAGTCGATCGTGATCAACGGCGACTTCAAACCTGAGCAGAGTTACTCGCTCGTCATTGGGGGTCTTAGCGACCGCTGGGGCAGCACGCTGCGCCAGCCTTTTGTGCTCGATTTCCACGCCGCACCGCTGGACCCCAGCCTGAGCATTCCCTTCTATTCAGAGGCTTACTTCCTGACCCCGCAAGACCCCGGCGTGCTGGCACAGGTGACCAACCTCTCCAGCATCCCGGTATCGGTCGGAAATGTGCCCCTGAGCGATTTCATCGCCATGTTGGGGCCTGCTGGCTACGATCTGCGGCAAAGTTACCAGCCCAGCAATCCCAGCTATTGGGAATATTCGCTGGATCTGCCCGCCAACACCACCAACCCGCTGAACCTGGCGCTGAACCCGGAGGGAATCCCGCCGCGGCCAGATCTTTACCTGATGCGCCTGGGATTACCCGCGAATGCTTTCTATTCCAACCCGGTGCTGGTGGCGGTGAGCAACTATCACATGACCCTTAAGCTCGGCGCTACAGAAGCCTTTGTATGGGTGGTGGATCTGCGCAATCTTGAACCGGCGGGAGGGTTGCCGGTGAGCATCTACGATGCAAACGGCGCCCTGCTTGCCAGCGGATTGACCGAGATGAGCGGCACGGTTCGCCTTGGGCTGCCACAAGGAGGGGATCCTTACAGCAATTACTATGCCGTGCTCGGCCAACCCGGGCAGGATAACTTTAGCCTGGCAATATCCAACTGGAACCAGGAAGTAGCCCCCTGGAGCTTTGGCATCTCCTCACAAATCTCTGCACCAGGCATCAATGCTTACCTGTACACCGACCGGCCTATCTACCGCCCGGGGCAGACGGTGTACTTCAAAGCCATTGTGCGCTCAGCTTTCAACGGTCGTTACACGCTGCCAGAGCGTCAGGGCAGCGCATTAGCATCCTACCCACTGACGTTGTATGATGAAACAGGTCAGACGTTGGCGACATTCGATCTGCCCCTCTCAGCCTTTGGCAGCGGGCATGCCTCTTACAACCTGCTGGATACTGCGCAGCCTGGCTATTACCGCCTGGCGAATGATCAGGATGGTATGGAGCTGTACTTCCAGGTGGCCGAATACCGTAAACCAGAGATCAACCTGAGCGTGACCTTCCGCGAGGAACAGGGACGCAATGGGGAAAGCGCCGTGGCAGATATCCAGGCGCGCTACTTCTTCGACGCGCCGGCAGGTAACCTGCCCGTCAAATGGATACTGTATGCCAAAGATGTCTATACAGTAATCCCTGGCGGTTACCAGGTTGGCGCTTATGATACCGGGTGGCTGGAGCCGTACTACCCTGATATGGAGTTGCCCTTGGGGATGCCAGTAGCAGAGGGGAGCGCTGAAACCGCCCCAGACGGCACGCTCATTCTGGAGGTGCCTACCTCGCCCGGCGAGGAATGCCAGGAATACACCCTGGAAGTGACTATTGTCGATGAGAGCGGCTTCCCCGTCTCGGCGCGTGCATCCTTCCAGACCAACCCGGCAGATTTTCACATTGCGGTGCGCCCAGATGCTTATGCTGCCCAGGCAGGGCAAGAAATGGGCTTCGAAGTGCTGACCGTAGATTGGGAAGGTAAGCCCAGCGGCGAGCGTACGCTGCAAGCCCAATTCCAGGCAGTCACCTGGACACGCCAGGATCCCCAGCCTGGCATATACATGAATATGGACTATCCACGCTATGTGCCAGAATATGAGCTGGTTGCCAGCAGCGATCTTGTCACCGGCGCAGACGGCATCGCCCGCCTGGTTTTCGCCCCACCCGAGGCAGGGACTTACATGCTCGACATCAGCGGCGGCGGGACGCGCACCCAGGTGTTGATATGGGTCAGCGGCCCAGGCGAGACCCCCTGGCCCAGCCTGCCCAACCAGCGCATCCAATTGACACCAGACAAGCAGGAATACCATGCCGGCGATATTGCCCAGGTGTTCATCCCCAACCCCTTCCGCGGGCGGGCGCTGGCGCTGGTCACCATCGAGCGAGACACTGTATTGCGCTCCCAGGTGCTCCTGCTGGATCCAAGCGGCACCAGCTTCCCCATCCCGCTCACCGCCGACGAGGCGCCAAATGTATTCGTCTCAGTGACGATTCTGGCATATGAGAGCGGCGAGCGCTCCTCCAGCGAGCGACCGGACTTCCGCCAGGGTTATGCGGAGCTTGTGGTTGCTCCCACACAACAAATGCTGAACGTCTCCCTCACCAGCCAGCCGGAGCGCTCTGGACCGGGAGCAACGGTGACCCTGGATGTGCGGATTACCGATTCCAACGGCAGCCCGCTGCAGGGTGAATTCTCGCTGGCGGTGATCGACCTGGCTGCCCTGACCCTGGCTGATCCGAATGCGCCGGATATCATCACGGGATTCTATGGCAGGCAGCCATTGGGCGTGCGCACCGGATACTCGCTGGCGGCTTCGGGGCAGCGCCTGGCCTACCTGACAGGGGGCATCGGCGGCGGTGGCGGCGGGGAAATGCCCTCCATCGCCCGCGAGAACTTCCCCGATACTGCCTTCTGGAGCGCCCAAATTATCACCGATGCCGACGGGCGCGCCTCGATCAGCGTCACCCTCCCCGATAACCTGACAACATGGCAGGTGGATGTGCGGGCTGTCACCCAGGATACGCGCGTCGGTCAGGCGCAATTCCAGATCATCACCAGCAAAGATCTGCTGGTGCGCCCGGTGACCCCGCGCTTCCTTGTGGCAGGCGATCACCTCGAGCTGGCTGCCATCGCCCAGAACAACACCACCGCTGACCTGCAAGCCTCCGTATCGTTGCAAGCCACGGGAGTCACCTTGGATGATCCGAACCTGGCTACCCAGACAGTGAATATCCCAGCAGGAGGGCGGGTGCGCGTGGCATGGTGGGGCACTGCACAGGATGTGAGCAGCGCAGACTTGCTCTTCTCCATCGTCGCGGGCGATCTGCAGGATGCGGTACGCCTCGCATCTGGCGCATTGCCCGTGCTGCGTTATACTGCTCCGCAAACATACGCCACCTCGGGAATACTCGACCAGGAAGTGCAAATCCTGGAACTGGTGAGCCTGCCGGTCACTTTCGATCCCAGCAGCGGTTCGCTCAACGTGGAGCTTGCACCTTCCCTGGCAGCCGCCATGCTACAAGCCTTGGATTCGCTGGAAAATTACCCCTACGACTGCACCGAGCAAACCTTATCCCGCTTCTTGCCCAACCTGGAAACATACCGCGCCCTGCAAGCCTTTGGCATCCAATCTCCCGACCTGCAAGCGCGGCTGGATCGCACGCTGGAAGAGGGCCTGAACCGCCTGCTCGGGCGGCAGAACGCTGATGGCGGCTGGCCCTGGTGGCCGGGCGGCGAGAGCGACTTGCATATCAGCGCCTATGTGCTCTTCGGCCTGAGCCGCGCCCAACAGGCGGGCTTATCCATCCCCGAAGAAAGCTTCCAGCGCGCCATTGCTTACCTCTCCGCCGGCCTGGTCACGCCGGACCAGATCAGCGATCCGTGGATGCTTGATCGCTTGGCGTTCACCCATTTCGCCCTCCTGCAGGCTGGCAGCGGTGATCCCGCAGCCCTGAGCCAGTTGTATGAGGCCCGCGACCGGCTCGCTCCCTGGGCGCAAGCCCTGCTGGCCTTGAGCCTGGAGACAACCAGCCCGGGCAGCGAGCAGGCGCACACCTTGATCTCCGATCTCCAATCGGCAGCACTGCGCTCCGCCACTGGCGCTTACTGGCAGGTGCCCGCCTCAGGCCACAGCAGCATGATCACCACCCTATCCAACTCAGCGATTGTTGTCTACGCCCTCGCGCAGCGCGATCCAGCCTCCGCCCTGCTGCCGGATGCGGTGCGCTTCCTGGTTGCTAACCGGCAAGCCAGCGGCGACCTGGCAGGCGGCTGGGGCTCCACCTACGAAAGTGCCTGGGCGCTGATGGCGCTCACCGAATACATGAAAGGCACCGGCGAGCTGGGCGGCGACTTCGCCTTTAGCGCCACCCTCAATGGCATACAGATCGCCAGCGGGCGCGCAGAGGGCGATGCGCGCCTCAACCCGGTGCTAGCTGAAATCCCCCTCAGCAGCCTTTACCCCTCGAATCCCAACGCGCTCACTATCCTGCATGAAGCCGGCAGCGGGCGGCTGTACTATACGGCGGCGCTCTCGGTCTACCGCCCCGCCGATACAGCCGCTCCCCTGGATCGTGGGCTGATTTTAGGGCGCGAATATATCCTTGCCGGTGAAGCCCCGCGCAGCGCAACGCCAATCCAGGTGGGCCAGGTGGGTCAATCCATCACCGTGCGCCTCACACTTGTCGCGCCAAACGACATGTACCACCTGGTGATCGAGGATTACATCCCTGCCGGGGCAGAAATCCTCAATACCAGCCTGAAGACATCCCAGCAAGGCGAATTTGTAGAGCCAGGGCCGCTTTACAATCCCAATGATCCGTTCGGCAACGGCTGGGGCTGGTGGCTCTTTGAGCCGGCGCAGATCTACGACGATCACATTGCCTGGGCTGCAGATTACCTCCCCGCTGGCACTTACACCCTCACCTACACATTGACCCTCCTGCAACCTGGTCAATACCATGTGCTACCCGCGCGGGCATGGATGTTCTACTTCCCTGAAATCCAAGGAGCCAGCGCAGGCGCCTTATTCGAGATCAAACCCTGAGCATGACCGAGCCAGGTAACACTCCGTGGGGCCGGCGTGCCCTGGATCACGCCACGCAGATCACCCTGGCCTCAGCAGGGCGCGGCTCAGCCACCCCGCAAGAAGCGCAGGCTGCCGCCTACGTGGAAAAGCAGTTAGCCAGCCTGGGATTACAAAAGGTGCAGAAGCAGGAATTCCAGGGCTTGCGTTCGATCTGGCTCTTTCTCTCCCTGGTTTTCGGGCTTGCCCTGGTTGGGCATGCCGCGTTCTGGCTGCTTCGCCCCGCATTCGGAGACCTGCCGGCGTTGCTGATCTATGTGGTGGCTTTTGGTCTCAGCGGGTACATGCTCTGGCGCAAGTTCACCTTCCGTGATTTTCCTCTGCGCCAGGCATTACCGCATGGCCCAAGCCAGAATGTGATCGCGACCATTCCACCTGCCGCAGAGGTGCAGCAACGAGTGGTGCTGGTGAGCCACCTGGATAGCCACCGGGCTGTGTTCTGGTTCTCCAGCGAGTTCTTGCTGCGCATCTTTGCCCTCAGCGCGCCGCTGAGCCTGTACGGGATAACCCTCGCCCCCGTGCTTTACCTCCTGGCTGGGCTGACCAATTGGCCATTCTTTGCCTGGACAGGGGCTGTACTGGGGCTGTTTCACTTTTTGGGCTGGTTCACTGGCATCACCGCCGACCTGGGGCCATACTCGCCAGGCGCCAATGACAACGCCGCGGCGGTGGGCGTTAACCTGGCGCTGGCAGAGCGCTTGAAAGCCCAGCCCTTGCAGCACACTGAAGTCTGGCTGGCCTTCACCGGCTGTGAGGAAACCGGGTGCGATGGTTTGCTCGCCTTTCTGGATGCATACAAGACAAGCCTGCCCCCCGGCAATACCCTGGTTGTGGATTTCGAACTGGCAGGAATAGGCGACCAGGTCGCTTACCTGCGCCAGGAGGGGGTTATCCGACGACGCTGCATCGACCCTGCGCTGGAGTGCCTGGTACAGCAGGCAGGCGTGGATTTTAACCTGCGCCCAGTAAGCGCCCTCACCAGCTGCGCCTTTACCGAAAGCGGAGCGGCATGGGAGCATGGGTACAAAGCCGTGTGCATCTTATCGCAGCGCAGCAGCCCGCCGCCTGGGCGATTCGAGGCGGCTATGCCCGAATGGCACCGCCTCACAGACACACCCGACAAGTTGGAGAGTAGTGCGCTCGAGCGCATCCAGGGCCTGGCGTGGAAAATTCTCCAGGTTGTTGAAGCAGTGACTTAAGCTGCCCGGCTGCGGTGCACCAGGTAAATCCCCAACAAAACGGTGATCCCGCCGATCCACTGCACCGCGTGCAGCCCTTCGCCCAGCAAGGGGATCGCCAGCAAAGCAGTCAGCACAGGCTGGCCGATCATGGTTGGCGAAACAACCGAGGCCGGCAGGTGCCCCAGCGCATATGACAGGGCCAGGTACCCGCCCACCTGCGAGACAAGCGCCGCGCCTACAAATGCCAGGTAGGTGGTCGTCGAATAGCCCGCAAGCGGCAAACGTAAGACCAGGCTGATCAGCAAGAGAGAAATACTGGCGCTCAAATTCACCACCCATACATAAGGCAAGGTTGCCAATCCCTGGCGGCCGCGCTGTGTGGTCAGGAAATATCCCGCATAGAAAACGCCAGCGACAAGCGCCAGCATGTCGCCCCAGCCGAGGGTGGGATGGTGCAAGAAGTCGCTGCCTAGAACGGCCGCGGCGCCGCCCAGGGCAAGCACCAGCCCAAACCAAAAGAGACTGCCCAGCTTCTCCCGAAATACCAGCCAGGCAAACAATGCCACCCAGAGCGGGGCAGTATTGCCCAGCAGCGTAGCATTTGCCGCACTGGTATACAACACCGAGGTGTTCCACACCGCATGATCCAGCGCCGTCAGTACGCCGCCCAACAGCGGCCAGAGCAGCACCTTTCCCGGCAGCAGCAAACCCGCTTTGCGCCGCTCGCGCACGTACAACGGGGTGAGGAGCACGGTGGCAATCCCGATCCGATAGATTGCCATGACCGGGCCTGGCGCATTTGCCCAGCGCACGAACATGGCAGAGAAGCTCAGGCAGCCAATCCCGGCAGCCAGGGCCAGGTAGGGTAAAATGCGGTGAGAGAACATAGGCAAGATTAAGATACAGTTTATCCGAGTTTCACCATACTCTAAAGAAGAAGGAATATACTCCACTCTGGTTCAGGAGGCAACCATCAAAATGAACAATCAATTTCTCCATACACGGCGCATCCTGCTTTGGCTGGGGTTGCTCCTACCGGCGCTGGCGCTTGCCTGCCAGGCAGTGATCCCAGAGCAAGCAGCGCCGCCGCAACCAGCGATTACCGTTGTTGCGCCTACTCCAGTCGTACTGGCCTCAGCGCCGCAAGTGGTCAGCGAGGAGGCGGTGCTGGTCGATCTCTATGAACAGGTGAACCCTTCTGTGGTCAATATTACCATTTATGGCTCACTCTCCGGTCAGGTAGAGGCGCTGGGGCAGGGCTCAGGCTTTGTATACGATATACAGGGAAACATCGTCACCAACGCACATGTGGTTCACGGCGCAAGTGAGATCGAGGTAACCTTCTATGATGGCCTGGTGCGCACTGCGCAGCCGGTGGGCGAAGACCTGCACAGCGACCTGGCTGTTGTGCGCGTGGATCTGCCGCCGGGGATCAACCCCCTGCCACTGGGAAGGCTCAGCGAAGTAGCCGTGGGGCAGACCGTGGTGGCGATTGGCAATCCTTTCGGTCTCTCCGGAACGCTCACCCGGGGCATCGTCAGCGCGCTGGGACGCACCATCCCGGCACTGACGATCTTCTCCATTCCGCAGGCCATCCAGACGGATGCCGCCATCAACCCAGGCAACTCAGGCGGGCCGCTGCTGAACATGCGCGGCGAGGTGATCGGCGTGAACGCCCAGATCGAAACGGGCGGTGAAGGGCGCTCCAACCTGGGGGTTGGGTTTGCCATTCCAGTCAGCATTGTTGAGCGCGTGATCCCCTCGTTGATCGAGAACGGCAAATATGCATGGCCCTGGCTGGGGGTAATTGGCAACGATGTGACGCCCGCACTGGTACAGGCTATGAACCTCCCGCTGGAGCGCGGCGCCTATCTCATCCAGATCGTTGAGGACGGCCCGGCTGAAAAAGCCGGTCTGCAAGGCGCCACAGAGAACGTGACCATCAATGGGCGATCAATCAGCATCGGCGGCGACGTGATCACTGCCATCGATGGGCAACCGGTCAACACTTTCGATGATCTGCTAATCTACATTGCTTTGCAGACCATTCCCGGGCAGGAAGTTACCTTGACCATCTTGCGGGATGGCAACTACCAGGATATCACCCTCAATCTACAGCCCAGGCCGGAATAAATCTCATCATACCCAAAACGAATGAGATGCAATGCCATAGCATCGCATCTCATTCGTTTTCGGGCCTCTCCTCAATACCCCCAATCCAGGTTCAGGCGATTAAAGAGGGGCAGATTAGCCAGGTAGCGCTGCAGGTTTTCAGCAAAAAGCGCCACTGCCCGCTCATCATAGGCTGGTGAAAATCCGGCAATGTGCGGGGTGATGAGCACGTTGGGCATCTTCCACAAGGGGCTGTCGGCGGGCAAAGGCTCGGTGGGGAACACATCCAGAGCCGCTCCGGCAATCTTGTGCTCGCGCAGCAGGGGGATCAATGCGCTATGGTCAACGATGCCACCCCGCGAGGCATCTACCAGGTAGGCGGTCGGTTTGAGGGCAGCCAGCTCCTCAGCGCCCAGGATGCTGTGCGTGGACTGGGCGAGGGGCACACTGACTACAACAAAGTCGCACAATTTCAGCATCGAGATCAGCGCCTGGGGCGGGTAAAGACGGTGCACCAGGTCACCAGGCGGATCGCCGAGACCCGGCATGATATAGCCGGTATCTTCAGGGTGCATGGCGTCGCGCTTGGTTGCCAGGACGGTCACATCAAAAGCCTGGAGCAAGCGCGCCACCTGGCGCCCTACGCTGCCGTAGCCGACAATTCCCACCGTGCTGCCACGCAATTCCTGCGGGCTAAACTGCCCCCAGCGGTCTGCAGGCCACTCGCTCCGTTTCTGATATTGGATGGCCTCTGGCAGGTGATGCCCCAGTGCCAGGAGCATCATCAGCACATGTTCAGCCATCTGCGGTGCAGATGCCCCGCTGAGGCTGGTGGCGACCAGGCCTTCTCGCCTTAAAATTGGCGCATCCAGCGCATGGTCGATGCCCGCCCAATGAAACTGGATCCATGTCAGGCGGGGGGCTTTTTCGGGCAGTGGCAAAACACGGTTGGTGTAGAGCACCTCAACCTTCTCCCACACCGCATCCGGAATCTCATCCGCCTTACGGGCAGGGATCAGGTTGATCTTTAGGAGCGGTGAGATATCGCGCAACTGATTGATCAGAGCATCGGCTAAAGATAAGATAATCAGGATTTCAATCGTTTCCATGCCAAAAGTGGGATAAATGTGGGATATTTTGGGATAAAAGTGGGATTAATTGCGCAAGAACTGCTCCACGCGAGCACCCAGCCAGGGGTAGCGAAAGTCACGCCCCTGAAAGGTCTGGATGGCGGCTAGCAGGCGCACCACCCATACGCCGCCAACCAGGGCAAAGATCGCGCAGGGCATCAGGAATGAAAACGATGTAATCATAGTCATGAACACACCCAGCGCGCCCGGGTCTGGGGCGCCGCTCGGATCAGTCATGAAGATCATCCCCCCGGTGCTCAAAATCATCCCTAAGAACATCACCAGCATCAGGCAGCCCGCGGTGATAAAAGCCACCACCATCACCACGATATCAAAAGCCATTGCCTGCACAGCCTGAAAGCGCACAAAGCGCGAGCGGTCTTTCTGCGTAGCCCAGATGATCAGCGCGACAACCAGGCCAAAAAAATGGGATACCGCCGCCATCAGGCGCTCATCCGAGGTCGTTGAGGAAGCAACTGGATGTTCCATCGATCACTCCTTATTATTTACATCAGAAGCATTATCTAGATTCAACCACCGCGCAACCAGGTTCCCCAAAACCAGGTAGCGGAAATCATGCCCGGCCAGCAAACGCCAGGCGCCCACGAAAGCCAGGATGATATAAAATGGTCCTCCAATGAAGAACGCACCCCATATCACAAGCAACACAAGCATGCTAAGGATGAGCAGCGCTAGGAGGATGCCCCCTTCCGGGGATAGGGTCTCATTCACCACCATATCTGGGGCTGCAGCCCTGGCAAATATCGCCACAGGGAACATGGTGAACGGTACCAGGAACTGGCAAGCCATGATCAGAAAATATGCCAGCAAGCCCAGGATTTGGTAGGTCAACGCCTGTGCAGCCTGGAAGCGCAGGAAAGGAGAGCGCTCGCGCTGGCTCAGAAACACGGCCAGTGGAACCGCTGCCCCAACCAGCGGCATCAGCGCCGCGCTGTGGCACAGGGCAGCAGCAAGCCGCTCTTCTCGCTCGGGATCAAAGCTCATACAGCCTCCTCAACCGGCTGCGCAGCCGAGCGCCTCAGGTAGCGTTCGATCCAGCGGCCCAGCAGGGGGTAATGGAACTTCTTGCCCGCCAGGCACATCCCTGCCCCCACCACCCCCAGCAGGAAGTACAACCCAAGCGCGCCCAATAAGATGATCATAAACAAGAATTGGCTGAGCATAATCAAGAGCGGCGGCTCACCGCTGGAACTCGACTCTGCTGCCATGAAAAGACCAACTGCGGCGAGCGAAAGAAACAACGTCAAGCAGAGCGATACCACAAAAATATAAACTGTGTAGAACAACTGGTAAGCCAGGGCCTGCAGGGCTTGAAACGCGACCTGGGGGGATTTTTGTCGCTGCATGGTCCACACCAGGGCGGGCACAACCAGCCCCCAGCCCACCAGGATCACCGCACCGTGGGAAAGTGCAGCCCACAGGCGCTCTTCCGAGGATGGCAGATATTCTTCCGCGGTCTCCAAAGGTTTTTCCATACCCGTATTTTACACCATTCTACCTGAAACATCGTCTCCAGGGTCATCCCACCCTATCCTGGGAGTGGCTATAATTATGGGCTAAAATAGAGGTATGAACACATACCCATATTGCCAAGCCACCACCCGCCAAAACAAAGCGGGGCAGACACAATCGGGATCACAACGCTACCGATGCATGCACTGCCACCGCAAGTACACACCCGAACCGAAACATCACGGGTACCCCGAAAGCCTGCGCCAGCGAGCCCGAGAAATGTATGTCGACGGAGGCAACATGCGACGTATCGCTCGCCATTTGAAAATACACCATCGAACTGTTTCGCTTTGGGTTAACGATCATGCTCGTTCGCTACCCAATGCACCCGTTCCCGAAGAAGTGAAAGAGGCCGAAATGGACGAGTTATTCACTTTCATCGGGGACAAAAAAACATCATCTACATCCTGACGCTCGTGGACCGTCGCACACGCTGCATTTTGGGCTGGGCGGTCGTCTGGACACGCACTCGGGAAGCGATTCAAGGATTGGTCGACGGTGCTCCTAAGGCACAGTGGTACTTCAGTGATGGCTTTGAAGAGTATGCCTGGCTTTGGTATCACGGCGGTCGCTATGAAGTATCGCAAGGTAAATCCGAAACCTATTCGGTGGAAGGTGATAATTCCGAACTGCGCCATTATCTCGCCCGGCTGGCTCGTAAGTCCCGCTGTTTCTCTCGCTGTCCTTATGCCTTGGAATGTGCAATCCGGTTGTTTGTTTTCTCCTTCAACAGCAGGCAGTTATACAAGCAACGTTTCCCAAACTACCCGGCTCATGTCATGGATTTCGTTAGCCCATTATATTAGCCACTCCC
>JAFGBV010000188.1 GCA_016932955.1 Anaerolineales bacterium | reverse complement strand
GCAATGCCGCGTGAATAAACCAATCGGCTGCCGCGGAAAGCAAACTGGCGTGGTAAAAAGCCATCGGTTGCCAATAGCGCGCTAAGGCGAGGAAAACCAGCGAAGGATGTATTGGTGGCCATGAAAAGAATAAGTGCCGTACCCGCGATAACAGCCAGGTAAAGAATATTTTGACCACCAAAAACGGTTCTGGCTAGCTGGGAAATTACAGTTTCCGATTCTGCAGGAATAGCACCTACCTGCCCGGAGAGAAAGGAAATACTCAGGAATAATATTCCCAGTATGCTAGC
Organism: Anaerolineales bacterium; assembly: GCA_016932955.1. The sequence goes on along the minus strand of JAFGBV010000188.1, from coordinate 24,961 downwards.
CATCCAGAGCAAAGTGATACCCGCATTCCGGCTCCGAGGTTCCTTGAAGGCGGTGATGCCGTTGGAAATTGCCTCGACACCGGTGAGTGCAGCCGTGCCGCTGGAGAAGGCGTGAAGGATCAAGAAGGGTGTGATTGCACCGATGGCATGAAGGGTTTCTAGCTCGGGGGGGTTAGCAACAGTGCCCAGCGTTCCAGTGAGGTAACGGAATATGCCCGTACCGACTGTGATGAACATAGTTACAATGAAAAAATAGCTCGGTATAGCGAAGGTGAGGCCAGATTCCCTCACACCGCGCATATTGATCACCATCACCAACAAAACCAGCCCAACAGAGATCCATACCCGGTACTCAAACAGGGGGGGAAACGCTGAAACTACCTGTGCAACGCCTGAAGAGATGGATACGGCAACCGTCAGGATATAGTCGGTCAGTAGAGCAGCACCGGCAATCTGGGCGGGTAACTCTCCCAAATTATCCCTGGCAACGATATAAGCACCACCGCCCCCCGAATATGCGTGAATGGTTTGTTCGTAAGAGATTGTCACGATGGCCAATAAAATTACGATGGCGATGGAAATGGGGAATACATAACCGAAGGCCATCGTCCCGGCAGCAGCCAGGATGAACATGATCTCTTGTGTGGCATAGGCAGTGGAGGAAAGTGCATCCGAGGCGAACACCGCAAGTCCGATGGCTTTTCCAATGGTTTGATGCTGGGCATCAGCAGTGGTGAGCGGATGCCCAATTAGCCAGGTGCGCCAAGATCGTGGCGGTTTATAATCCGCTGTGCGGCGAAAAACAGTGGAATCCCCGTCTTTGCGGGTGTAATTTGACATAACAATCAGCCAGTTCACCTGAGGATTACATCCCAGGCGTGTAACCTGCATTACGAAAGCCCACCGCGGATGTTTTAGCTACCGGGCGGGCTAAAAGCGTATCGATTCTAAGCGCGACACCTTCTGGCGTCAATCCCCTTCTGCCTTGGATACGGTGGGATTGCGTTTGCCCACATGCTCCAGCAAGCGAAAAGAGAGCAGCCCTAACAACAATGGCAGCCAGAATGTAACCCCGCGATATGCCAGTGTGATCACGGCAGCATCTTCGAGCGGGACATACATGGATCGCAGTGCCAGGGTCAATGTTCCTTCCACAAATCCAAGCCCTGCTGGGGTAGGGGAAACAATGGTGAAAAGATAGCTGAGGCTGAAGCCGGCAATCACAGTGCCAATCGATACTGGTACCTCAAAAGCCAGAAAACAGCAGAGCAAGATCAGCACCATGAAGGTCTTGTTGGTCAATCCCAGCAGCACCGGAAGAAGCATTGATCTTGGATTGTTCTTCAGTTCAATCAAGCCCTCTGCCGCATCATTGGCAAACTCGCGGGCACGTTTCTCGGGAAGGTGCTCGCGGTGGGTAAAAGGCCAGGTGAACCGGTTCACCAGGCGTGCCATCCATGCCAGCACACGGCCCAAGGCTATACCGGACTGCGTCCCCAGGTAGAGAAGAATGCCCAAAACTAACGCTAAGCAAAAAAGGATTGCTGACGCAGTGATTTCGACGGTGCCTAAATCATTGCGCCGGATAAGCACAATAATGCCTAAGGCAAGCACAAAAAAAAAGCCCAAATAATCGAAGAGTACGTACACTGCACCTGCCACAGCAGCCCTGGCGGGGGAGTAGTTCCGGCGCCGGGCTTCAGCGATGAAAACAGCCACGCCACCCATGCCTGCGGAGGGGGCAACGATGTTGGTAAAATTGGCTGCACTGATGATAAAGATTAGATTCTCGAAGTGTTCACGGATGCCTAATGCGTGGTAGATGGCGCGGAAAGAGGCAGTGATGTTGAACAACCAGGCTGCCTGAGCAATGATTGCCAGGGCGATGAACTGCCAATTTCCACGCTGCAGGGTTTCAATGATGCTTTCTAGCTCGGCACTCCGCCCAATGATGAACAGAATGCCAAGCATCAAAAGTATCGCAAAGATGAATTTGCGCATAACAGGAATTATACCGAATTTTTACCTGCGGCGGCCCCCCATCCCCATGATTAGCGTCACATAGTAGAGAAGCTGCATGATAGCAGTGACCAGGCCGGCAACATAGGTCAATGCTGCAGCGTTCAGCACGCTGTTCACACCGCGGCGTTCTTCTTCCCCAATGATCAGTCCAGTATCTGTCAGCAGGCGGCGCGCCCGAGCTGAGGCATCCAGCTCAACCGGCAACGTGGCGAGGGCAAAAATCGCCCCGCCAGAGAAAACCAACACCCCCAACCATGCCAGATCGGTTACACGCAGGAGCAGGCCAATAATGATCAGGATCCATCCCAAGTAGGAGCCGATGTTCACGGCAGGAACCAGCGCAGCCCGCAAGCGCAACGGGAAATAGCCTTCGTGGTCTTGCATGGCGTGACCCAATTCGTGGGCGGTGATTGCCAACGCAGCAACCGAGGGGCTTTCATACACGCCTTGCGAGAGGCGTAAAATTTTCTTCTGTGGATCATAATGATCAGTCAGGTTGCCTCGCACGCCTTCAATGCGTACGCCATATAAACCACCGACAGAGATGAGGCGCTGCGCGGCCTGCGCGCCGGTCAGACGGCTCTGCGCCAGCACTCGACTCCATTTGCGGTAAGCAGAACTGACATATCCTTGCGCCAGCATCATCAGGATAATCGCTGGCAACATAAAAATCATATACCGTGGGTCAAACCAACCTAACATACCAAGCTCACTTTCTCACTCCAGCCAACCAAGCGGGGCTTTATGGCTGGGTTAGCAGTTCAATCGCCTTATCCAACTGAGGATCTAACTCGGCTTCCAGTTCCTCTTGCGAGATCGGAACCTCATACTCAGGAGTCAGCCCAATTTGATGGATATTGCGACCCTCAGGGGTCAGCCAACGCGCGATGGTCACGCGGATTGCACCCTGTTCATCTGAAAGGCCGATCCAGTTCTGTACGGTCCCCTTACCGAATGTTACGGTACCCACCAGGGAGGCGCGGCCATAATCTTGAATGGCGCCGGCTACCAGCTCTGAGGCAGAGGCAGACCATTCGTTAACCAGAACAACCATCGGGATATCGGTGGCGATCCCCTTGCCAGTTGCATTATAGTTATCCCGCGTGCCATCGCCATACTCCTCATACGCAATAACGCCATCTTGGATGAATTCCGATGCGACATTGATGGCTGTGGTGAGCGAGCCGCCCGAATTGTTACGCAGATCAAAGATCAAGCCAACCGGCTCCTGTGCAAGCACTGCTTCCAGGGCGGCGCGCAGCTCGGTATCACTGGTCGTGCCGAAGGTTATCAGGCGGACATAGGCGATATTCCCTTCCAGGATTTCGTATTCCACACTTGGTACGGTGATGGAAGCGCGGGTGACAGTTACATCGAATGGCTCTGCAACACTTTCGCGCTGGATGGTCAGGACGACTGTGGTGCCTGCTGGCCCCAATACTTTCAGGCGCGCCAGATCGGGTGTAATGCCGGTCATGTCTTCGCCGTCAATGGCAATGACCTGGTCACCAGGGAGTAGACCGGCTGCCTCGGCAGGTGAGCCTTTCATGGGTTCCATGATGGTCAGGTATTCTCCGTCTGTGTTGACCCATGCTCCAATGCCTTCGTATTCACCTTCCATGGATGCTTGCGCGTCACGATACTGGTTAGGGTCCATATAGGAACTATGCTGGTCTCCCAGGGCATCCAGCATGCCGCGTATTGCGCCCTGCATCAGGAGGGTGTCATCTACGGGCTGGTCGATATATTGATCGTGAACGATCTGCCAGGCTTCCCAAAAAGGCTTGAAGAGCTCGTCCGTGCTCGAGTGCTGGGCAGATGTGTTATCAGAAGGCAGCTCAGGCTGGCTAACGGCATTTTGCGACTTCTCAGGCGCCAGGAAGTAGCCTGCCACAAATCCACCCGCACAGGCTCCGGTGATGAGGATTACAACAACTAATAAAGTAATCCCAGTTACGAGGGCTCGATTCGATGTTTCCATATACATTTACTCCTGATACAGGTTTATCATACGGCTGTCAAAAGATTATCATAGTTTGGTTAGAAGTGGATGAGTACAACTGAGACTAACCACAACTGCGGGTTAGCCGCTGGTGTTGAGAGAATCCCAGTATGCCTGGAATGACTGCGGATTGCCAACCTGCTCGGTATAGGTCAACAGGGCTTCGCCATCGAGAGGATAGAGAGGGTGGCAGGATGTTGGTGTGGCGCCGCGGGGGGAGTGAACGATGGCGTGCACGAACGGAGCGACAATATCAGCATGATCTAATTCGGGGATGATCTCTTCTGCTGTTATGATCACCACCTTCGATGCCAGGCAGAGTTCCTCATCAACACCTTTGTTGGGGCCAATGACGGCATTGCCCTCGTAGTCTGCGCGCAGGGCATGGATTACTGCCACATCAGGCTGGATCGCCGGAAAAGCCATCAGTTCCTCGCCACTGTAGGGGTCACAGATCGTGCGTACATCAGGCCTCAGTCGGGGAAGATCAGTTCCTAACCAGCCTCGTCCAGCCATGAAGCCAACCCCTGCACTCTGGGCGCGCAGGCCAAACGCCAGGCTGGCTTCGGTTTCTTCGATGATTTCGATTTCCCCCGCTCCAGCATGGTGGGTGAACATAGGCGCAAGGCCAAAGATTTCCAGGCCAAAATAGCAGGATCGCACACGCCCGACCATACCTGCCCCGATCAGGAGATCGCTTTCCAGACCGGCGGTAAACGCCAGCAGTGTCAGATCTTGTGGGGCGCGGGTGCTGCGAAAGTGATGAAGCAGTGCTCTGGTGAAGCTCATGGGTCGCCGGTAAAGCGTCATTCCTCCCAGTGCAAGCATGCAGCCATTGGGCACCAATTTGACTGCATCTTCCATGATTATTCTTTTATCCATGGTTGGTTTTCTCTTCAGGTTGGTGCTCGTCGGGTTTCAACTCTGAAACCAGCCTGGAGAGCTCTGCTAGATCATCGGCTTCTTGTTTCAGTGGTTTGCGTGCTGCCTCGACTGCCCGGCGCATGGCATTCAGTTCACCGCGCAGCGCCTGGTCGCGGAATGCCAGATAGAGAAGGATCGGTAGGCTAAAACCGAAGACAACTGCCAGGCAAATAACCAGACCTGCTTTAGATGTGTCCATGATGGTTATCCTCCCATAGCTCCGGCAGCGTATGCACCAGGGCATGCAGGCTGGGGATGCTCTGATCAGCCGTTGGGTCACTGCGATCTGTCCCAACCAGAATTGTATGAAATCCGATCTGCCGTGCAGGGGCCAGGTTGCGCGGCGCGTCATCAAACAGGATGCATTTCCGGGTATCTGGCTCGCCTGCTATGTGCAGGGCGCGCTCATAAGCTAGAAGATTGGGCTTGCTCATAAAGTTCAGGGCACGCACATCGATGATGCCGTCAAAACAGCCCTCGATACCCAACACACTGATCACCCGCCTGGCATGGTTTTCATCGGCATTGGTAAATACCCAGCGCTTTTGCGGCAGGCTGAGGAGTAATGTGCGCAGCGCAGGATCCGGCTGAATATAATCCTGTAAGGGCAGATCGTGGACATATGCCAGGTAATCGTCAGTGTCCACGACATAATGTTGCTGCAGACCTCGCAGGGTAGTGCCATACGTTTCAAGATAATGCTCGCGCAGGGCAGTCAGCTCTTCCTCGGGAAGGTTGAGCATCTGGCGCATGTAATGTTGCATACGCTGCCGGATCACTTCCCAAAGCCCGCTGTTCGGGGGATATAAGGTATCATCTAGATCAAAAAACAGTGTGCGATAATACATTTCTGTATTATATCGTTATATAATACTGGCATGGCAATCGAATTACTTTCCCCTGAAGTGGCATCGCAAATTGCTGCAGGCGAGGTTGTGGAACGCCCTGCCTCGGTGGTTAAGGAACTCCTGGAGAACGCGTTGGATGCTGGCGCCCGCCAGGTGACAATCACTATAGAGGGGGCAGGCAGGCGCGTGGTAGAAGTAGCTGATGATGGCAGCGGCATTCCTGCTGAGGAGCTGTCATTGGCAGTGGAGCGTCATGCGACGAGCAAACTCAGGTCGGCGGCTGATTTATTTCACATTGCCACGTTGGGCTTTCGCGGCGAGGCGCTGGCATCGATTGGGTCAGTGGCACGGCTGACAATCACTTCGCGGCCTGCGAATACCATGATGGGGGCGCGCCTGCGGGTGGAAGGTGGAGAGGCAATGGCTGTTCAACCCGTGGGCACTGCAGTGGGCACGGTGGTGCGGGTGGAAAATCTGTTCTATAATGTTCCTGCTCGCTTGAAATTCCTTAAGCAGGAAGCCACAGAGCGCCGGGCAATTGATACCTTGGTGACCCATTATGCGTTGGCTTACCCGCAGGTGCGCTTTCACCTGTACCAGGAGGGCCGCCCGGCGTTGCTCACCAGCGGGAATGGTGAGCGGCGCGAAGTGTTGGCGGCATTGTATGGGGTGGATGTTGCTCGCCAGATGTTGGAAGTACTATCAGAAGATGAGGGCTTGAAGGTTACTGGATTTATCAGCCCCACCAGCCTGACGCGTTCCAACCGGCGTGAGATCACCTTTTACGTCAATGGGCGCCCGGTACAGGATTCCGCCCTGATGGCTGCATTGGTGCAGGCTTACCATACAATGCTGATGGTGGGGCGCTATCCACTGGCGTTCTTATTCCTGGAGTTGCCGCCAGAAATGGTGGATGTGAATGTTCACCCCACCAAGGCGGAGGTACGGTTTCGCGAATCGGATGGTGTTTTCCGAGGTGTGCAACGGGCAGTACGGAGAGGGCTATTGGCCCATACGCCAATCCCGCAGATCGGTGAGCAACTCCAGTGGCGACCTGGAACAACCTCAATGCCAGGATCAGGCGGGACGAGCCTGGACTGGGAGTTCGCCGTGCAGGGCGAGCGGAACCAGGCGCCTGAAATGACCCTGCCGCCGGCTCAACCCTTACAGCCTGCCTTGTCGCCGCCCGCGCAGGCAGATGGGCGGCCTCCGCTGCTGCGCCTGGTGGGGCAGATCGCTTCGGCCTATCTCGTGGCAGAGGGGCCAGATGGCCTGTACCTGATCGATCAACATGCTGCCCACGAGCGGGTGCTCTTCGAGCGATTTTCGGCTCTGCGCAAAGAGCAAACAGGTGAGATCCCATCACAGTCTCTCCTGGAGCCGCTGGCAGTTGAGCTGCCGCCGGCGAGCACCCGGATGCTCGATGAGCAGCTTCCGTTGCTGAATGGCCTGGGGTTCAGTGTAGAACCGTTTGGCCACAATACCTACCTGGTGCGGGCGATCCCGGTGATCCTGTCGGGCATGGACCCTGCAGCGGCACTGGCTGTGTTGGTGGAAGACTTCGAGGAGAACGAGGCGCCCTTGCAGAGTGAGATCGAGGCGAAAATGATTGCCCGCATCTGCAAGCGCGCGGCAGTAAAGGCAGGGCATGTGCTTTCTCCACAGGAACAGCGGGCTCTGCTGACAGACCTGGAGGCTTGCCAATCACCGCGCACATGCCCGCATGGCAGGCCAACGATGATCCACCTGTCTGTCGATCTGCTGGAACGGCAGTTTGGGCGGCGGGGAGCGCGTTGAATTACGCCGGAATACTGGATTCGTAATATAATCTAGTTGTCCCCCTTATCCGGAATGACTTGTATTTACAGTGAGAAGGCAAAGTGAAAGCTGACATCGTTGAAAATTCAAGCGGTGATGAACTGGCAGAGACAGAATCTCAAGCCGCTGAGAAGCGGGGTGTGCTAACCCCGACCATGCCTTCCAATATAAGAGACGAGGCCGCTGGGAGTTGGAAGCAATTCTGCCCTTATGTCGGTTTGGAGAATGATTCCCAATCGCTCACCTCGTTCCCCAGTCCCCTGAATATGTGCTACCGTACAGCGACGCCACAGGTTGTGACAATCGAACACCAGTCTACTTACTGCCTGGTTGAACAGCATGTTCGCTGCCCGGTGTTCCTGCAGCAGAAAGCGACAAAGAAAAAGCCCCTGCTCAAGCAACTGCTTGGCGGGGCAGAGGCAGTTGGATTGCCAAAGCCTTGACTGGGGGGGTGAGTTCCATGCGCGGGCTGTGGCTGGAAGATCAGCAGTGCAAATTTCGCGAGGACCTTGAGCCGCCATTCCTGGCGTCGGGCGAGGCGTTGTTGCGCATGCGTCTGGCGGGTATCTGCAGCACAGACCTGGAGTTGATGCGCGGCTATTATCCGTTCCGAGGCATTCCCGGGCATGAGTTTGTAGGAGATGTTGTCCAGGCGCCGGATGAGCCTTCCTGGGTTGGAGAGCGCGTGGTAGGGGAGATCAATATCATGTGCGGGGTCTGCTCAGCCTGCCGTGCCGGTCGTTCCTCGCATTGCGAGCAGCGCGCCGCACTGGGGATTCGTAATTGGGATGGGGCATTTGCGGAATACCTTAGACTGCCACTGCGCAATCTGCACCGCGTACCGGATGGAGTGCCAGATGAAGCAGCAGTATTCGCTGAACCTCTGGCGGCGGCGCTGGAAATCCAGCAACAGGTCCATATCCGCCCGGTAGACCGGGTTCTGGTCATCGGAGCGGGTCGTTTAGGGCAATTGATTGCCCAATCCCTTCGCTTATGTGGGTGTGAATTGCAGGTGGTAGCGCGTCATCCGTTTCAGCGAGACCTATTAATCCAGCGTAGCATCCTTACGATCGAGGAGAAAGCGGTACGAAATGCCGTTTATGATGTGGTTGTGGAGGCGACAGGTAATCCGGCTGGTTTCGCACTGGCGCGCAAGGCAGTGCGCCCACGCGGAACGATCATTTTGAAAAGCACATACAAGGGAGATGTAGAGATCAACCTCTCATCGCTGGTTGTCGACGAGGTGACGGTGGTTGGCTCGCGCTGTGGGCTGTTTGCGCCAGCGCTAAGACTACTGCAGGAAAAAAGGGTAGATCCTTGCCCGCTGATCACCGCAACCTACTCTCTTGAAGATGGGGTTGAAGCATTGACACGTGCAGGCAAACCGGGGGTATTGAAAGTTCTATTACGGGGTTGATTCGCCCAGGGGCAAGTTGATGGTGAAGGTAGTGCCCTTTCCCAGGGTGCTTTTGACGGCGATGCTACCGCTGTGCGCTTCGATGATCCGTTTACATATTGAAAGCCCCAACCCTGTACCTGAAGCCGCTTTTTCACTGCCGGGAACGCGGTAATATCGTTGGAATAAATTCTGGAGGCTCGATTCAGGCATGCCGAGCCCTGTATCGCTGACGGCGATTTCCAGGCTGTTGCCTACCTGTTTGGCTTTTATAACGATGCTTCCTTGCGGTTGGTTGTATTTAACCGCATTGCTAAGCAGGTTCAACAGCACCTGCTTGATCTTATCCTGGTCAGCGACCAGCGGGGGAAGAGGAGATGCAACCTCAACCGATAGCGCAAGACCCTTTTCTTCTGCACGCCCGCACATGATATCCCGGCAGGTGTATAGTAGTTCTACAACGTCGAAGGATTTGTTGTGGAATTGAGCACGCCCCGACTCCAGGCGGGCAAAATCGAGGAAAGAGGTTGTCAGCTCAGAAAGGCGCGTGATTTCCCCCTGGATGATCTTTGCAAAGCTGTCGCGCTGCTCCTCGCTAATTTCGGGGCGCAGCATGAGGTGGGTGGCTGTGGTAAGAGAGGCAAGCGGCGTACGTAGCTCGTGGACAAGCTCTGAGATCAGGTCAGATTGCTGAAAAAGGCGGGCATTCTCAATCGCAACGGCTGCTTGTGCACCCAGGGTGATCAGGATATTTTGATCTTCCTCGGTAAATTCCCCCGAGTGCTTGTTGATTGTCTCCAATGCGCCGACAACCCGGTCTTTATGGATCATTGGAACACCTAACAAGGATTTTGTCTCGGTCTTGGTAGCCTGGGCAATATACCCGAAGTGGCGGTCATCTTGGCGCGCATCAGAAAGAATGACGGGCAGGCGGTTGGTCACGATCCAACCAGCAATGCTGGCATCGACGGGAATGGTAAAACCGCGCATGGATGGCTTTTCCATGTTGGTAGCTGCCTCGAAGTGAAGTTCATTTTTGGCTTGGTCGAAAAGCAGGATCGAGGCTTGCTCCGAGTCGCACAAGTCCACTGCCGCGCCCACGATCTGGTGTAGCAGCGTTTCCAGATCCAGCGTGGATGCCAGGTCACGAGAGATTTCGATCAGGCGCTGGTAGCGGTCAATGATCGACGTGTCGCTTTTCTTGCTCATTGAGATCAGGTGATTTTTTGGGGTTGCACCTAAGGCAACCCATCGCAGTGCTTACTTGGCGCGCACACGTTTGGCAATCATATCTGCTAGCTTCAAGAATTGTTGAGAAGTGAGATTGTCTGGATGCTGCACGACGAGCGGCATACCTGCGCGCGACGCCTGGTAAACCAGCTCTGGCGCAGCAGTGAACACGATCCCGATCGGGTGTTTGTATTCTTTTTGTACCTGGGCTAATGAATACTGCATCTCGGTGCGCTGCCGGTTGTACAGCACAGTATTCACGCGCCCTTCGCCAAAGCCGCGTTTGCTCAACTCATCGATCAGGATATGGGTACGGTTGATGGTTTGGGGGATAGGCTCCAGAACGACGATTATGTCATCACAGATTGCCAGTACTTTTTCTGTGATAGGGTTGATTCCTGGGCCGAGGTCGATGACAACGTGATGCGCCAGGAAGGCCAGGTGGCGGGAAATGGCTTCAAACTGATCGATATGAGTCGTCAACATGGCATCCGCAGGATTATAAGATGAAAGTAGGAGGCGCACATCGTATTTGCTGGTGAGCAGCTCTGAATCAACATCGCTGATGGAAATCTGGGCGGCTGGTCGCTGCAGCAGGCGGTTCATCCCTTCTGGATTCAAGTAGCCCAGATCCAAAGCCAGGCTTCCTTCTCCAGGACGGAAATCCGCCACGATGACATCCTTCTTTGTGCGCATGTGGAAGCTAACCCCCAGGTTGATTGCCAGGGTTGAAACACCCACACCACCCTTTACGGATAATATGCCTGTTACATGTCCACGCTCTCGGGTGGGAACAGCGGCGGCGGTTGCAACGGTTGCGGCGCCTTTACGGCCTCTTGCCAGGACTGCTTTTACATGGGCAAATAGCTCGCGGGGCTGTGTGGGCTTGGTCAGGTAGTCGTCAACGCCCGATTCGAATCCCGTGACTTTGTCATCTACCTGAGATTTGGCGGTGAACATGATAATGGGGGTACCGGCTGTGAGTGGCTGGGCGCGTAGGCGGCGGGTTACCTCGTAGCCATCCATGTCTGGCATCATCACATCCAGCAGGATCAGGTCGGGGTTTTCTGCCTGTGCCGTGTTCAGGGCCTGATGTCCGTTGTTGGCGGCCACGATCTGATACCCTTGACGCTGGAGCATCAACCCAACCAGGCGAAGGGTATCGACATCATCATCGACTACTAAAATTTTCTCGGGCATGGCTTGTCTCCCTAATACATCCAATCATCATCCAGTAATTGCAGTCTAGCATAAACAGACCAACCCGGCAAGAGGATTTGCATTTGTTTTTCCCAAGATGGTCAAATACGCTATAATCTTCTACTATGCTAGAGTTATTTGGCTCTATTTTACAACGGGAATGCCGTTTGACGCCAGAAAATTTAACCGTTGTGGGGGTATCTGGCGGAGCGGATAGCCTGTGCTTGTTGGATATGCTATACCGTCTGGGCTACACCATCGCGGCGGCTCATCTTGACCACGGTTTGCGCGCAGAAGCCGCATCGGATGCGCAGGCGGTGCGCCGGGTGTCAGAAGCATTGCGTGTGCCGTTTGTGCTGGAGCAGGTGAATACAGCAGAATATGCAGCGCAGCAAGGATTTTCGATTGAGGAAGCTGCGCGTGTGCTGCGTTACCAGTTCTTGTTTGCGCAGGCTGAGAAGCTCAATGCGCAGGCTGTTGCTGTAGCGCATACCGCTGATGACCAGGTGGAGACAGTACTCTTGCATTTGCTACGCGGCTCGGGATTGGCAGGTCTGCGAGGGATGCTCTTCTATACCTTGCCCAATGCATGGAGCAAGCAGATTCCGCTGGTACGGCCATTGTTGGGGGTTTGGCGTGAGGAGGTGCTAGCATATTGCCAGGTGGGCGATCTTCACCCTTTGGAAGATGCCACCAATCAGGATCCCGTGTTCTTGCGCAACAGCCTGCGGCATCGCTTGATTCCATACCTTGAAACATACAATCCTGCAATGCGACGCAGCCTCCACCGGATGGCCTACCTGCTGGCTGGCGACTATGCATTGATCGAGGAGCTTGTCAAACAAACCTGGGCAAAAGCCATTCTGCAACAGGGAGATGGTTATGTTGGGCTGGATGTGCTGGTTTTACGTGAATTATCCCCGGCATTGCTCCGCCATCTGCTGCGGCATGGGATTGCCACACACCGGCCTGGGTTGCGCGATATTGATGCAGCAGCCATTCAGCGGGGAGTGGATTTTATTCTCCAGCCAGCGCGCACACAACAGTGTGACTTGATTGCTGGACTGCGGATGGCTCTAGATGGTGATATTTTATGGTTGGCAACCTGGGAAGCGGATCTGCCCTTGGGCGATTGGCCGGCAGTACCGCGGGGTCAATACTTGCACCTGGATGTACCTGGTTTGCTCAGCCTGCCAGGTTCGTGGTATCTGCATGCCGAAGTGGTCGATTGTGATCGTGAGACACTGCACCAGGCAGCGGCGAATGAGGACCGTTACCAGACCTGGCTGGATGCCGATCGGCTAAACCTACCCTTGCTTGTGCGGGGACGGGTTGCCGGTGACCGCATGCAGCCCCTTGGTCTGGAAGGTCATACGAAAAAAATTTCCGATCTGATGATTGACGTGAAAATCCCCTACCGGGCACGAAAAAGTTGGCCCCTGGTATGCTCAGGTGAGGAGATACTTTGGGTACCAGGTTATCGGTCGGCGCATGCTCTTGGCCTCCAGCAGAGCACCCGCCGGGCGATGCGGCTGTGGCTTGACCGGAAGAGCTAATCCACCGCTAACCTTTCCAGCTTCATCTTTACTTCACGCCATTGGATCTTGGAGATACCCATTTTCTGGCGGATTTTATTATGTTCTATGCCTGAGCGCATATCGCTCAAGGCGCAAGTCCAGCGGCACATGTCAAAGGAAAGGTGTTTATCCAGCGCTGCCTCTTCACTGAGATCTTCAAGCAAGTATTCTAGCCTGCGCGGCGACCAGGGGAACAGCCGATCGTCAAGCTCATACTGGCTTTTATACTCGGCATAGATTTCTGTCCAGGTTTCGGGCAGGGCAATCTTGCGTTCTTTATACCGGTTTTGTGGGCTGGTATAGCGCACAAATAGGATTGGACCATCTGGCGCATCCAGGTCAATGTGGTTGGGGCTGAGCGCCAGGCATTCGCTTTTCTTGATCCCGGTGGCAAGGAGCAGCTCCAGGAGGACAGCGTAGCGGAAATCTGGAGTCTTTGCCAGGCGGTGACGATGGGCGGCTTGCAGCACAGCCTGTACTTCATCTGGTGTGAGCACTTCTGGCAGGGGGCTGATCACAGATTGTTGGGGTACTTTTTCCGCTGGGTCAGCCAGGATCACACCATACTGGTGCAGCCAACGGAAGAAAGCTTTGATCGAGGTGATGCGGCGAGCCAGTGTTTTCGGGCTGCATGGGGCGCGGCGTACTTTCTGCATCCAATCCAGAAAATTGTTCAATTCCTGAGTGGTAATTTCACCCAGAGGGCGATCGGGGGGCAGGTAAGAAGCGAGCAAGAGCACGTCTGCCGTGAAAGCTTTGATTGTATGGGGAGATTTGCCCTGGTCATCCAGGTAAATGCGCCAAGCGTTCACAGCAGGGGTGATGGGGGTGTGGGGTGTGATATGTGCGAGGATTGCAGGTGGTTGATCAGATGACATAGTTGCCTCCGGTACGGGCAATCAAGGGAGAAGGGATTGCGCATAGTTATTTCGTGTAGCCCTAGTTTAGCAGGGATACGAAAGTTTGTCAACTGGAGGCTGCTTCGGGTGCACGATATCCAACAACTTTTGAGTGCTACCCTGCTTCTTGCAGGTAATCGCTTAGAATCCCAATTCGGGGGCAATCCGTCGCATGGCCGCAATCACATTGCCAACATGCTCCCAAAGCTCTATGCCAAACTCCTCGGCTGCGCGGCTGATTTCTTCTCGGTTCGCCCCGGCGGCGAAGGCGCGATCTTTCCACTTCTTTTTTACTGATGATGGCTCTAAATCATGCAGGGAGCGGGATGGGCGGACTAATGCGACCGCGGTGATCAAGCCGGTGATCTCATCGCATGCAAAGAGTGCTTTTTCCATGCGCGATTCGCGCGTAACGCCAGTATGGTCGGCGTGACTCAGGACGGCGCGGATGATCTCTTCAGGAACGCCGCGGGCGCGCAAAATAGGCGCACCTGCGCTGGGATGTTCTTCCAGGGTGGGGTGGATCTCCCAATCGAAGTCGTGGAGCAATCCAACCACGCCCCATTTCTCTGCATCCTCGCCAAATTTTTCCGCATAAAAACACATGGCGGCTTCCACGGCGAGCATGTGGCGCACCAGGTTTTCATTCTTGACATATTCACGCATTAAAGCAAGTGCTTCAGAGCGGTTCATTGGGCCTCCAGAGGAAAGATCGGTTCGGGTTCGCCCAGAACGGGCAGAGGATGAGTGACGTGAACTTCCCAGAGGGCGGTAAGTGTTGCGGGAAGCTCGCGCAGGTTCCACCAAACGAGCGAGCTTGTGTGATAATCGCGGCGGTCGGCTGGCACTCCGGCGATGTCGAGCCCCAGGGTCGAGCATAAGTAAAGGGCTCGCGGCAGGTGGAAGGATTGTGTAACAAGGATTGCCTGCTGGAGGCCGAAGATGGCGCGCGCACGGTAGCAAGTGTCATAGGTACGCCTGCCAGCGTAGTCCAGGATGATATCTTGCTCGGGCACACCCAGGCTGATGGCGTAGCTGCGCATTGCTGCGGGCTCGTTGTAATCTACGAAGCGATTATCGCCACTCATCAAGAGTTTTTCCACCTTTCCGGCGAAGTATAGTTCTGCTGCTGTTGCAACCCGATCCCGCAGCACCGGCGTGGGGCTGCCATCGCGCCATAGCCCGGCACCAAATACAATGGCTGCGCGCATGGCAGGCACATTTTCTATAGTATATATGCGCGACAGGCTATGCAGCGTGGTGATGATGCGCGGCAGGATCAGTACAGACAGACCCAACGCCAGGGTGTATAGCAGAATCCGCTTCAGGGTATGGAAAAAGCGTTTCATTGCCGGGTATTTTACCATGCTCAAGAGATATAAATTCTGGCGATGATTAATGATTCCATCCTCTTGCATACAGTCACTGGCGCGGTTACAATCCTGGCACGATGAGCGAATTAGATAATAGATACCAGGAAACCCTGGACTATATCTATAGTTTCGTGGATTACAGCATACAGCACATGTCCAGCTATCAGCCGGGGCAGTACAATCTCACGCGCATGTGGCAATTCATTGAAGCGCTGGATAATCCGCAGAAACGCTACCCGATCATCCATGTTGCCGGGACGAAAGGCAAAGGGTCTGTTTCCGCATTATGTGCAAGCGCCCTGCAGGCTGCCGGTTACCGGGCTGGATTTTATTCATCACCTCATTTGGATGATTATGCCGAGCGTATCCAGATCAACGGGCATTTGATCCCCCATGCAGACCTGGTTGAACTGGTGGCGGAAATCAAACCGAAGATCGAAGACATCAAGTACCTGACCACTTTTGAGATTACCACTGCGCTGGCATTCTTGTACTTCGCCCGCCAAAACGTGGATGTGGCGGTCATTGAAGTGGGTTTGGGAGGGCGCCTGGATGCAACCAATGTGGTGCAGCCTGTCGTATCAGTGATCACTTCTCTCTCGTATGATCACCAATATGTGTTAGGCAATACGCTGACGGAGATTGCAGGAGAGAAGGCGGGAATCATCAAGCAAGGTGTTCCGGTGGTCTCGGCTCCTCAGATGGAGGAAGCACGTTTGGTGATCGAGAAGGTTGCCCAAGAGCAAAACGCTCCGCTGGCCCTGGTGGGGCGAGATTACCTCTTTGCACCAGTGTCTCACTCTCTCGATAATCAATCGCTGGTTGTCTGGTCTCCGCCTGAGCAGGGAGTGTTTGTTGCATCTGTTACACCAGACGATGTTGAGGAAGGGGATCATGCCCGGCTGACAATCCCGCTCTTAGGATACCACCAAGGGGTCAATGCCGCTGTGGCTTACGCGACGCTGCAGGTGGTACGCCATCAAGGCCTGCAGGTCAGTGAGGCGGCAATTCGAGAAGGTTTTGCGCATGTATCCTGGCCGGGCAGGTTTGAGATCCTGAGCCGCCAGCCGCCTGTGGTCGTTGATTGCGCGCACAATCGCGATTCGGCACTGCGGCTGCGCCAGGCATTGGATGACTACTTTCCGGTTTTGCCGGTGGTGATGGTATTTGGCGCATCAGAGGATAAGGATGTGCAGGGGATGTTTAAGGAGTTGATGCCGCGTGTGGAAAGCGTGATCGCGGCGAAATCATTTCACCCGCGCGCCATGGAGCCGCAAATCCTGGTTGACCTGGCGCACCAGTTTGGGAAACCGGCAATCTTGGTAAGGGATGTGGCTGATGCATTGGATGAGGCGATCCGGCAGGCCGGAAGCGAAGCACTAGTGCTAGCAACTGGGAGCATTTTTGTTGCCTCGGGAGTGCGCATTGCCTGGAGCAAGCGCGGTGTGACCAAGTAGATACCAGGTGTTGGAGTAGAGAATGAAGGATAGAGATTGGTACTTGCGTGAGGATGATGAAGATGATTTTGGCGAGGCAATCCACCGCCGGACCGAAGAGTTGTATCAAATTCAAGATGCTGTGCCCGACGAGGATGGCCTGATCTTATGCCCAGTATTACCGCTGCGTGATATGGTTATTTTCCCGCATATGGTAGCCCCGGTTTTTGTTGGCCGTGAGGCCACCTTGCTAGCCATTGAAGAAGCGCAGATGGACGATCACACCCTAATCGCACTGATACAACGCGATGCCGAGGAGGATAACCCGGGGCTCGGAGATTTTTTGCCGATCGGGGTCGAGATTGCAGTGGGTCGCTTGCTGGATATGCCGGATGGCTCGAGCTCAGCGCTGGTGCAAGCCAGGCGGCGTGTGGAATTGGTTGATTTTGTGCAAGAAGAACCTTTCTTGGTGGCGCGTGCCCGCTTGCTCCACGAGTCGGGTGATGTAGACCGCGAAACCGAGGCCACACAGCGCACGGCACTGGAATTATTCCAGCGTTGTGTGCAACTGGATCGCAGCCTGCCTGAGGAGGCTTATCTGTATGCACTCAATATCGAGGAGCCCGGCTGGCTGGCAGATATGATCGTCACGGCTATTTCCCCTTCCTTGGAAGAGCGCCTGAAGCTGCTGCAGATGCTCGACCCAATCCAGCGCTTAAAACGCGTGGTCACTCTACTAGCGCAGGAAGTGGATGTGCTTGAGTTGGAAGACCAGATCCATTCGCGCGCCCAAAGTGAGGTGGATCGCAGCCAGAGAGAATTTTACTTGCGCGAGCAGATGCGCGCGATCCAAACTGAACTGGGCGAGGGGGATCCCTGGTCTCGCGAATTGACGGAGTTACGCAGCCGGGTTGAGGGCGTAAGCCTGCCTGAGGAGGTGATGCTGCGGGCAATCAAAGAGATTGACCGCCTGGTGCAAATGCCTCCCATGTCGCCAGAGGTGGGGATTATCCGCACGTATATTGATTGGATACTGGACCTGCCTTGGACGCAGTCGACAGATGATAACCTGGATGTCAGTCATGCTGGCAAAGTGCTGGAGCAGTACCACTATGGCCTGCCGCGCGCCAAGGAACGTATCCTGGAGTACATTGCGGTCAAGAGTCTGAAACCCAAACGCTCGCGCCAGCCCATACTGTGTTTTGTAGGCCCGCCAGGTACGGGGAAAACCTCGCTGGGACGCTCGATTGCCGAAGCGCTGGGACGCAAATTTGTCCGCCTCTCGTTGGGTGGCGTGCGCGATGAGGCGGAGATCCGCGGCCATCGCCGCACCTACATCGGCGCGTTGCCTGGGCGAATTTTGCAGACCATGCGCCGGGCAGGCACGGTCAATCCTTTGTTTATGCTGGATGAGGTGGATAAGCTGGGACAAGATTTTCGTGGTGACCCCGCCTCAGCGCTGCTCGAAGTGCTGGATCCTGAGCAGAACCACGCATTTTCAGATCATTATCTGGAGTTGCCTTATGATCTTTCGCGAGTGATGTTCATTACAACAGCCAACACAACCAATTTCATACCGATTGCCTTGCTCGACCGCATGGAATTGATTGAGTTTCCCGGCTATATCGAAGAGGAGAAGCTGGAGATCGCGCGGCGATTTCTTATCCCGCGCCAGTTGGAAGAAGCAGGTGTTGAAGAGGCCGGGGTTCGCTTTGTAGATCAAGCGCTCAAGCGCATGATCCGTGAGTACACCTATGAGGCAGGTGTTCGTAACCTGGAGCGTGAGATTGGCCGCGTTTGCCGCAAGCTGGCACGCGCGAAAGCAGAAAACAAGCCTTTCCCGACCCGCGTGAGCGCGGGATCGGTGGAGCGCTATTTGGGGCCACCGCAGTTCTTCAACCAGGAAGCCGAGCGGCAGGATGAGATTGGTGTAGCTACAGCGATCGCCTGGACAGAAAATGGCGGCGAGACGATGCCGGTGGAAGTGCTTCTGGTGGAAGGGAAAGGGAGTATGCAGATCACTGGGCAGATTGGCAATGTGATGCAGGAATCAGCCCAGGCGGCATTTTCGTACCTCAAATCTCGTTCGGGGATATTGGGATTGCCACCGGATCTCTATGAGGATCTGGATATCCATATCCATATTCCAGAGGGAGCAATCCCCAAAGATGGACCGAGCGCGGGGATAACGATTTGCAGCGCGCTCATCTCGGCCTTCACTGGTCGTGAGGTGCGCAAAGAAGTAGGCATGACCGGTGAGATCACGCTGCGCGGACGGGTGTTGCCGGTGGGCGGCATCCGCGAGAAGGTGCTGGCTGCGCACCGGGCTGGACTGAAAACAGTGATCATCCCCTATCGGAATGAGAAGGATCTGGTAGATGTGCCTAAGCGCGCCCGCAGTGAGCTCAAGATTGTGCTGGTTGAACACATGGATGATGTGTTGGATGTGGCGTTGAATCCTGTTCGTGATAACATCGTTCGCGTGAGGCGAACACGCAAGAAGAAAGCCGACGCCCGGGAGACGGAATCAGACTCTCTGTGAACGGCCAGGGGAATATGCTAAGTTTATTGCCATCTCATCAAAGCCTGCATACCCTGCTTGCCCAGGGGATGGGCAACGGTTTGCATTGGTTCCCTGAGGATATTGCTGTTGTGCGCCTGGCAGCAGTGATGGTGGGGATGGCAAATGGGCATGGCGGGACAATCCTTTTGGGTATTTCGCCACGCGCCGGGGAGATCGTGGGTCTCCAGGATGTTGAGGAAGTAACCGACCGGGTTTTCCAGTCTGCACTGCTGGCAAATCCCCCCTTGGTGCTCCCAATCCCATGTCGCTTGCAGGTGCGTAGCGGGGCAGGTGAAGGGCTGGTTGATATCTTGTGGGTGACGATACCCGCTGGACTTCCAAATGTTTACAGCCTGGATGGTCGCTATTTGGGCAGGGAAGGGAGGCAGACCAACCCGCTATCTGCCAGGATGTTGCGCTCTTTATTAGTCGAGCGGGGTGTGGTGCAATTTGAATCGCGCATTCCCCCGGATGCTGATTTGGACGATCTGGATGCGGCTCAGGTACGCGCATACCTGGAGCATCTGGGGGAAGCGGCTGATTTTTCTTCGATGGGTGGAATGCCCGTCACCACACACCAGTTCATGATCCGGCGGGGGTGTTTGCGCGAGGTGGATGGTGTGCTAAAGCCCACATATGCTGCGTTGCTGCTTTTTGGGCGGTATCCTCAGCAGTGGCTCCCGAATGCAACACTCCTGGCAGCACGCTTCCCGGCAACCGCGATGACCGATGCTTTTATCAAACAAGAGATCAGTGGTTCCTTACCGGAGCAGTTACGCCAGGCTGAAGCTTTTGTGCGCGGGAATTTACGCAGTGTGGTGCGATTGTCAGGATTGATGCATGAAGAAAAGCCCGAGTATCCTTTGGATGCAGTGCGCGAGCTGTTGGTGAATGCTATTGCGCATCGCGATTACAACGTTCAAGGTGATAATATCCATGTTTACATCTACTCTGACCGGCTGGAGGTTCACTCTCCGGGCGGCTTGCCGGGGCCAGTCAATCTGGATAACCTGTTAGAAGCGCGCTTCTCGCGTAACGCAGTGATCATGCAAGTGCTTTCAGATATGGGGTTTGTGGAGCGTCTTGGCTATGGGCTCAATCGGGTGGTCTATGTTTTACAGCAAGCCGGGTTGCGCCCTCCGCTCTTTGAGGAATCGGCCGGCTCTTTCCGTGTGACATTGTCCGGCGCAGCGGTAGATCGTGCATTAGGGAAAGAATTACCGGATCTATCAGTCTATGAGGCCCTGGATCTAAACCAACGCCAGCAGGCTGCACTGGTTTACCTGATTAGCAATCACCGCATCACCAGCCGTGAGTACCAAGACCAATGCCCAGATGTACATGCGGAGACCTTACGTCGCGACCTGGCTGACCTGGTCAGCCGGGGGTTGCTGATCAAAATTGGCGATAAACGCGCCACGTATTACATCTTGAAGAAAATCCCAGCAGAGCGATAATATTACTCCTTGCTGCTCCTGATGCTGATCTCAGTGATGTGTTCATTGCGATGAATTTCAATACCACTTCATTCCTAATTTTTTTCGTCCTTTTCTTTCTGGCGTATATTGCCGTGCAGCGTTGGGGCAAGGTGCAAAATCTGCTTTTGTTGGCAGCCAGCTACCTGTTCTATGGTATGTTCGACTTGCGTTATCTGGTGCTGATCAGCCTGGTGATCGTGGTGGATTTCAGCGTGGGGAGAGGCCTGGGCAGGGTAGGCAAGGAGGAAGCATCTGGCCGGCGCTGGCGCAGGCTCTTGTTATTAGTATCTATTGCCACGAACTTGGCCGTTCTGGGTGTTTTTAAGTACTTCAACTTTTTCTTCCAAAGTGCTACGGCGCTGCTGCAATGGCTGGGATTAGAGCTTCATCCTTTCACATTACAGATCG
This sequence comes from Anaerolineales bacterium, assembly GCA_016932955.1. The sequence goes on along the minus strand of JAFGBV010000188.1, from coordinate 3,787 downwards.
CTTTGCCATTAGGAATATCCTTCTTAACGCTGAAATCTTTGAGCTACACGATCGATGTTTTTCAGGGTCGCCTCAAGCCGGCCAATAGTATTCTTGATTATGCAATTTATGTGGCATTTTTCCCTCAACTGCTGGCAGGTCCCATTGACCGCGCTGCTAAGCTGTTGCCGCAGATACAAGCCTCACGGTCGATCACGAGCGATAAGATCTCGGTAGGGTTGATGTTGATTCTGTCGGGGTATTTTAAGAAATTAGTGATCGCCGATAACCTGGGCTATCGCGTGGTCGATCCTGTTTTTTCGCAACTGGCTGAACATGCTGGTCTGGATATCCTCCTGGCTGTATTAGCCTTTACCTTTCAGCTCTATGCCGATTTTTCCGGGTATACCGATATTGCACGGGGGATTGCCTATCTGATGGGCTTTGAGACCGCGCTGAACTTCCGCCTGCCCTATTTTTCACTAAACCCGACAGATTTCTGGCAGCGCTGGCATATTACTTTCTCCGAGTGGCTGCGCGATTATATCTTTTTCCCGCTGCGCAGGGCCGTATTGCGCTGGCACGCTAAAGGCTCGGCAGTGATGGGGTTGCTGCTTCCCCCTCTGGCAACGATGTTTTTGAGCGGATTGTGGCATGGAGCTGGCTGGACATTTGTATTATGGGGTCTCTACCACGGGGTATTGTTGATCATTTATCGCGTGGTTGAGAAAAGACCCATCCATAACAACCCGTGGGGGAGCGGCGTTCCGGCAGTGCTGGTGGCTGCTCGTTTGGTATTGTTTTTCTTCCTGACCTGCTTTGGCTGGCTGATCTTTCGCGCCCAATCGGTAGGTCAGATTGGGGAACTCATCCGGGCAATCTCGTTCAGCCTGTCTGACTCCAGCCTGGAGATGCTGCGCCTGATGATCTTTTTTATTACTCCACTGGTTGCGGTGCAGATCTGGCAATATCTTTCGGGTAACCTGTGGGTGCTGGCAAAGGTGCGCCTGCCGGTGCGAGTCTTGGTTTATGGCGTGATGATCCTGTGGATTATCGTGTTTACCGTGCGCGAGACCCAAGAATTTATTTATGTGCAATTCTGATGAAAGGGTAGTGGATGCATAACCAAAGCCCTGCTGGGCGGCAGTTACAGGAGAAAATGCCACATTCCAACCGTTACCTGGTGCTCGTAGAAGTACTGGGAACGCTGGCTGCTGTGGTCTTATTGAACTTCTTGATCCTGGCATATCTCAAGGACTACACACCCAACTTCGGATACTGGACTCTGAACCAGAAGTGGGAATTGTTGTTGGAACATGATGAAGAGGTAGATTGGCTGATCCTGGGCGATTCATCCTGTAACCAGGGTGTGATGCCGGCTGTTTTTGAGTCTGAATTAGGACAGAGTGCGCTGAACTTATGCACGATCGGCAATGTGGGCACATTGGGAGATTTATGGATGTTAGATGCCTACATCGAACGTTTCGGCCCGCCGCAACACGTGGTGATCGTTCATGTGTATGATATCTGGTATCGAAAGATAAACCCGGTGATCTTTGGACAGGTTCAGGTCCCTCCGAGCTTCTGGCAGAATTTTTTACTGGCAGATGAGTTCCTGGGAGATGACCGGGTAAAGGGGGAATTATTTATTGAGCGGTATGTGCCGCTCCATGCGCAAGGGAGGATTGTCGGTCAGATATTCCAGGAGATCTTCTTGCTAGAAAGAAATCCTCTGTTGCCCAAATGGTCACTGACTGAGGATGGTTATCTGCCTGCTGATCCGGCGATGCCTGATATTGTGGTGAACGGTGCAGAGAGCCACATCCAGTTTGTCATGGAGAACAGTTTTTCTGTTTCCGAAGTGAACCAAAAAGCGCTGCGCGCGATCATCGATCTGGCCGAGGAATATCAATTTGATGTAATATTAGTCAATAGCCCTGTATACGAAGGCTTGTATGCCAATGCGGACTTCCAGGTATACCTGGCAAACATGATGGTGTGGCAGCAACGCATTGCCACGAAGAGTGAACGCATCCAAGTGATCAGTAATGTGCGCACATTCCCGGCCGACCAGATGCAGAACCCGGATCACCTGATCACATCTGGAGCAGTGGCGTATACGGATTGGCTGTTGGAAGAGATCAAAGCCCGATAAAGCCGGCCCTCAGCTGATTTCCACGAATTTGCGGAAAAACCTATTGACATTTTCCTGAATTATTATATAATTTTATTAACACGTGTTAGCAACGCGATTTAGCAAAGCGTGTTAGCGGGTTTGTTGAAATTTACCAGCACGGCTATCACTTCCCAAGCGGGTAGTGTAGAGAATGGGAGAGTTCACGGGGATGGGCAAACGGGCAACCGCCGCAGAAGTTGCAGAGCTAGCCGGGGTATCCCGGACAACTGTGTCCTTTGTTCTAAACGATGTGCCAGGGATGCGCATCAGTGAAGAGACTCGCCAGCGAGTTTTTAATGCAGCCCGCAAGTTAAATTACCATCCCGATTCAACCGCGCGGCGGATGGTCTCTGGGCAGACCAATATGATTGGTTTTGTACTCCGTCAAAGCCCTGGACAGGCTTTTTCCGATCACTTTTTGCCACAGGTGCTACATGGAATGAGCCAGGTGGTCTCCGCACAGGATTTTCACCTGCTCTTTGAGGTCATTCCGCCGGAAGATCAGAGTGGCGTTTACATGAAACTGATCAACGAGCGGCATGTGGATGGGATCATCCTTTCTGGTCCGCGTTCAGACGATACCGAGCTGCGGCGGGTATATGAACAGGGGGCAAATATCGTCTTGATTGGACAAATGCCGGGCGAGAAAATACCTTATGTAGATGTCAATAATATTGGCGGGGCGATTACCGCCACCCAACACTTAATCAGCCTTGGGCATACCCGGATTGGGGTGATCACGAACGCTCCCCAGGCTTATACAGCCAGCGCGGACCGCCTGACAGGCTATCGGCATGCCTTGGAAAAAGCTGGTATGCCCTACGACTCGTCGCTTGTTCGTTATGGGAATTTTACGGTCGATAGCGGCTATGATGCGATGCGCGACCTGTTATCGAAGGGGCATCGACCCACTGCGGTCTTTGTAGCCTCAGATACCGTTGCCTTGGGCGCCTTACAGGCTATCCAACAGTCCGGACTGCGTGTGCCTGAAGATATCGCACTCTGTGGTTTCGACGATATTCCCCTGGCTCGATTTATTGATCCTCCAATGACCACGATCCAACTCCCCGCTTTCGGTTTGGGTTGGGCGGCTGCAGAGCTGTTGATCCGAATGATATCCAGGGAAGAGATCAAAAATCCCTATGTGATTCTTGGCACCGAATTGGTAATCCGGAATTCTTGCGGGGCTTTGGTTGACACAGGTCAATCGAAAAGTTTTCGCACCTATGAGTAACGACGGTTAGATCCAACCCCAAATGGGGCCGTTGAAAGGAGAGGTAATCCACAGCGCAAAATACGATTTACAGTTCACAACTGAACTATGGCAATATCTGGTGAAAATATGTTGCCAATCTGAGAACAAATCCATACCCAAAAGTTCATTAATTTTCTTGAGGAGGAGTTAGATGAAGAAGCAGGCTTTCTATATGGTCTCTATACTGGTCATCCTGGCGGTGCTGCTATCATCCTGCGCGCCAGTGACGGCTACAGCAGAGCCAACAGCCCCGCCGGAGGTAATACCAACTGAAGTTCCTGAGTCTACTCAGCCAGAAGTGGAGGCGGGGGGTATCGACTGCAAAGGAGCGCAGAGCGGGGATGAGATCAGCATGTTCTATCAATGGTCGGGGAACG
>JAFGBV010000187.1 GCA_016932955.1 Anaerolineales bacterium | reverse complement strand
ACTACGCGCTGGTAGCCGGCATAGCGTGGCGTATTGCGCCCTGCCCCGGCGCCCAGCTCGAGCATGAGCTTGCCACCCTTGGGCAGCAAGCGGCGCAGCGCCACGGCCTCAGCTTGATCTTCGTAGCTGCGTCCCCCCTGCTCCCAAAAGCTGGTTTGGTAATCCGAGCCCTCGTAGCTACAAACCGGAGGCTGGCTCATGCATCAATCAGTGGAGGCAGGGATAATGGTATGCTTCGCCTCAACTTCGGTGCGCGTCTCTTCATAACCGCGCCCGACTCCGCGGTAAGTGAATCCCAGACAGGCCATCTCTTCTGGCTCGTAGATGTTGCGCCCGTCAAAGACCAACGGTGTACGCATCAGGTCTTTGATGCGCCCGCGGTCGAGCTGTTTGAACTCGTTCCATTCGGTGAGGACTGCCAAAGCGTCACAACCCTGCGCCAGTGTATAAGGATCGGACATCATTTGCACGCCTGGCAGCAGCGGTCGGGCAATCTCCATCGCCACCGGGTCATAAGCGCGCACCTGTGCACCGGCTGCCAACAGCCCCTGAGCAATGGTGATCGAAGGGGCATCGCGCATATCATCCGTGTTCGGCTTGAAAGACAGCCCCAACAAGCCGATCACCTTGCCGCGGGCATCACCCAGCATACCCAGAATGCGCCCAACCGCCATATCCCGCCGGTCGTCATTGATCTCCATGACCACATTGAGCAGTTGGGGATGACGGCCTTTCTCGGCTGCCATGTAAGCCAGCGCTTTGACATCCTTCGGGAAGCAGGAGCCTCCATAGCCAATACCAGCATCCAGGAAGTGCTTGCCGATGCGAGCATCATAGCCCATGCCAGCAGCAACTTCTTTGACATCCGCACCTAGCGCCTCACAGATGTTCGCTAATTCGTTAATGAAGGAAATCTTAGTGGCAAGGAAAGCATTCGAAGCGTACTTGATCATCTCTGCAGTGCGCAGATCGGTGATCACGATGGGGGCGCGCAGCGAAAGATGCAGCTGCGCCACCTTCTCAGCAGCTTCACGGTCGAGCGAGCCAAGCACGGTGCGATGTGGTTGCATAAAGTCGCCGATGGCGCTGCCTTCGCGCAGGAACTCTGGACAGGAGACCACGGAGAAGGGAATAGGTGCTTTCAGGGAGCGCCGGACGATGTCTGCTACCCAGTCGCCGGTGCCCACCGGAACGGTGGACTTATTGATGATGACCAGCGGAGCGGTCATATTCTCAGCAATCGTGCGTGCGGAGGCTTCCACGTAGCGCAAATCGGCCTCGCCATCCACCCCCTCCGGAGTGCCCACAGCGATGAAGGCAAATTCGGTCCCATCGAGTGCCTCAGAGTAAGAGGTGGTGAAGGTAAGTCGCTTACTCTGTACGTTTCGTTCGACGATTTCCTTAAGACCAGGCTCGAAGATGGGCATGATGCCCTGCTTGAGTCCTTCAATCTTCTCACGGTTGATGTCCAAGGCAATGACCCGGTTACCCAGGTCAGCAAAGCAGGCGGCGGTAACCAGACCCACATATCCTACGCCCACAACACAAATTTGACGCATAAAACCCTCCAAGGTAGTTCAAAAGTATTAGCGAAACACAATCTTATCACAACTTGGATGCCGGAGAAAGAATTAAGACGACAAAGCCTATCCATAATGACAGTCGTCATTGTGATGGCATGACGACTGTCACTTGTAAATTGGGTAAATACAGTCTAGAATATAGCGGATAATTCTTATCCGTATCACCAGAATAATACATTTTGCAGGAGCATACTATGCAGATTACACGCCAGGCAGACTACGCAGTACGAGCAATGGCCTACTTGACCCAGTTGGGGCCTGATCGCCGCGCCGCCACCAGCCAGATCGCCGAAGAAAAACAAATTCCTCCCTCCTTCCTCGCCAAGATTGTTTCTCAGCTATCCGTAGCAGGGTTGCTCAACACATCACGCGGCGCTCGCGGCGGGGTTTCACTCGCCAAAGATCCGACCGATATCTCCCTGCTCGACGTAGTCGAGGCAATCGATGGGCCAATATTGCTGAACGAGTGCGTAGGCGATATCTCGAACTGCACGTTTGGCGAATCATGCGCAGTCAGGTCAGTGTGGTGTGACGCACAGCGCGAGCTGGTCAACCGCCTGCGCAGCACGACCTTCGGGCAGCTAAACCTTTCGAATAACTAAATATTTAATTTTCGATCCATTGAATACCTGACAAAGTCCACTCTCGCCACTACCGCGAGGGCATAGCTTAGCAGGGGCTCTTAGGAAGGGCGACCCGTCACCGGCAGGATTTTAGCTTACTGGTGAAGTGGGCGCTCTTTCTGAATTTAATAGAAATAAGGCCAGACGAATCCCATGCCCACGACCATCAAGCCGTGAGCAATCGCTACTCCCCATAATGAGCGGGTTTCCTGCACACACCAACCCCAAAACCAACCTGCCACCCCCATCCAGAGCAGGAAGCCAGGCGACTGGACGCCAATATACATGACGGCATACAAGGCAGAGACGAAAGGCAGCGCTGCCTCTCCCAGGGCGCGCTGCGCCAGCGGTAGCAACAGGCCGCGAAACAACACTTCCTCGGTGAACGCCACGCTGACCAGCAGCAGCGCGCCGCCAAGCAGCAGCCCAATCCATGTAAATTCGGGAAAAAAGGGCTGCGGGTTCAGCAGCAAGCTGCCTACCAGCCCCAACGGCACACCAGACAGCGCAATGAACATCTGCCCGCCCCAGCCTGCCTTGCGCAAGCCGAGTTCAGCGGCGGGGATGCGCAAGTAACCTCGCAGCAGCCCGATTCCCACCCACACCGGCAGGCAGATCACGCCAGCCCATAACAGGGGCGGTACCAAACTGAGCGGCAGAGCCAGGCTGGCGATACGCAGCAGTGAGACCAATATCAGCCCCAGCCACAGGCGCCAGCCAACATCTTCTTGCCTGAACATGTATAGACCAAACAGGAACATGATCAGACCTGCGTGCAGGATGATCCCTGCCGCAGGTCCGATCCAGATCCCCAAGATCTCGATGATGGTCAGGCAGACCAGGTATGCCAGTTCGGTCAGCATACCCTCATTTTACTTGTAAATCGACGGAAGGAATGACTGGATTCCCAGATAGCTCCAGATTTCTCCACCGCTGGCAACGTTACCCGTGCCAATCATCAGGTGTTTATCATATACGACAACTGCCTGAGCTCCGTCGCCGGTATGTGGGTTGTTGTTGTCGCCCCAGCCATCCGTATTGATCTGCTGCCAGCTCAATCCGTCGCGCGAAACGAAAACCTTCGCTCCGTCGTTATAATTACGCAAGACCGCCACCAGGCTGTTGTTATAGATGGACAGGCTATCCACCCAGCCGCTGGCGCTCCCGCCGCCAAAACCGCCACCCACCACCTGCGTCCAGGTCAGTCCGTCGGGCGACTGCCACACTTCACCACCGGTATCCCAGTTGCGCGTACCGGCGTACAGCTTGCCGTTGAAAGCAACCAGGCTGGAAACCGCGGTATTCGAAGCGTCGCCAAAACCATCGATGTTCACCTGACTCCAGGAGCCCGGATCACCGCTCTCACTGCGCCACAACTCTCCACCCGTTACCTCGTTGCGCGTTCCGGCATAGAAGAAACCACCCAACGGTTCCAGCGCCAGCATTACCGAATTATTCACATCCCCAAAGCCCTGGGTAATTACATTGGTGAAGGAAATACCGTCCAGCGTGCGCCAGACTTGGGCGCCCAGGGGGGTGATGAGGTCCATCCAATCACCCGCGGCAGCATATAGGCTGCCGTCGTAGATACTCATAGCGGTAGTACGCAAGTTTGACGCTGGGCTGCCAAAACCTTGCTCAACCACAGGCGCCCAGCTCAAACCATCCTCGCTCTTCCAGATCTGCGTGCCGCTGAAGTTTTCGGTGCCGGCAAAGAACTGACCCTGGAAGACTGCCAGGCTGCTGATGCCGCCGTTCAGCGTCACACCAAATCCATCGCTGATAACCTGCGTCCAGCCCAGACCTGCTTCCATCTTCCACAATTGAGCGCCTGTGCCGTTCAGGTTATGCACCCCTGCATACAGGCTGCCATCGAACTCTTCCAGCGCAGCCACCCACCAGTTTTGCGGGTCGCCAAAACCGTTCAAGTTGCTTTGCTCCCAGCAGTATACACCCGGCACGAAACGCTGGACACGGTGGTTCAGACTTTCGGTGATATATAGCGAGCCATCGCTGCCCAGCGCTAATCCCTGTGCCTGGCGCAGGTCGCCGCTGCGGCTGCCCCAACTGTTGCCAAGGGTGGTCAGGTAGCCGCCCTGGCTGTCGAAGACCTGCACGCGTCCACCCCAGTTATCCGCCACGTAAATGCGCCCTTCAGCGTCCACCTCCACAGCGGTCGGGTCGTCCAGATGAGCAAAATCCTGCCCCGCCTCCCCAGGAATGCCCAGGGT
>JAFGBV010000186.1 GCA_016932955.1 Anaerolineales bacterium | reverse complement strand
TACTCCCGCCCCGAGCCCACCTACCACCCCGTCTCGATGAGCGGCTATCATCCCAACAACCCCAATACCAGGCGCTAGAAAGACCAACTAACGTATAAAGTGTTTTAGGGGTGGTTATAGGCAGCGAAGCCGCCTATAACCACCCCTAAGTATTAACAAAGCGCCGGGCGTGTGGGGGACACGCCCGGCAATCTAAGGAGGGCCACCGGGGGCGTTCAGTACGGGGGGGACGAACTGATTACCTGTTCCGGTGGTGGACACCTGAGATACCAGTAAAAGGAAATGCAGGTGTCAACGCCCCTAATATACACCAAAATTGTCCGGAATAAATGAGAATATAATTAGGAATACCTGAGAATTTCAGCCCTTTTTCTCTAAATCATTGCCTTCGAAGATCTCTAACCATGTTTGCACCTCGTGATCTTCCAGGGCAACATCGTGTGTTTTCTCATCCCTAGTTGTTCGTTTGCTTGTATACTGTAACATCTGACGCGCAAAAGCCTCGGAACGCATCACGCGTGCATGGGATTCCTTCGCCGCTACCAGGATGCGCTGGTCTGAGCTGACCACGGTCCAATTCCTGGCTGTTCGCCCTGCAGATACGATCCGTCTCCGGATCATATCATCTGCTGTCAGCCCTTGGGCAACGAAATGAGCCGTAACACTGCCAAACCTGCGCTTCCTGGCCCACCCAGGCGGGGCATTATCAAAATAGACATCCACTTGCACGCCTTTCCGCTGGCAATATCCTTGCAAATATTTCACCAGTCGTTCTTCATCATCAATAAGGCCCAAATGCAGACCAGGTATGTGTGGGATCAGGTTATGACCATCGATCAGGTAATGCATACTTTGCCCCATCCGACTGAGATAACTCAGATATAATATCACTGTTTCACCTCACATTCTTTATAATCTATGATTTGCAATAAATCGCCATCCCAGGCTACCTCCATCTACAGGATAGCGATTCCCGGAGAGCCAGATCCATGAGTCTTCTCAGGTGAGGTCCCCAATGTCAAAGCTGATATCAACCTTCTTACAGATCAATAACTTGGCAGTGCGAGCAGAAGACTCTCGGCAACTATTAGAACAAGCCTGCTCCTTACTGGTCGACAACTGTGGCTATTCGATGGTGTGGATCAAACTTACTACCCATGGCGGTTTACTTGCCTATGCCGGGAAAGAAGAAGGCTACCTGCGGGAGATCCTGTTGGATGAAAGGGAAGGATGGATTGATGGCACCCCTGCTGCTGTCGTCTACGGTACGGGTCAGGCAGTGATCATTGAGGATATTGCTCGTGAACCACCAGGTTCAGCTTGGCGTAGCCAGGCCCTGGAGCGTCGTTATGGTGCCATGGCGATCTTTCCTCTCCTTCAGGATGGCGGTAAGTTAGGATTGCTGGGGATAGTGTCTGAGAAACCCAATATCTTTGATCAAGAGGAAATCCTGCTGTTGCAAGGATTAGCTGATAATTTGGCGAATGCGATTGACAACCTGGAGCTGCGTAAAAAGCAGATCGCATTAAATGCCGCGGCCGAGAATATGCTGGACGGGTTGCTGATAGTCGACCTGAATGGGGATATCTTATATGCCAACCAGGCGGTGAAAAAGATACTTTCTCCACTTGGTGGCGATTTACCAGATCGCAATGTCCGCGGCTTATTGGAGATGGATGGTCACCAGGCAGACCTTGATGTATACCGCCAGGCTTTATTGGAGCTGGGTGTTTTGAACGCCGAATTTGATGTGCAATATGCGCTCCCAAAGCCGATTCATATTGCGGTGCGTGCTGCTTTGGTACATCAAGGACAGAATCAAGCACCCCAGGTCGTGGTCAGCATTCGCGATATCAGTCATAACCTCCAGTATGAGCATAAATTGCTGACTTTGAATCGAGTGGCAACTGAATACGTCCAGATACGCGACCCCGAAGAACTCATGCGTAGTTTTTTGATCGCCAGCGTGGAATTGATGCAAGCCTGGGCTTCAGCGATTTTTATGATCAAGAACAACACTGGCTACGAACCGATCTTGTATAATCTCCCGCTCGAATATGCCCAGCGGGTTATTAGCAATCTTCAGGGAATGCCTGGCGGCACTGCTCTCAGAACTCATCAGCCGGTATATGTCTCGGATGTGCTGAATGATCCTCAGTATGGTGAGCACATACATTTCATGGCAGATTATGGGGTTCGCGCTTTGTTAATCCTGCCGATCATCCACCAGGAGCAGCCGATTGGGGCGTTGGTTGTGTATTACAACCAACCATACTCCTTTACCGAGAATGATGTTCAATTAGGATTGACACTTGCTCATACGCTGGCAATCACCATCCAGAATGCTCGCCTCTACCAGGCCGAATATAGTCAGCGCCAACTGGCTGTCGCGCTGGCACAGGCTGCTGCCAGCATCAATCGGCTCTTAAATCTGGATGATGTATTAGACCAGATTCTGGAACAGGTGTTGCGTGTGACTGCCTGTCGATCAGCCAATATCATGCTCATTGAAGGCGATAATGCTCGCCTTGTGTGCGCGCGTGGCTATGATTCGGTACCCGAACACCTGCGCGCTTTTGAGCAAGGTCTTTCACTCAAAATTTATACATTACAGCATATGCTGAACACGCGACAGCCCATAATTATTCTGGACACCTATCAAGATGAGCATTGGACGGCTACCCAAGGCACAGAATGGATCCGTTCTTATGCTGGCGCTCCCTTGCAGGTGGCGGATCAGGTGGTTGGCTTCCTCAGCGTTGATAGTGACCAACCCAACTTCATGACCGAGGAGGTAATGCACCGCCTCCAGGCGCTGGCTGATTATGCTGCAATGGCGATCCAGAATGCACGCTTATATACTCGTTTGCAGGCATATGCAACTGAGTTGGAAGACCGTGTGCTTGAGCGCACCGCAGAATTGGAGGCAGCCAAGAATCGCATCGAGAGCATTCTTGCCTCGGTACCAGATGCTGTGTTTGTGCTGGATGAAAATAACCAGCCGATCCATGCGAATCAAGCAGGCGAGATGCTTCTGTTGCATGCACATCATCTTGAGTTGGATTTATTCTCGCCGAAGTTTCTGGCTAAGTTACAAAGCGCAGGGTTGATGGCAGAAGAAGCCGTCTTGGAGGCAGAAGGGCGTGCCTATCAGGCATTAGCCAGCCCAATCCCTGTTGACCAGGAGCGCGTGGGGTTGGTTGTGGTATTTCGGGATGTGACACGTTTTCGCGAGCTGGATCAGATGAAAACGCACTTTGTTTCTGATGTTTCGCATGAGTTGCGCACGCCACTGACGAATCTGATGTTGTATATCGACCTGCTTTCTGGCCTGGATAAAACTGGACAAAGCAAGCCATATTTAGATACCTTGAAACGAGAGACTCACCGCCTGGGTCATTTGATTGAAGATTTATTGACCATCTCACGCCTGGAGGCCGGGCGCGTTGAAATTAACTGTAAGCCGACGGATATCAACCGCCTTCTGGCTGAACTGGTAGCAGACCGGGCTATGATGGCGCAGCAGCGCTCGCTCAGATTAGCCTATGAGCCTGCAGTAGAGTTGCCCTTGGCGCTTGCCGATATCAATTTACTTAACCAGGCCATATCCAACTTGCTCACCAATGCGATCAACTATACTCCTCCAGGAGGAACGATCGTATTGTCATCTGGAATTTCTCAGCAGGAAGATAATGCCTGGGTTTTGATTCATGTGACCGATTCTGGGGTCGGTATTCAGGAAGACGAGTTACCCCATGTGTTTGATCGTTTCTACCGTGGCCTAGCGAGTCGGCAAACCGGGTCACCCGGTACAGGTCTTGGGTTGGCAATCTCCAAAGAGATTGTGACACGCCTGCAGGGCAAGATCACGGTTGAGAGCCAACCGCAAGTCGGCAGCGTATTTACTGTCTGGTTGAAGGCCGTGCTATAATACGATGCGGTTTTTCGTTACCGCTGCGCGAGTGGTCTGTGCGAATGATTTTCTGCAGGTAATTGGTATATTGTATAGACGCGAGGAGAAAGCATTGTGTATGATGCTCAGAAATTAGAAGAACTCCGTCAGGCCTTGAAAAAATGGCAAGAAAGCAGCTTGCAACAGGCTTTATCCAGTTTGCCTGAACGCCAGGACGTTTTCACCACCACTTCTTCTGAGCCTGTGGAGCGTTTATATACCCCTCTCGACGCCGCCGATTTTAATTACTTAAATGATCTGGGGCTTCCAGGGGAGTATCCTTTCACCCGGGGAATTCATCCTACCCTACACCGCAGTAAATTATGGACGATGCGCATGTTCGCCGGCTTTGGTACGGCGGAGGAGACGAATGCACGATTTAAATACCTGCTCGAACAAGGGCAAACTGGCCTCTCGATTGCTTATGACCTGCCCACCCTGATGGGCTATGATACAGATGCCCCTGAAGCAGTTGGGGAGTTTGGCAAATGTGGTGTGGCGGTATCCTCTCTGCGCGATATGGAAATCCTCCTGGATGGCATTCCCCTCGACCGCGTTTCTACCAGCATGACGATCAACTCGCCTGCTGCCATCATCTGGGCCATGTATATCGCTGCCGCGGAGAAGCAAGGGGTGCGCTCAGAACACCTGCGCGGCACTACGCAGAACGATATTCTCAAGGAATACATTGCCCAGAAGGAATATATCTTCCCGCCAGAGCCTTCCATGCGCCTTGTGGTGGATACAATAGAGTTTGGCGCATTACAAGTGCCGCAGTGGAACACGATATCGATCTCAGGGTACCATATCCGCGAAGCAGGCTCTACCGCTGCCCAGGAACTGGCCTTTACGCTTGCTGATGGGATGGAATATGTACGTTGGGCGATGGCGCGTGGATTGGAGATCGATGATTTCGCCCCGCGCTTATCTTTCTTCTTCAACGCCCACAATGATTTCTTTGAGGAGATTGCGAAATACCGCGCCGCGCGGCGAATCTGGGCGCGTGAGATGCGCTATACATTTGACGCCCAAAATCCCCGATCTTGGCTGATGCGTTTTCATACCCAGACCGCCGGGGTCTCGCTGACTGCCCAGCAGCCCGAAAACAATATCGTCCGCGTGGCAGTTCAAGCCCTGGCGGCGGTGCTGGGTGGAACGCAGTCGCTCCATACCAATAGCATGGATGAAGCGTTGGCCTTGCCATCCGAGCATGCCGTGAAGATCGCTTTGCGCACGCAACAGATCCTGGCGGAAGAGTCGGGTGTGGCAAATACGGTTGATCCACTGGCGGGTTCTTACTTTATCGAGGCGCAAACCAACCGTATCGAGGCCCAGGCATACCAATATTTCCAGCGTATTGAGGAGTTAGGTGGCGTATTGCCTGCTATTCACAAGGGTTTCTTTCAGGGTGAGATCTCAGATGCAGCCTATCTATACCAGCGCGAGATTGACCGCAATTTACGCAGGATCGTGGGCGTCAATGCATACGCTGACGATAAGCCAGTTGCTATTCCCATCTTGGAAATGGATCCCCAAGGCTGTGAGCGGCAGATTGCACGCCTGGCGCAGGTGCGTCGCCAGCGGGATGCAGGCCGGGTAGGGCAGGCTCTGGATCGCTTGCGCCTGGCTTGCCAGGGGACTGAAAACACCATGCCTTTCATTCTGGATGCGGTGCGCGCTTATGCAACCCTGGGCGAGATCATCGCAGTGATGAAGGGTGTGTTTGGTATCTACCAGGAACCAACCTGGATTTAATCTATTGATTATGAGGTGTAACGATGGCAAATATCAAGAAAACTAAAGGAACGATTGCAATCCTCACTGGCGGTGGTGATGTGCCAGGATTGAATCCCGCAATCCGTGCAGTCACCATCCGCGCTTTGCGAGAAGGATACCAGGTGATTGGTCTACGGCGCGGTTGGGCGGGGATACTGGAAGTTATTCGGGATGAAAAGGTGGATAACAGTTACAATTATCAACTTCTAACGGAAGAAGTAGTTAACCGCGCTGGTCGGACGGGAGGCACCTTTCTGCATACCTCGCGCACGCGCCCCAGTTCGGTCAAGAAGAGCGAGGTTCCTGAACACCTGAAGGATACCTATACGAACGAAGTGAACGATTTGACTTCTGAGGTGATCAAGAACTTGGGCTGGCTGGGCGTAGATTACCTGATCCCAATCGGCGGTGATGATACACTGAGTTATGGCGTGCGCTTGTACCAGGAGGGAGTGAAGGTCGTTGCTATCCCGAAGACGATGGATAACGATGTGCCCGGAACAGATCTCTGCATTGGTTTTAGCACTTGTGTCACTCGAACGATCCAGATCACCAACAGCCTGCGAACATCTGCCGGCTCGCATGAGCGCATTATGGTGCTTGAAGTGTTTGGACGCTATGCTGGCTTCACCGCTTTGCTGCCCACGATGGCAGGGGCTGCCAATCGTTGTGTTATCCCAGAGTATAAATTCGATATTGACCAGTTGACCACTCTTCTCGTGGAGGACCGCAACCGCAACCCAAGCAAATACTCGATCGCTCTCGTCTCAGAAGGTGCCATGTTCGAAGGCGGCGAAATGGTATTCGAAGACCGCACCACAGACGCGTATGGGCATGCCAAGCTGGGCGGGATTGGCGACTTGGTTTCGGCGAGTATAAAGAGCCTCAGTGCAAAGCATAATAATGGTCGCACGATCAATGTCATCAACCAGAAGCTGGGTTACCTGGTGCGTGGTGGCGACCCAGATGCAATTGATTCCATCATGCCAATGGCGTTTGGCAACCTGGCGTTGGATTTGATCCTAAAAAATATCCACGGACGCCTGGTTGTGCTCAAGAATGGGCGCTATGATAATGTGCCGGTCGATGTGGTTGCCAGCTCAAAGAAGTTGATCGATGTGAATAGGTTCTATAACACAGAGCGCTTGCGGCCGAATTATGCCAGCTTTGATATGAAGCCGCTGTTCATTATGACCAGCGAGCTATAACTGCGGCAATTCTCTTGGTCATGGTTTGGGCAGAAAGATGCCCAAACCAGACCAAAAATCCCTGATCCTGAACCGATAATTTATTTGCCAGATCTCTATTGAAAAGTTAACTTTTCGATGAGTAAGTTCTCTGTCCCCACCAGGGCGCGTAATCGAGTGACCAATTCACTGGAGAGCCCGGTGGTAAAGTTAGGGAACTCAATGCGATACCCGTGCCCGCGTTCATAGATTTGCAACGCGAAGCGATCATTCCCTGGGTAGGAGATCAGTACGCCATATGCCTGGCGCAGCCGAAGGTTGTCTCGCACTTTATCTTTGCCAGTGCGCAAGACGACGGTGATCATATGGATATCTTCTCCCTCATAGGGAGCAATCGGGGAGAGGATATAAGGTACTTGCGGCGCTGTGGGTTGTGTCTCGGTCTCTACAATTGATTGATTTGCTGCCAGAGATGGGACGATTTGCGTTGGTATCGCACCAGGGAGTTCGTGCACCGATTCTATCAGGTCAGGGGAGGTGATTTCTTGGGTGCTCTCATCCTTGTCCACCTTTGGATCATCCCAGCCGGGTAGATCTGTATTTGCTGGCGGATCATCGATGGCAGTCGCAGCCTGATGCTCTGTCTCCAGCACAAACCCTCCCGGAACAATTTCTACGGCATCCCAATCAGGCGGAAAAGAGTCGGGCGGTGGGGGAATATCATCTGCTGATTTTTGCGGCGGTGCTGGAGCATCTGCGATCTGCCGCACAGGCTTTACTCCCAGACTGTTGGTGTTCTGCTTGGGTGTTTCTGGTCGGGTGACTGAAGAAGGTTGTTTGACCTTGGGGTTGTAAGATTGGGTTTGCCCTTGCCGTGTGCTTGGCTGAGCACCTATACCATTGGCAGGTATCACAGTTTTCAACTCTGTAGATACCGTGTCAACCAGGATCTTTGGATCACTACCTTCTGCATCAACGCGTCCTTCAACCAACACGATTTTATCAACCTCAAACATTTCCCAGGCCTGTTCCCAGGTGCGTGGGAAAATGACCAATTCAATATTCCCTTGGATATCTTCTATCGTCACAAACCCCATGGCTTTTCCGGCCTTGGTTTGATGAGGCCGGATGCGTGTGACCAGACCTGCAACGCGCACCTTTTCGTTGGGGGCGGTTTCAGAAAGCTGCCCCGAGAAATGTGACACAGCGCGAGTGAGCTGGTCCATCACCGGGCTGAGAGGGTGGTCAGACACATAAAGCCCGATCAACTCGCGCTCCCAATTCAAGATCTCGCGTCGGCTCACATCACCAATCGTTGTCGGCAGAACGATCTCCTCGCTGACGCCAGTGTGCGCCCCGAACAGGCTCATTTGCCCCATATCCGCAGCACGGAAGTGCGAAGCGCTGATCGATAGGATGATGTCTAACCCCTCCAGCAGCGCGGTACGCGTACCCAATATATCCAGAGCTCCAACCCTGATCAGGCTTTCCAGGGTGCGCTTGCCAACTGCTCGCAGATCAACCCGACGGGCGAAATCATTAATATCCTTAAATGGCTGTTGTCCACGCGCCTTCAAGATGACGTCCACTGACGCGTGCCCTACATTTTTGACTGCTCCCAGACCAAAGCGAATTGCGCTAGATTTGCCGGGGCGATCTTCGATGGTGAAGTCCCAGCCGCTCATCCTTACATCAGGCGGTTCCACTGGAATACCCAGCCGGCGGCAGTCGGCCACGTAAAGTGCCACCTTGTCAGTCTCGTTTTGCGAGACGGAGAGGAGAGCAGTCATATACTCCACCGCATAGTGGCATTTGAGATAAGCCGTTTGAACGCAGATCACGCCATAGTCGGCTGCGTGGCCTTTGGGAAAGCCATAACGGGCGAATGCCTCCCAATCGTCGAAGATCTCGTTTGCGGTCGTCTCTGGAATCCCGTGCTGGACTGCACCGCTCACAAAAGTATTGCGATGCTGAAGCAGCACATCGGCCTTTTTCTTTGCCACCGCTTTGCGCAGGTTGTCTGCTTCGGAGGCAGTGTACCCAGCCAGGTTCATGGCTGTGTACATGATCTGTTCCTGGTAAACGGTTATGCCGTAGGTTTCTTTGAGAATAGGCTCCAGCGACGGATGACGGTATTCCACCTTTTCCTCACCATGCATACGGTGGATATAACCGGGGATGAAATCCATTGGCCCCGGACGGAATAACGCCACCATGGCAATCACATTTTCGAGCGACTTTGGTTTCATCTGCATCAGCCAGCGACGCATTCCAGAGCCCTCTACCTGGAATACACCATAAGTTTCGCCGCGGCCAAGTAGCTCATAGGTTGCCGGATCGTCCGTTGGGATATTGTTAAGGGAATATTCGACCCCGTGCCGTTCGCGGATCAGGTCACAAGCGCGTGCCATGATCGTCAGCGTTGCCAGGCCCAGAAAATCGACTTTCAGCAGACCGAGCGAATCCAGGATATTCATCTCGAATTGCGTGACGCTCTTGATCGGTGATTCCTCAGCCGAGGCGCCTGTAGGACGGTGTAATGGCAGGTACTCGATCACAGGCTTGTCTGTGATGACCACCCCCGCAGCATGGGTACCGGCATTTCGTACCACACCTTCCATTTCTGCCGCAGTGTCGATCAGCTCGCGCAGGTAAGAGGCAGACTCATAGAGTTGTTTGAGCTCGTTTACTTCCTCCAGGGCTTGTACGATGGTGACCGGTTTGCCTGGTATGTTGGGGATAACCTTGGCAACTTTATCAACTTCTGTGAGAGGAATATCCATCACGCGGCCCACATCACGTATCGCTGCGCGCGCGCCCAGTGTGCCAAAGGTGATGATCTGGGCAACCTTGTCATCCCCGTACTTTTGAGCGGTGTATTGCAGCATATCCGCACGGCGGTCGTCGCGGAAATCTAAGTCAATATCGGGCATCGAGATGCGGCCCGGATTGAGGAATCGCTCGAAGATCAGGCCGTGTTGGATTGGATCTACCAGGGTGATATCCAGTGTGTAGGCTACGATGGAGCCTGCGGATGAACCGCGCGCGTTGTACCAGATCCCTTGTTCGCGGGCGTAGCGACAAAGATCCCATACAATGAGAAAATAGGTATCGAAACCCATGGAATGGATGACGTCGAGCTCATACTCCAAGCGCTCGCGCACAACGGTGTCGCTGGTGCGCTCCTGGTAGCGGCGGTGCAAGCCAGCCTCGCACAGTTCGCGCAGGTAGGATTGAGCAGTGTAACCTGGGGGCACCTCAAATTGCGGCAGCCGGTAGCCTTTGAAGCCGAGATCAACCTGGCAGCGTTCCGCGATCATCAAAGTATTGCTGATCGCCTCTGGTGTATCGGCAAATAATTGTTCCATCTCTTGTGGGCTGCGTAAGTAGTAAGATGCATCAGTCATGCGCATCCGGTTTGGGTCTGAGAGCAGAGTGCCGGTTTGGACGGCAAGCATGATATCCTGCAGACGAGCATCCTTGGGGTTTATGTAATGCACATCGTTGGTTGCCACGTAGCGCGCTTTGTAGCGCTGGCCTAGTTCTAACAACACTTGGTTGATGTGCTCCTGCTCTGGGATATCGTGGTGTTGCAACTCGAGGAAAAAGTGGTCGCGCCCGAATGTTTCGTAGTACCAATCCAGGCTGCGGCGTGCGCCTTCTAAATTTCCTTGCTTGATCTGGCGCGGTACTTCTGCTGACATGCAGCCGGATGTGCAGATCAAACCTTCGGCATGGCGGGCAAGCAGTTCATGGTCGATCCGCGGGTAGTAATAAAAACCATCTAATTGGGCTGCGCTGGCTAGTTGGAGTAAATTCTTGTAGCCAGTCTCATTTTCGGCTAGCAGCAGCAGGTGGGTTGATTTCTTATCTTCCTGGGGATCTCGACCGCGCATGCTATGTGCAGCTAGGTAAGCCTCTACACCGATGATCGGTTTGATGCCCGCCTCCATTGCTGCATTGTAAAACTCGATCACCCCAAACATTGTCCCGTGGTCGGTCAACGCAAGAGCCGGCATGTTCATCTCTTTAGCGCGTTCAACCAGCTTCTTGATGTTGCTGAAACCATCCAGGAGCGAGTATTCGGAATGAACGTGCAGATGAACAAAAGACATGGCTGTCAGGTTGGCTTTTTTAGAACAATCAATCGAGGATTATAGCACGCCATTGGCGCTGGTTAACCTACACCTTCCTTAAAATATTCGCCAATCCCCCTTATCCCGAACTGACGCGTGTAGTTTGGGGGCTGTCATCGATAGGTTGAGGCAGGTTAGCCCATTTGGCGGCGATCTCTTGGATCTTGTTGTTTTCCCAGGCGCGCTGGAAAGCATTGACCACCATGGGATCGAAATGCGCTCCACTGGCATTTACCACCTCACTATATCCGTTTGCAAGGGTAGCTGCAGTGTGATAGGGTCGGTTGCTGGTCAGTGCATCGAAGACATCTGCCACGGCAATAATGCGCGCCTCAATAGGGATCTCCTCGCCTTTTAGCCCTTCCGGATAGCCGGAGCCATCCCATCGTTCATGATGAGAGCGAATCACGGGTATCGCCATTGACAGATAGGGGATGTCTTTGACCATTTCTGCCCCACGGAGCGGATGGCGCATGATCTCTGCGCGCTCTTCTTCAGTTAGTTTCCCTGCTTTTTGGAGGATTTGTTCGGTGATGAAGATCTTGCCAATATCGTGCAGGATGGCTCCGTAGCGTAAATCGTCCAAGCGCTTGCCACGCCAGCCCAATTGCTCAGCAATCGCCAGTGTGTAAGCAGTCACCCGTTCCACATGGCCGCGCGTGTAACGGTCGCGCACTTCAATTCCATTAGCCAAAGCAGCCAGCGCTGCCTGGTAGGCTTGCTCCATCTGCGCCATTTGCAATTGGCGAAAACGGGTCAGGCGGGATTGAACGGCGGCGACTAGTTCGCCCCGCGTAACTGGCTTGACCAGATAATCCTCTGCCCCAAGGTTCTTGCCGCGTAGAACATCATCGCGCTCGCCTCGGGCAGTGAGGAAAATAAAGGGGATCGTAACGCCTTCTGGTCGAGAGCGTACTGTTTCAAAGAACTCAAATCCATCCATTTCTGGCATGGTGATATCGGAGATGATCAAATCCGGGCATATAGCTTTCATCTGGTTGATCGCCTCCCTGCCATTCGCTGCTGCTAATACAGTGAAGCCTTCAAATGAAAGGATATCTTTTAGCCCATTGCGCAAATCGTGGTTATCTTCAACAATAAGTAGGGTAGTCCCCTTATTCTGCATCTGCCAGCTCCTGCGATGATACCAATCCGATAAAGAAGTCTAAGCGAACGTGCCCTGAATGCTGGCGCGCCTAATAAAAGTTTACGCTATATTCCCCGAATGTGCAATGTTTCGCGCGATGAAACTTTCGGGTTGGTTGACAATCACTTCCTTTGCGGTATAATTCCCGTCGCTAGACGGCCCATTAGCTCAATGGTAGAGCAGCTGACTCTTAATCAGTTGGTTGCAGGTTCGAGTCCTGCATGGGTCACTCCAAACCACCTCAGGATTCCTGGGGTGGTTGCTTTTTATCCCTCTGATAATGGAACTGTACCATAGAAACTCAGGCTCATTGGGGTGAGTGATCGTTCCAAAGTTGGTAAAGTCTCATGGTAGCAGATTATTTCTCCCACTCTAGGGCGAAAATGGAGCAGTTTATGCAAGCGAGCCTCGAAGAAAGCGTAGATTTTGAGCGGCTGCGCCCCACTTTCGGAGAGAACGAACGAGGTTTACCAATTTTGGAACAGTCACGACTCTAAACTGGGGTAATTTCTAAAAACTCATGATATGATAATAGTGTCAGGTTTCCAGGTTTGATTTTGCATGAAACGCAGAATATGACGGATACCAAAAGACTTCATCGCCAACTCTATGCACTGACTGAGGTGGCAAAAACACTTACTCTGCCACTCGATCTGCCAGAATTGCTCAATGCTGTGATTCGAAAAATTATCGGGGTTATCGAGCCAGCAGAGGTCGGAGCAGTAATGTTATGGGATCATCCCGCAGGGGTTTTCAGACCAGCCGCGGCTTTTGGATATGATTCCCAGGCATTCAGCGAGTTAGGATTAAGGGCCGGGGAGGCCATTACTGGAAAAGTATTTGATGATGGTGTAGGACGCCTGCTAAGCACCCCTGAGCAAGTGGCTGATGCAATGGCGGATATGCGCTCATCAAACCGGGCAGTAATGGTTCGAGCCCTGGGATCAGATATTCTGCCACGTTGTACACTGGCTGCGCCGATCACGGTAGGAACAAAAAAGTTCGGGGTGCTGGTTTTAGAGACCATAAGAGGCCCCATGGTTTTCTCGGAAAGGGATTTGCCTTTCTTGCAGACTATTAGCGACCTGATTGCCCTGGCGATCGATCGTGACCGCCTGGCTGCTCAAGCTGACGCGATCCGTGAGGAGCGCCAGGCAGAGCGCATGCGATCAGAGGTTCTGGCCACCCTCTCGCATGAACTACGTATGCCGTTGACGGCAATTCAGGGATATTCCTCTGCATTGCTGATGGATGATGTGAATTGGAGCGAGGAAAAGCGCCAGAATTTCTTGCGCATGATCGAGGAAGAAAGTGAAAACATGCAATCCATGTTGGAAGATATCCTCGATTCATCATTGATCGATGTCGATCAGTTCATCATTGAACAGCAGCCGGTCCGCTTGCACCACCTTGCCCGCGATATTGCCGCGGAAATACAGCATCGCACCGATTCTCACCGCATCATCGTGGACTTTCCGGAAAAGTTTCCAATTCTTGAAGTTGATCCACGCTGGATAAAGCAAGTCTTTCGGAATATATTGGACAATGCAGTCAAATATTCGCCTCAGGGCGGTTTAGTCTTCATTCGTGGGGAGGAACGAGTTTCTGATGTTGTCATCACGATAGCCGACCAGGGTATTGGAATTTCACCAGAAGATCTGATTCCCTTATTCGAGCGATATTTCCGCGTTCGTTCGGCAACCAACCTACACATCGCTGGGACGGGATTGGGACTGCCAATAGCCCGGGCAATTGTTGAGGCGCACGGAGGCAGAATTTGGGCAGAAAGTAAATTGGGAGAAGGGACAACGATATATTTTTCCTTGCCCAAGACTACATGATCGTGGAATAATACTATGCCTGTAAAAGAGCGACCGCGAATTTTAATTGTGGATGACGAGCCAAGGGTGATTAACCTGGTGCGCGAGGTGCTCGGCGCGACAGGGTTTGAGGTGATTGCAGCCTTTAGTGGTGAGAGCGGGATTGAGATGGCAGCCCTGGAGCAACCCGACTTAATCTTGCTAGATATTATCCTTCCGGGGGCTATGGATGGTTATCAAGTAGCCAAACGGTTGCGTGAGTTTTCAGATGTGCCCAT
>JAFGBV010000185.1 GCA_016932955.1 Anaerolineales bacterium | reverse complement strand
ATGAGGGGTAGTTCTGGATAGCGAGAAAGAAGGAGGGATTATGAAGTGGATCACCTTGGAGACAAGAGCCGGCGAGCCGATCAAAGCTGGGGATAAGCGGTTGCTGCCGATGGCAAAGGTGCTGCGGCTCAAGATCCCTGGCCTGAACGGCGGACTGATCTGGAACCGACCGGCTTCTGTTGTTGTGCAAAGCGCTGACGGGCAAGAACAAACCCTGCCGGTGCGCGATCTAACCCGCCAAGCCCAATGGCTGTTGCTGGGCGCTGGCATTCTCGGCGCCCTGTTGATCTGGATTCTCTGGCCGCGCCGCTGACTTTTGCTTGAACGAGGAGTGCTAAGATGTCTGACGAAAACGAGAATATGCTCGACGAGATTGAGCCACTGGAAGGAATTGACGCGGTGCAGTACACGCTAGACGGCTTCCTGGCTACAGCGGATGTGACTGCGGTCTATGGCGAGCCGGTGGAGCACGGCGATACCATCATCATCCCCGCGGCGGAGGTGCTTTGTGGGATGGGCTTTGGCATCGGTTACGGTTCTGGCGGCGGTTCTGCCCCGCAGGAGAAAGAGGACGAGGACGAAGAAGGAAGTGCCAGCGAGGGTTACGGCAGCGGTGGGGGCGGTGGGGGTGGGGGGCGCACTCTCTCTCGCCCGGTGGCGGTGGTGATCTCCGGCCCGGAAGGCGTGCGCATCGAGCCGGTGGTGGATGTGACCAAGATTGCCCTTGCAGCGCTGACCGCCGTTGGCTTTATGGTCGGTATGATCGCCCGCATGTCGCGCGGCGAGATCAGGGACTAATTATTACCCCTCGCTGATCCAGATCTGCGCTCCCCTGCCGCCTCCCGGCAGGGCGATGTGCCCGTTCTCCACCTGAGCGCGGGCGTCGCTGAACGCTTCGCGGAAAATGACTCCATCTGGAATGCCGCCACGCGCAGCCCAGATGGGCGGCGAGGGGGGCGTATCCTCCCCACGCCGGGCTACAACGATGATCCATTCGCCTTCCACATCACGCTGGAAGGCGAATGTGTTTTCTTCTGCCAGAAGCACCTGGAAGCCGCCCTCGATCAGGGCTTTTTGGCTGCGCCGCAGGCGAATGAGCGCCTGGTAATGCTGGCGCAGGTTCTCATCCCAGGTTTCCTGTTCCCAGGGCATGCACTGGCGCGCCTCCAGGCTGCCCGCTGCCCCCAGGCCGATCTCATCGCCATAATAGACGCAAGGCACGCCGGGGTAGGTGAAGAGCAGGGCCGCCGCCAGGCGGTTAAGGGCGGGGTCATCCTGGGCGATGTTGCGGATGCGCGGGGTATCGTGCGAGCCAAGCAGGTTGAACTGCTGGCAGGCGATGGCCCAGGGAATGGCGGCGCGGTAGGCTTGCCAGGATTCGAGCAGCGCCATCGTTGGCCACGCGCCGGAGGCCTCGGCCAGGCCGGGCTCTCCGCGCACCCAAACTGCCAGGCGGTTGAGCCAGTACCACAACGGCTGGGTGAAGCCGGCGTAGTTCATCACGCCATCCCAGCAATCGCCTTGCAGTTGAGGGGTGGCATCGAAGAAATTCTCGCCGATCAGGTAGGCGGCGGGGTTCTCCTCCTTCACTGCCTGGCGGATGCCGCGGCCCACCTCCAGCCCGAGCTGCTCGAGGCCCCGCCGGGCAAGCATATTGGCTACATCGATGCGCCAGCCGTCGATGGCATAGGGCGTGCGCAGCCAGTGGCGGAACACGGCATCTTTCCCTTCATACATCACCTCTCGCAATCCGGGCGAGGCATAATTCAGCTTGGGCAGGGTGCGCACGCCCAGCCAGGCTTCGTAATCGTCCGGGCGGCTGCGGAAGGTGAAATAATCGGCGCTTGGGGAGCGGGGGTTTTGCTGGGCGGTGAGGAACCAGGGGTGCATCACGCCGCAGTGGTTGGGGACGATATCCAGGATGATTTGCAGACCGTGCCTCTCCGCCGCCTGGCGCAGGGCGATGAGGGCGGCATCCCCGCCCAGGTGGGGGTCAACGTGGAAATAGTCGGTCACATCGTAGCGGTGATTGGAATAGGCGCTGAAGATCGGGTTTAGATACAGGGCGGTGGCGCCCAGGTCGGCGATGTAATCGAGCTTCTGTGCGATGCCCTGCAGGTCGCCGCTGTAGAACTCCACCATCGCGGCCCTTCCTTTGGGGGTGGGGGGCTCTCCCCAGCGCCTGGAGCGGGCGGGCATGCCCATGTACTCGTATTCGCCGTCGCGCACGTTGTTGGCTGGCTCGCCATCGGCGAAACGATCGGGGAAGATCTGGTAGAACACCGCCTGGCGCACCCAACTCGGCGCCTGGTAACCGGCGAGCAGGCGGAAATCTTCGGCGTCGGTGGGGGTTGCATGGTGCAGCCCGCCGGCGTTGTACCACAGCGCACCCTGCTCGAGGAAGATCAAGAAGCGGTAAGAGGTCTGCGGCATCTCGAGGCGCAGACCTACCCGCCACCAGCGGCAGGGTTCGCCGGGCTGCGGCGCTTCTGGATGCATGCTGGTCAGCAGCCGCTCGCCATCGGGATGGGTGCAGAGCAGCACGCGGCGGACGGGCAGCGCCGCGTCGATGCGCAGGCGGAGGGTGACCTGTTCGCCCAGCCGCGCCTCTGCGGGTGACACATAGCGCGCCGACCCATCATGATGGACGGGGAGGGGATATTGATCGTGATATGGCGTGATCGTCATGCGGGGAATAATAACACACCCCGGGCGAGACACCAGGGGTGTGATTTAGTTGGGAGGTTGGATGATCACCGACGATACTTGAGCGGGAAGCGATCTGGATGCTTCAGGGCATCCAGATCGATATCAATATCCAGCGCAGGCCAGTGAAAATGATCTCCTGAGGATAGGAAGTCGTGGATCTGCGCCACAGTTGCATTTTGAAAATCGGGATATTCATCAAAGGAGACGAAGAATTCACTATCCCCGGTGAGCAGCCAAAAACCATCACACTCGATGTTGGTAATTAGGGTCTCATTCAGAGAAGTGTTTGCGCCAGGCATCTCGGAATACCTCCTCTTGCTCTTCCACAATCTGCTGGATTTCTTTAATTTCGTGTTGTTTCAAGCCGCGAAAGTCCGTTAAAGTCACAAAGGGTTCCAGCCAGAATTTAGCCCTGCCATTCGATGATTCTACATGTATGTTACGCGGCTTTTGCCTGCACCACATCCAACACGGCTTCGGGATGCTTGGCGGCTACTTGCAGGAGCACGCGCGCCGGGCCTTCAGGGACGCGTCGGTTTTGTTCCCAATTGCGCAATGTCCGCACACTGATGCCTAATAGAGCGGCAAACTGCTCCTGGGTCAGACCGAAGCCATTCCGTATTTCCTTGATCTCTGGGGCTTCAATGGTAAATAAACGTGAAGCAGGCTGATCGCTGCGTAGAATAGCTCCGCCTTCACGAACGCTGGCAACCAGCTCAGCAAACAATTCATCTTTCATGGGTATTCCTCCTCGATAATCCTGCGCAGCACCTTGAGTTGTTCTGCAGTAAGGTTATCCTGTTCGCTCTTGGGATACATCAGTAACACCAGGATACGATCTTGCTGCACGGCCCAATAATAGATCACTCGTATCCCGCCGCGCTTGCCGCGACCTTGCGCACCTCAACGGATTTTCCGTAAGCCTCCACCGCCAGGGATCAGATCACCGGCATCTGGTCGGATGACCAGGATAGTCTGCAATCGCCGGTAGCTCTCGTCATCCAGCAACGCTTGGACCTGGCGAGTAAATATTGAAGTCTCTATAATAACCATGCTATTATTGCATCCTAGCTTCAATTGTACGCCATTGGCGTAGTTAAGTCAATCCCTTTATCGAACCGCAGTCCTATCGGGATTGGAATTCGTTAAGCTCATTCTAGTGTATGAGAATATCGAACCTGGTAAATTGGGTACGATAGGTGAGCGGTGAAGCGGGTGTGAGCTCTCGACTATGGCGAAACCATCCAACCCAATGGGATCACATTCTCAGCTATTTGCATTGCGAGCCCATCTGCAATATTGATTAGAAAAGTGCCTTGCGAAAATCTCTCCCCTTTCGGCGCAACTTCCAGATACTTGTCGTATTCAAGAGGTGATGCAACAGCCAACCATAGACTATCTGATGACCAAACAATATTGCCAGTATGGTATCTTGAAGCGATCATGCAATAATCCATAACCTGCCTGGAATCTATATCAACCACCATGAGGGTTGGCCCTTTAATTACTTGGTCACCATTACCGACAAGAACGAGAAAGGCGATGTAACGCCCGTCGGGAGACCAAGCCATCTTCTCAATATAGATTTCCGATACACTCGGGTAGGCATCCTGGAAACGTGTAAGCTGTACCTCCTGTCCATCCAAAGTTACCAGGAATAAATTGGATAGTGATCCTTCAGGTTCTGTAAAGATCATCGCGGCCTGACTGCCATCTGGCGACCACAAGGGCTGATAAAAATAAACCCCATCTTTCCTCCAGCTATCTTGTCGAGATTGAAGATCTAGCAAAACAAAATCGTTCCCGCTGAGGTAAATTGCATGGGACAAGTCAGGACTATACGACACCATGGGAATCCAGTTATTAATCCCGCTGGGAAAATCTGGATTGACCTGCTGCCATTGACCGGAAAGGGGATCAAGAACAACCGCTGTTCCCAAGTCCTGTTCAACGGTTCTGGAAGGCCAGATAATGATCCTTCGATCATCTAGCCATTCAGCAGAGCTTCCCCATGTCGCCTCCCAGTAAGCTACTGGAATTTCTTGACCAGTGATCGTCGCGATATGTAGTTGGCTTCCCTCACCAGTGGGTAATGGTTCAAAATATAGATATCTCTGAAAATTGGGTGATATTCGTCCTACCATTGGGAACAAATCTATTTGGTTTGTTGCCGTGAACCAACGATGCAAAATCAAGTTGTTCATACTCATGGTGTAGACTTCCCCGATATCACCATATTCATCGAGGGGATTTACTCCTAGTATGAGTGTCCCCTCTAAATTGGTGCCACTCGGGTCAGCCTGTTCAATCAATGCGCACTTTTGTTGAACTCCTTGGTCAGGTATGGGTGATGGAAATTCTTGTATTCCCGTTTCAGGAACGGGGGTTAAAGTATTGTCGATAGTTGGCGAAGGCGTTTGTGAATTTGCGAAAAGATTGGCTTGAAGACCGCTGGTCTGATCTGGGGAAGCCATCATCGCAGGAGGGATTTGAGCAGTCGACGTAGCTGATGATGTTCTTATAAGCTCAACGGTTGGAGCTGGCGTTGTAAGCTCTGATACCCGATTACATCCTGTAACCCAGAGGGTGAGTAAGATGGCAAGGGTACCGGTCAATCGTTCCGTGATCATTCTGAACCTATAGCCTCTGTAAAGTGGCAGAGGCATTGTAAATGGCATGTGCTGCCATGCTGGATGAGAGCGAACGCGAGCGCCATGCCAGGAATCCAAACAGCAGACCGAATGGTAATCCAAACCAGAAGCTGGCATGCCCCATAAAGAGCCTGTCGTAGTGAACAAGCCAAAATAGTACGCCTTGGATCCACCATATCGAATGATCCTTCAATCCGAATCGTCGCAGGTATCCCCACAAGAAGCCTCGAAATAATGGCTCTTCGTCAATCCCTTCGTTGCTCAGCGACCTTACAAAGCCCACCACCAATTCCCCAACAGAGTTGGGGAGAACCAAGTTGGGAAGCATTCCAACCTCAACGTTGGCAAGGAGCGCCAATATGAGTGATTGGGCTGCGAAAAAAACGATCCCGCCAATTATTCCGATGAACACCCAGGCTATGTTGGCTGCTTTGATCGGGGATTGAGCAAAACCTATTCCCAACCGGACAAAGAGATTAATGGCGATCAATAACGAGAGTGGGTAAATGAAACAATCGAGAAGGATGGCGGAGCCTCCAAACCAGATCAATACCGTTCTGGAGAGCAGAATAATCATCAGGCTCAAACGGTCAATGTGGAAATCTGCAAGGTTTTCTTTCTCCCATCCGATTAATAAAGCAACCAGAAAAAATGTGGCAACCTGATAGATTTTAAGGACGGTTGTTAAAATCGCCTCTTGCCCTTGGAAGATGTAAGAAAAGGGGAAGATTCTGAGCAATAGTAGAAGGAGAAGGATTAAGCCCTGCCTCTGTTTCATGCTTTTCAACCTCAATCTTGAAACAGGTTTTCGGAAATGCGTTTATCGTTTATGTGCGTTGACAAATTCTTGTATCTTGTCTCGATAAATTAATTGGATATATGCACCCATTACCACTATGGGAAAAACAAATGGGCTCCCGCAAATGAATAGAGGTATGGCAAGCGTCACAGTTTGGAAATTACCAGATTCAACCCAGAAGGAGATCCCCAAGTCGCCAGAAAAGACCGCAAAGAGGATGATGAAAACCACACCTATCTTTGCTGACATGATTAATTTTGCCTTGGGTTCAGGTGTTTTTTCCCTCATCAAGTAAAAGATCGACCCGATACAAACAAGACCAATAATATTAATGGCTATTAAGGCGATTCCTTGCTCAATTGATATCGCTTCGATCGCACTTGGACTATTGCTTACCAAAGTCCTCTCCTCATTCCGGCGGGATAGAAGACAGATCGCCATTGGCAAAGGCGGCGGTGAGGTCGGTTTCCTGACAGAAGGTCATCTGAGCCAGAGTTGGCGATAGGGGGCCACCTGCCGGCAGTCAGCTCTGTCTGTGCAAAGTTTACACCCGTAGCCAGCCGCGGAACGCCCTGGCGCCATAGTAAGACTCCGCACCGTTGTGATACACGAAGATGTGGTCGTAGCGGCGATCGGCAAACAAAGCGCCGCCGAGTTTTCGAATCGCAGCTGGCGTCTTTACCCAGCTCGACGTTTTCGTATCGAACTCTCCAAGTTTCTGCAGCTCGCGATATTCTTCTTCGGTTAAAAGCTCAATGCCCATGGCAGCCGCCATATCCATGGCGTTATTTTCCGGCTTATGTTCTTTCCTTGATTCCAACGCTTGGCGGTCGTAACAAATGCTTCTGCGGCCTTTGGGGCTTTCTGCGGAACAATCATAAAAAATGTATGCGCCGGTCTGTTGATCATGACCGACAACATCCGGTTCACCGCCAGTTCTTTCCATTTCATGGAGCGACCACAGTTTTTCGGGATTCGCTTCCAGCCTTGCCTGTACTTCAGTCCATTCAAGACCTTGATGACGCTTTATGTTTTTCTCAAAACGGGCTTTCAACGCGCTGAGCAGCTCTTCACGTTGTTCTGGTGACAATTCTTTTTTATTGCTGTTCATGTTACCCGTCCTTTTCTATGACCTCTGTCGAATGTTGCTACCAGTTCTCAAATAGTGCAGGATCCAATCTCCCCTCGCCTCCCACTGCGCTCATTTCGCCAGTAAGGGGATTGATCTGCTTCGTGTAGCAGAGATGCGTGTCAAATGCTCTTAGTTTCTCCCGGTAGTCGGTATTGAGCAAAGCCTCCTCCAGGGTTACGTACTCTACCTGGCTTGCAATAACGACTTTACTGCTTTGAGGGATGCCCCTTTCCCAGATCACCCTGCATTCGAGATGGAGTCCGCATTCGTGGATGCGCGGCGCATTGATTTTAACGCACTTTTCTGCTGTCAACCCCGGAGCGCTGATCTCGTCGTCTTCAACGGCATTGTGGCGCACGATCTGACCCAGTTTGGGGTTGTCTTGCGTTTGGTAGTTGACGCAAAACACGCCTTCCCGTTGCAGGTTGTGATAGGTGTGCCAATTCTTGTCCAGGGAGAGGATGAAATAGGTCGCATGGTTAGGGTCGCTATCCACAAACCCCCAGGCATGCAGGCAGACGTTGTTCTTGCCGTTGTCCTTGTAGGTGGTGATGTAGAACATGAAATTGGGATGGTTGATGAGATGATAGAGCCGGTGGAAAACGTAGAACTCGTTCTTCCATGCTCCACCGATGATCTCTGGCGGGTTGAGGGGATCAAAATTGTATTTCATTCTGGCGAGGCAGTCCAACTGAGAATTGGGATGGCTGAGGCGATGCGGTTGGCTGTGTTGGTTTGCGCTTTTTAAAGAAATTCATGAGAGCCTCCATGGATGCTGGCACGATTCCTGGGGATATTCACTGTATAATTCTACACCGAACTATATACCTCGCGCGATTTTCTGCCCGCTGCGCCAGCATTGCTTATGCTATATCGCTGCCGATTCCAGCGGGATGGAGGGCAGGTCGCCGCTGGCAAAGGCGGCGATGAGGTCGACATCCTGGCGGAAGGCCATCGAGGGCAGGGGGCCGGTGAGGGGGAACCACCCGCAGGCAGTCAGCTCGTCGCTCAGCGCCAGCACGCCGCCGGTGGGGCTTGCCAGCAGGTACACGGCGAGGAAATGGAGGGTGGGGGAGAGAAAGGCTGATTCGACGTTGACGATGGCGTGCAACTCCACCTCCAGGTCGGTCTCTTCGCGCACTTCGCGGCGGGCGGCGCTGAGAAAATCCTCGTCGTATTCCACGTACCCGCTGAGCAGCGCCCACAGCCCCGCCCCTGGGTTATAGGCGCGCTGGCCGAGGAAGACGCGACCGTGATCCACCAGCAGCACACCCACCGCGGGGGCGGGGTTGCGGTAATGAACATACCCGCAGGCGGGGCAGGTCGCCCTCTGCCGCTGCGCCACCTCTGCCACCTGCAATTCCCTGGCGCAGTGCGGGCAGTAGCGGAAGCGCTGATCGATGCCGGCGGCTTTCCAATCGTAATCGGCATACACTTTTAGCACGCTCATGGCACTGAAACCTCCGTTTCGCTCTCAGGCCGTTTCCAGAGGCGCCTGACCTGGCTGAGGAAGAGCAGGGTGGGGATGAGGCCGGTGAGGGCGAGGCGGAGGGCAAAGCCGACCAGCGGCAGGAAGAGCGTCCCTGCATAGGCGAGGGCAGCCGGGAGGAGCAGACGCCGGCCCCTTTCTGCATCCTCAGCCAGCAGGAAGAGAGCCGGGATGAGGATGAGCAGGTCGTAGACGAGGGTGTGGGGCATGATGAGCAGGGGGAAGAAGATTGCCAGGGCCAGGGCCGCATTTCGCTGGGCTACGGGCAAGCGGCGGTGCCGCCAGGCGACGATGCCCAGCCCCAACGCCAGGGCGACCCCCAGGCCGGAGAAGGCTGCTTGCAGGGCGGGGGCAAAGCGCGGCGGAATCAGGGTGGCGAGCAGGGCATAGGGCGTGGCCATGATGGCGATGGGGAAGCTATCTTTGGCATAGGGCAGCATCAGCAGCAGCTCGCTGAACGCCAGGTAGTGCCGGTAAGGCTCGATGCCGTGGATAAGGAGGGAAAGCCCTGCCCATGCGCCGGCGACCAATCCAAACCCCAGCAGCGCCTTCCACTGCCGCCAGATGAGCCAGATGATGAGGAAGCCGAGGGCGAACTGCGGCTTGTAAGCGAGCAGCCCCGCCAGCACGCCCGCCAGGAGCCATTTCTCGCGCTGCGTGGCGAGTACGATGGCGCTGACCAGCAGGAGGGTGAGGGTATGGTTCTGCCCGGCCTGGAAGCCGATCACCAGGGCAAAACAAGAGGCCAAGATCATCCCCATCTGCCCCGGGCTAAGGCCAGCCTTCTTCAGCCATTCTGGGATGAGGAAGCGCTGGAGCAGCACCACCGCCCCCCCGGCGCAGATCACGCTGAAGGCCGCCCACAATCCCAGCGCCCACGGCAGCGGCAGTCCGGTCAGCGCGCCGTAGGCCATGGCGACATAGGGCGTGCTGATGAAAGGGGCAAATCCTGGCGGCTGGCTGGGCGCCACCAGCCCCAGTTGTATCTCCGTCTGCACCATTGGATCATAGAGGTGGGCGATATCCATGCGGAAGAGCACCCCACCGGCGTAATAGGAGATAAAGTCGCCAAACATCATGATGCCGGTGAGGCCGCCGATCCAGCCATCGCGCAGGAGGATGTTAAGCAAGATGATCGCCCAACTGCTGATGAGGAACAGGCGGGGGTAATCGCGCAGGCGTTTGGCGTTGAGGAAGGGACCCCGGGCCAAGGAGTTTATTCCACAGGCAGGCGGAGGTGAAACTGGCTGCCGGGGCAGGCTTGCTCGTCACAGCCGGGGCTTTCCACCCAGATGCGCCCACTATGGGCGACAACAATGCCGCGGGCAATTGCCAGACCCAGCCCCGGCCCGCCGCCCTTGAACTTCGTCTTGCCGGAAGAATGCAGGGCGGCCTCCCCGCCTTGGTAGAATTTTTCGAAGATCACCTGCTGTTGCTCCGGGTCGATGCCAATGCCGTTGTCGCTCACGACCACTTCAATCATCCTGCTTTGCTCGTCGTGCTCGGCGGTAATGCTGATCTTGCCGCCATCGGGGGTGTACTTGATGGCATTCTGGATGAGATGCATAAACACCTTGTTGAGCAGATCGGGGTCGGCTTGGATGGGGGGCAGGCCTTTCAATCCCTCCATGCTGAGGGTCAGGCTGCGCTCCTGCAGGGCTGCTTCGAATTTTTGGGCGGCCTCGCCAAGCACAATGCTGAGCAGGGTGGGCTTCTTGCGCAGTTTGAGCTCCTGGGCGTCGATCTTGGTGACGGCGAGCATGTCGTTGACGGTCTCGTGCATGCGGTCGATGCCGCGCAGGATGCCATCCAGGTAGGGGCCGAGGGCGGGGTCGGAGCGGGTGGCGGGTTGGGAGGAGAGTGCCTGGGAATAGCCCTTGATGATGGTGAGGGGGGTGCGCAGCTCGTGGGCGACCACTTCGATGAAGCGTGACTTGGTGCGGTCGAGGATCTCAAGGTTGTGGTAGGCGTGAGCCAGCTCGCCGTACAGGCGAGCGTTCTCCAGGGCAATGGCTGCCTGCCCGGCGAAAGCCACTGCCAGCAGGGCATCATCTGGGCTGAAGGCATCGGCAGGGCGGCGGGTGATGGAAAGCATACCAATCGCCCGGTCGTGGACGATGAGGGGCACGCCCATCCAGGATTTGTTCAACGGCAGCCAGGGGACGATCTGCCAGCCTTGCACCTGGGTGATATCGGGGTAGACCACCGGCTGCTGCGTGTGCGCCATCTCCAGGAAGACATCATCTTCGCGGATCTTGATCCGCAGGTTGCGGGTGCGCTCGTCTTTGGGGAAGCCGCGCTGGGCGGCGATGATCAGCATATTGTCGCGCTCGATCATGATCGAGCAGCGCTCGTATGGCAGCACGGCTGCGAGCTGGTCGAGCACCAGCCCGGGCACCAGCTCGAACTCCAGGTTGCCGGTGAGCTCACGCCCCGCCTGGCTGAGGGCCTCCGCCAAGCGCCGGCGGCGCAGTTCATTCTCGTAGAGGCGGGCATTCTCGCGCAGGGAAACCACCTGGCGCAGGATGATGAGGGCAAAGATCACGCCTACAATGCTGGCCAAAGCGACGAAGGGCACCATGGCGCGCTCGTAACCCACAAGGAGGAAAAAAGCCAGAATACCCAACAGATAGGGCAGGTAGGGGATCCAGGCAAGAGCTGCTTTTGGCTTACTGGCTGTTTGCTGGTCAACTGGTTCTTGCCGCTGAGCCAGCCCTGCCAGCCCAGCAAGCGCAAAGGCAGCCAGGTAGGCTGCCTCTGCCAGCCAGTCCGCTGGCGCGGAGCCCAGGCGCATCTCAATGGCGAAGACCAGCGTGCCAATGATCGCTGCAGCGCTGCTCCACTCGAGTAACAACAGCGGCTGGTGAACGGATTGGCGGGAGTGGTAGTAAAGGAATCGGAGCAGTACAGTGGCAAGCGCCAGACCCAGCACAGGATACGCCACGATTTGAGCCGCAGACAGGAGACCCCACCCAGATTGTTGCATACCCGGCGCGATGAGGAAGTTCCATACCAACACCCCCCCGGCCAGGAAGATGATCGCCAGGTCGATCCTGTATTTAAGGCGCTCGCTTGCCCCAGGCAGGGAAATCGGCAAGATCAGCAGACCGGCAGCAAAAAGAAGGAAATAGAGCAGGGAAAGGGCGGTCGCTGAATATGCCAGGTACAGCACCACCATATCTGAGAATGGCGCCTTGCCCAGGCCGAACTGGAGAGGCAGGCGCAAGCCGGCGCCCAGGGCGAAGAGCAGGTGGGCAAGGGCGAGCAAGCCCCAGGCAATCGCCGCCTGCTGCCCTTTTTCTCGGTTGTGCAAGGCTGCCTTGCCCAGGGCGAACGCTGCCAGCAGGCTCACCAGTAGCAGCGCTCCCTCGCGCACCCATCCAAACCAGCCTTGGGCGTGGAAGAGCAGCCCGAGCAGAAGGTAGAAGCCTGCCAGGCCGCTTGCAATCCAGGCAGCCTCGCGGGATGATCGCCAGGAATTTTGTTTCAGCATCGCCACATTCCAGTATAAATCCAGGGTTAAATCAGTATATCATTAATCCGACTGATACGCTTTTCGTCTGATTGGGAATTGCCGTGACAAATGACAGATCCGCCTCACCCCGGCAATTCCCAGAGAACCCGCTTTTCTTAATCGGCGGGGTTTGGCGTAACCCCCAAATTCTTTCGATCAGCATGATTTGCCCAACCAACAATCTCTTGATATAATCACAACACTTTCGGGATCATTTTTATTTCATATGCGCCAAAGGAGGCTTTGATGGATATCTCGACCACTGAATTCAAGCGCTGTGTAACCGTAAAAACCAGCGGGCGGATTGACGGTTCCAACGCGCCGGAACTGCGCAAGGTGTTTGAGGAACTGACCGATACCGGCAAGCTTAATATTGTCTTTGATATGACTGATGTCAATTTCATGGCCAGCGCCGGCTGGTGGGTGCTGATTGACACGCAGAAGAAAGCCAAGCCACGCGGTGAGCTGGTGCTGGCTAATGTGGATAAGAGCATCCGTGAATCGCTCAGCCTGGTGGGGATGGGGAGCTACTTCACCATTTATGATGACGTGGTCTCGGCAGTGGGAAATTTCTAAATTGTGGTTTGCTTCAACGATACAACAAAACCCTTGAAAGAAACCCGCCGCTTTCCCGGCCAGATGAAAATCCTGGCCCAGATCTGTGATTTCGTTACCCCCTATGCCCGGGCGGCCGGGTTGGATCTTGCCGGGGTTTATTCTATCCAGTTGGCCGTGGATGAGGCTGCAACCAATGTCATTGAGCATTCCTACGGGGGAGATGACCGCGGGGAAATCGAGATTACCTGTGAGATCAAGAAAGACTGTCTCACCGTTACGATAAAGGATCACGGCATGCCCTTCGACCTGCACAAGGTGCCAGAGCCTATTGTGAACGTGCCGCTGGAGAAGCTCAGGTCGCGAGGTTTGGGCGTGTTCTTGATACGGCGGATGATGGATGAGGTGTGTTACGAATATTCAAAGGAGAACGGCAACACCCTGACGATGGTGAAATGCTGCAACTCCACGCCTTCACCGAGGCGGTGAGGGGTTTCCATACGTCAAAGGTTATGAGCGGCACCGCTCACCGGCGATAAAGAACGTCACTTTCTCTCCCCTGGCGCTATGCAAAGCACCTGGGGAGATGGTTTATTACGATCAAAAAAGTTAGAACTCTGGGGCTGGGAATAGGTTCATGTTTCTCGCCCCACCAGTACCAGTGTAATATCATCAAAACGCGGCGCATCGGCGATGAAATGGTGCACCTCTTCCAGGATGGCATGCGCCAGATCGTGCACGCTGCTGCCGCGCATGGAACAGGCCAGTTCGAGGATGAAGCGCCGGTCGATGAATTCGCCATTGCTGTTCTGGGCATCGGTGACGCCATCGGTATAGAGGAGCAGCTTTTCGCCGGGTCTCATTTCGGCGGTTTCATACCGCCACACGGCATCGGAATCAATGCCGAGGGGCATACCGGTATTGCGCAAGGTGAGATGCGTTTTTTCTGCTACGCCTGGGGCGGTGATCAGGTATGGCGGGGTATGCCCGGCATTGGCGTAGGTCAGCAGGCCGGTGGCGGGGTCGAGCACGCCGTAAAAGACGGTGACAAAGAGGTTGGCGCGGGCATCCTCCAGGATGCGCCGGTTGGCGGCTTGCAGCACCGCAGCAGGGTCGGCGGGGTACTGTTCGGCGTAGGTACGGATCAGTGTGCGGCTGAGGGCCATGTAGAGGGCGGGGCCTAAGCCTTTATCGGCCACGTCTGCGATCAAAATACCCAGCTTGCCATCATGGAAATGGATGAAATCATAAAAGTCGCCGGCAATCTGGCGCGCTGGTTCGAGGGTGGCGGCGACCTGCCAGCCGGGCAATTGGGGCAGGGATTCAGGCAGGAAAGAAGCCTGGATGGTGCGGGCCAGTTGCAGCTCCTGGAGCGCCTTTTGCATGGTGAGGGATTCCTGGTAGGTATGCGCCTGGTGCAGTGCGGAGGCGATCTGAGCGGAGATGGATTGCACGGCGGGGGCGATGCCTTCGATGGCCTGGCGGTTCCAGGGGATGGCCAGGGTTTGTAGCTCCAGGTAGACCATGCCAAAGGGGGACCCCGTCTCAACGTTCAAGATGGGGGCGACCACCACGGGCTCATGGTTGGGGGTGCGGCGGTTATTCCCGCCTTGCTCCTCCCAGGGCAGCTCTTCGTCAGCCAGGAAGGCGTGATCCTGGGCGTTTTGCTGCAGCCAGGCCCAGACCTGCTGCAGGGGGGGAGACCACTCTGGCGGGTGGCTCAGGAGCAGGCGGCCTGGCTCCAGCCAGATGGCGATGCCACGGCTGGCAAACATATTCGGAACGTATTCGTTCAATAAACCTGTGAGCGTCGAGCCATCCGGCGGGGCTTTCAACAGCTCGCGGCCTAACCGCTCCAGCCGCTCGAGCTGGCGCGACTGCTGGCGGCTGATCTCGGCTGCCTGGCTGAGGCGGCGTGCGAGCAGGGCTACCAGCAGCAGGCCGATCATGTCGAAAATGAAGATAAGCACCCCATCGCGCACATAGAGGGTTGCAGCGAGGATGGCAAAGGGATTGGCCAGGGCAGGGAAGACGAAAGCATAAACAAAGAACATCAGGGCGGGACGGGGGTCGGCGCCCATCAGGTTCTTTAGGCTCCAGGCCACGTAGGCAATATACCCGCTATAGACGACAAAACGCAGGGCAACCTGTGCGACCATGGCCAGCATGGCGAGGAGAATGGTTTGCCAGGTAAGCATGCCCAGGGGGATCTGCCCGCCCAGCCTTTCGTGGAACAGCAGGGCGGCGAGCAAGGTCAATGTGTTGGAGGCAACCGTGGCAGTGAAGAGGCGCGCCTGGCTCCAGCGCGCCGCCATGCTTGTGGCGCGGCGCATGCCATTCACCAGGCTGATCACATTGGCGACAATTTCCAGCCAGAGCACCACCGGCCCTACCAGGAAAGCGCCCGTCCAAAGCACCATATCATCCAGCGAGCCCTGTGTATTGGCGTAGCCCCCGGCGCGGATCTCGGTGATCAAGAAGAAGCTCAGGCGGTTGAAGAGGTACATCAGTACGCCAGCGAGGAGGATGACCAGCCAGCCCTGGCGGGCGGCTTGCCAATCGCTGACCAGCGCCAGCCAGATGACGGCGGCAAGCGCCAGCGGCAGCGTGTACAGGAAGGTGATCACATCAGCGACGCCGCCCAGGCGTCGCTGACCGCTGAGCGTGTTCAGCTCGGGGTTGAGGCGGCTGGCAATGGGAAAGGCGGGATCGTTCATCGGTTGGTGGGTCACCTTGGGTGCAGGAATCGTTCTCGGTAGCGGAGTATATTATAACCGAGGCAGCCACAAGGGGACGACTTATCAACCGCCCCGGGCACGTTATTTTGATGTTAAGCTTTGTGCGACCAGATCAGGAAGCCAGCGAGCATGATCAGTGCGCCGCTGAGGTAGGGGAGATCCACGTTGAGGTCGAAGACGAGGCCAGCCCAGAGCGGCCCGGCGATTTGTCCCAGGCTGAGGAAGGCGTTGTTGAGGCCCATGGCGGCGCCCTGGGCCATGGGGGCGCGGCGGGAGGTGAGGGCCTGGACGGAAGGGCGGAGCAGGGCATGGGAGAGGGTGTAGATTCCGGCGGTGAGCAGGACGCCGGGGTAGGTGCGGGCGAGGAGGAGGATGAGGAAACCGGCAGCGTTGGTCAGCAGCGTCCAGCGGATGACGGCTACCTCGCCCCAACGGCGGGTGGCAGGGCCGGTGAGCACGCCCTGGACGAGGGCTGAGACCAGCCCGACAACCACCAGCACGGTTCCCACTTGCTCGGGGGTGAAGTCGAATTTTTCCAGGGCGTAGAGGCCGAAGATGGCCTGGAAGTTGATGGCGCCGAATGAAACGAGGAAAGCCATGAAGAGCAGCAATCCCAGCGGGCCGCGCAGCGCATCCAGGGTGTGGCGCGGGTGGAAGATGGTGAGCTGCCCGCCGGTGCGGCGGTGCTCAGCGGGGAGGGATTCGGGCAGCAGGAAGATGATCAGGAGCAGGGAGACGAGGGACATCCCGGCGGCGATGAAGAAGGGCATGGAAAGGGAATCGCCAGCCAGCCAGCCGCCCAGTCCAGGGCCGAGGATGACGCCCAGGCCAACTGCGCCCCCCAGCTGCCCGATGCCAGCACCGCGCTCCGACTCGGGGGTGCTGTCGGCGATGTAAGCCATGGCAGCGGGCAGGGTGGCGCAGGAGATCAGTCCGGAAAGTGTGCGGGCGAGGTAAAGCACCCACAGCCGATCAGCCAGGCCGAAGATGAGCAGGGTGAGGCTGTTGCCGAGCATGCCCACTGCCAGGACAGGCTTGCGACCGATGCGGTCGGAGAGGCTGCCCCAGAGCGGGGCGAAGATCAACTGCATGATCGAATAGAGGGCGATCAGCAAGCCATATTCCCCTCCGCTGCCACCTAACCTGGTGAGCAGGAAGGGGAATATGGGCATCACCATCCCGAAGGCCAGCATGACGACGATGAGGGAGAAGGCCAGCAGGATGAGATTGCGGCGCTGGTGGGTCATCTCAGCCTTTTTCGATGAAGGTGACAGTGCCGGCGCTGCCGTCGACGGTGATCACTTGCCCGCTGCGGATGCGGCGGGTGGCAACACCGACGCCCATCACGGCGGGGATGCCGTATTCGCGGGCGACGATCGAGCCGTGGCTGAGCGGGCCGCCGATATCGGTGACGACGGCGGAGGCCATGGCGAAGAGGGGCGTCCAGGCGGGGGTGGTGGTCCCGGCGACGATGACATCGCCGGCTTTCATCTGGTCGAAATCTTGCGGGCCGCGCAGCACGCAAGCCGGGGCAGTGACCTTGCCGGGGCTGGTGGGCACGCCTTTGAGCGTGTCTCCGGATTGATCACCCTCGCGGATGGCGGTAAAGAGCTCGGTGTTCATGCCCATGATCTTCTTCTTGTAGGGAATCATGGGGGGAGGCGTTTCCTGGGAGGCTCGTTGCCAGAAGGCTTTGCGCTGTTGCACAAGCCCTGCCAGGCTATCCAGCGGCTGTTGACGGTCGAGGTCTGCCAGGCGGGCTTCGATCTCGCGGCGCTCAAGCCAGAAGATCTCCTCGGGGTGCTGGAGCGCGCCGGCCTCGACCAGGCGGCGACCCAGCTCGCGCAGGTAGCGGCGCAGGATGGGGTAGCCGAGGCCAATCTCGGAGAGGGCATCTTCGCGCACCTCAGCCATGGGCTGCCCCCAGTTGAGGGCGATGCGGAAGGCCCAGCGGCGCAGCCCTTTCAGGCGGGCAAGGATCGCCTGGGTGGTTTGGAGCCGTTCTTGTTCTCTGGCGCGCTGACGCTGATGAGGGTTGGCGCCTTCGCCGCGCAGGTACATCTTGCAGGTTTCGAGCACCGGCGTGGGGTCGTCCAGGGGCAGGGGGCGGGAAAAATCCAGCTCGTAGATGATGTGACCGAACTGCTGCAGGTGCTGATCCAGGCGTAGGCGGAAATCCTGCCAGCCTTGGACGGGATCGGCTTGCTCGCCTTGCTGCAGGTGGGCCAGGATCTGCGCAGTGGGCGTCTCGCTCAGGTAGGCGCTCAGGGCGGGCTGCTCTTTGCACCACTGCGCCAGATCGTAGAGCGATTTTTCGGCGCGGGCGGGGATGTTGTTATAGCCCATCACCAGGACGGTTGCCGGCGGATCGCCTTCTTGTTTGGCTAGTTTGTTATATGCCTGGGTGAGCAGACTTTCGGAGCCAGCCGAGGCGCCCATGGTGGCAAAGAGCAGCATTGTTGTGTAGCCCATCGCAGCCTGGGTGATATCCAGGGCTTCTTGCCACAGGCGGGCAGCGGAAAGCGCAGCGGCATCGGTTCCCTGGTGGCGGGCGACGGCGGCCTGGTAT
>JAFGBV010000184.1 GCA_016932955.1 Anaerolineales bacterium | reverse complement strand
GGTATGGGGGTGTTTTGCGGGCTCCGCCCGCAAAACACCCCCATATATCCGCCCCACCACGGCCAATCCCAGAGAGCCAAATCTCTCAATAATCCAACTTAGCCGCGCTCTATTAATGTGCAGAGGAATGTATCACTGGCTATAGTTATTTTCTATACCTGGTTATTCAATAAACGAAATAGGATTGTGACAATATTCACCTTATGTTACAGGTGAGAATTGCCTATACTAAAGCAGGTGCTTAATTAAGTCGCTTGCAGAATCTTTTGTGAATATGGTTGAACTGAGCAATGGATGCGATGGTATTGGATCTGGCTGAAAAACAAGCCGCAATTTGCAGGGTGTTTGGAAATAGCCGCCGGCTGCTTATCCTCTGGTTGCTCTCTAAGGATGAATTGTCGGTCAATGAGATTGCCGCTCGCGCTGGAAGCACGCTACAAAATGTTTCGCAGCACCTCAATATCCTCAAAAAGGCTGGCATTGTGACCAGCCGCCGTGATGGACAAACTATTTACTACCGGGTTGCGAATGAGGAATATCTGAATCATTGCCCCGCTTTGCTTCATGCCCCCAATATAAACAGACAAAACACTTGAATCCATATTTGAACAAACAAAAGGAGAATATACGATGACTACCGATTTGAACACGATCAAGGCCGCAAAAGTTGTGGATGCGCGCGCCATGTCCTGCCCAGGCCCGTTACTGGAGGCCAAGAAGAGCATAGCTGTTGTCAAGGTTGGCGAAGTGCTTGAGATCTGGTCTGGCGATGCCAATACCAAGAATGACATGCCCCGCTGGTGCGAAAAGGTGGGTCATGAGTTCCTGGGCGCGCTGGCTGGCGAGGGCTACGAACGGCTGTTCATTCTGCGCAAGAAATAGATTGAACAATGGAACAAACCGCGAGGGCAAAAGAGCCCAAAATCCTGATCCTGGCCACGCTAGCGGGTGGGTATGCTGGCGCTGATTCCACCGGGCAGGTGCATGCCGAATACCCGGCTAATACCTATATCCTGCCCATTATGTGCCCGGTGATGTTCCCACCGGAGTTCTTTGTGCGCGCTTTTGAGCGCGGCATTGACGCCATCATGATCATGTATAGCGGCACCGACAGCCCCTACAAGGTGGAGGCGGACGGTACAGCCGACCTGGTGAACCGCACTTACGCGCTGATGAAAACACGCGGCATTGATACCCGCCGTCTGCGCCTGGCAGCGATCTGCACCGTTTGCGTCAAGCCCTTCCTCAAAGAGGTCAACCAGATGAGTGACCTCTTGAAGGGTATTGGCTTTGTCAAAGATGAAATCACCGCACCCACAGCTGCGTAGATGAGATGAAAGGAGCAAGGCTTTGGATAACATAAAAGTAGACGCCCTGGTGATCGGCGGCGGGATTGCCGGGATGCAGGCAGCCTTGGACCTGGGAGACCAGGGCTTTCGGGTGGCGCTGGTGGAGCGCGAGCCTAGCATCGGCGGCAAGATGATCACCCTCAGTAAGGTTTTCCCCACCCTGGACTGCTGCTCGTGCATCACTACTCCCAAGATGTCCGCGGTGGCGCACCACCCAAACATTAAATTGCTCACCTACTGCGAAGTGCAGTCTCTGCAAGAAGCAGACGGCGGCTACCGCGTGGATGTGGTGCAGAAACCACGCTATGTGAATGCCAGCAAATGCACCGGTTGCCGTGAGTGCGAGTATGCCTGCCCCATCACTGTTTCTAGCCCGTTTGACCGGGGGTTGGGCGCATATCGCACCATCCGCGTGCCCTTTTCAACCGCTGTGCCGCAGGTAGCCGTGCTAGACATGGATTACTGCATCCTGTGTGGTAAATGTGAGAAGGTCTGCGCAGCAAAAGCAGTGGATTTTTCTCAAGAGCCTGAGCCTTTTGAGATTCAGACTGCGGCTTT
Source organism: Anaerolineales bacterium (assembly GCA_016932955.1). The sequence goes on along the minus strand of JAFGBV010000184.1, from coordinate 30,870 downwards.
AGTCATGGCCTCTGGCTTTGAACTGACGCCCCTGGACGCGAAAAAGGAATACGGCGGCGGCACTTTGCACAACGTGATCGATCCACTGATGATGGAGCGCTTCCTGGCGCCTACGGGCCCTTATGGTCGCGTGCTGCGCCCTGGCGACGGTAAAGAGCCATCTTCCATTGCTTACGTGCAGTGCGCTGGATCGCGCGACACCTCACTGGGCGTGGAATACTGCTCGCGGGTGTGCTGCATGTACGCCATCAAGCAGGCTATGCTCATCTCTGGCGCTTTGCCCCTGGCGGAGATCACCATTTATTACATGGACATCCGCACCTTCGGCAAAGGCTACGAGCAGTTTTACCAGAATGCCCAGGCGATGGGTGTGGAGTTTATCCGCGGCAAAGTGGCTTCTATTCGCGAGGATGATGAGCAGAACCCGGTTGTAAAGGTGGAACTGACCGAGGAAGGCCGCATTATTGAACGCACCCATGACCTGGTTGTGCTTTCGTTGGGCATGCTGCCTTACCCTGGCGCTAACCAGACGTTTAACCTGCCCCTCGGCAGCGATAAATTCATTGATATCCCCTCGCCCAATGCCAGTCCATGCACCACTGCCCGGCCGGGAATTTTCGTCACCGGCGCGGCGATGGGCCCGATGGACATTGTGGACAGCATCGTCACCGCCAGCTCGGCGGCGTCTGCTGCCTCGGCATATATTCGCGAACATCAAAAAGAGGCCGTCTATGCCTGAGAAAATTGAAAACCCCGAAAGCGCCGCTCCCTCTGATGCTGAGGAAGTGCGCGTTGGCGTATACACCTGTCACTGTGGCGGCAACATCAGCCACGTGGTGCAGTGTGAGCGTGTGGCCAAGATGGTCGGCAAAATGGCCCATGTGGTGGTCTCTCGTACGGATCCGTCGTTCTGCTCGGATGCCGGGCAGGCCATCATTGAGCAGGACATCAAAGAGATGGGCATCAACCGCGTCGTCATCGGCGCCTGCGCCCCTTCGCTACACGAGCAGACTTTCCGCGGCGCGGTGATGCGCGCTGGGCTGAACCCATTCCTGTATCACCATGTCGGTATCCGCGAGCAAGATAGCTGGGTGCATGACACCGATAAAGAGGGTGCAACCGAGAAGGCCATGCGTTTGATGGCTGCTGGCGTCGCCAAAGCTCGTTTGCTGACCCCCCTTGACCCAATCCGCCTGAGCGCCGAAAAACAGGCCCTGGTGATCGGCGGTGGGGTGGCTGGCTTGCGCGCCGCGCTGGATATTGCCCGCCAGGGCATCCGCGTGACACTCGTGGAGAAATCTCCCTTCCTGGGCGGGCGCATGGCACAGTTAGAATCGACCTTCCCCACTAATGAGAAACCTCGGCAATTGCTGGGTGATTTGATCCAGGCGGTCGTCGCCCACGAGAATATCACCGTGTTTACCCAGGCCGAGGTGACGGGTGTATCTGGGTATGTGGGCAACTTCAATGTTCAGATCACCCAGCATGCGCGCGGTATCAGCGATGAGATGGCTGAAGCCTTGATGGCAGCCTGCACCCAGGAAACGCCCGATGACTTCGATTACGGTCTGACAAAGCGCAAGGTGATCTACCGCACGTACCCCGGCTGTTACCCATCTACCCCAGCGGTGGATTGGGAGCATTACAATGGAGAACCCATCCAGGTGAATGGACAGTCTGTGGTACTTGAAGATAAACTGCAGCCCTATGAAGTGCTGGCTGGCGCTATTGTGCTGGCAACCGGCTTCGATCCTTACGAACCGCACCAGGGCGAGTATGGCTACGGTGTACTGCCCCAGGTGATCACCCTGCCGCAGTTGATCCGCCACCTGGCGATGGTGAAAGATGGTGAAGCGCTGACCTGGCATGGCAAGCCCGTGCGCAACGTAGGTCTGATCCACTGCGTGGGCAGTCGAGAAATCGATGGCGTACATGAGCCGCAACCCGATGGGCAGGTGAACAACTACTGCTCGCGTGTTTGCTGCACAGCATCGCTGCACACTGCGCTCGAAATGCGCCAGCGTTTCCCCAAGTTGAACATCTACGAACTGTACCAGGATATTCGCTCCTATGGACGCGGACACGAGGAGATCTATCGCCAAACACAAAATGCCATGGTGCGCTTCGTTCGCTACCATGGCGATGAACGCCCCGAAGTGGTTGCGGCCGAACCAGGAGACACATACCCGGCTTTGGTGCGGGTGAAGGATTACCTCACCTATGGCGAAGAGATCGAGATCCCGGTTGACCTGGTGGTGTTGGCAGTGGGGATGATGCCGCGCCAGATCGATAATCTGGTGGATATGCTCAAAATTTCGCGCGGGGCGGATCGCTTCCTGCTGGAGGCGCATCCCAAGCTGCGCCCGGTGGAAATGGCGGTGCGTGGTATTGTGCTGGCGGGCACAGCACAAGGTCCGATGAATATCCAGGAGAGCCTGGCGGCAGCCTCAGCCGCGGCAGCCAAAGTAGCCAGTTTGCTGGGGCTGGGCAGGGTGGAACTGCCGCCCTTTGTGGCCCATGTGGACTTGGCGAAGTGTAACGGTACGGGAGCCTGTGTGGAAGCCTGCCAGGAAGAGGGCGCCATCGCCTTGCAGACCTTTGTGGAGAATGGCGTGGAAGTGCAACGGGCCGTGGTGACCCCGGCGAACTGCACCGGCTGCGGCGCCTGTGTGGGCGCCTGCCCGAACCGGGCGATTGACGTTCAGGCATGGACCCTGGCGCAGTATGAGGCAATGGTGGATGCCATCGCTATGGATTTGCCGGTTTTGATGGAGGCTGGAAAATGAGCGACCAGAAAAGCGAAACCCCTTCGCGCGGTGAGATTCTCAAACGGCTGCGCGAGGCACACAGCACAACAGTTGCGCAGTCACAAACCATGATGAAAGAACAAAAGCAAATGCAAAACGCCATTTGCCAGTTTATCCGTGATACCCCTAAAACAGTGCCAGAGATCGCTGCCGAGATCGGCAAGCCCACCCATGAGGTACTTTGGTTTGTGGCAGCCCTGAAAAAGTATGGTATTGTCATCGAAACAGGCATGTGCGGTGATTACCCGCTTTACCAGCGGGCGCAGGAGGTGGAGGCATGAGCCGGCGTGTAGATCCAAACTTGATGGAAGAGTTGAAAGAATACGGCGCTGTTGGGGTGGAAAAATGTATTAACTGCGGCAACTGCACTGCCATCTGCCCCCTGGCCAGCGACGAATATAATTTCCCGCGGAATATGATCCGGCTATCACAAATGGGCATAAAAGACCGCATGATATCCAGCCTGGATCCATGGTTGTGTTATTACTGTGGGGATTGCTCGGATACTTGTCCACAGAAAGCCGAACCTGGCGAGACGATGATGGCTATGCGGCGCTGGCTCACCGCTCAGTACGATTGGACCGGCCTGGGACGAAAGTTCTACACTTCTGCTGCCTGGGAGATCGGTTCGATCTTGGTCGTGGCGATCTTCATCGTGCTGATGTTTGTCTTCTTCGCGGGGCCGATGGAAACTGATCGGGTTGCACTGAACACCTTTGCTCCAGTGGAGCGTATTCACTACGGCGACTGGGTATTGGCTGCATTCCTCTCGTTCTTTCTGCTCTCCAATATCTTCCGTATGTACGTATTCACCCTGCGCAAGGGCTTCGATGTCAAAATTCCTTTCTCGATCTATATCACTCAGGCCTGGAATCTGATCTATCATTTTGTGACTCAAAGAAGGTTTGAAAAATGCGATGAGGAACAAAAGGGACTCATCCAGAAGAAACGTTGGCGCAATCACCTGTTATTGGTCAGCGGGTATCTGTTGATGTTTGCCCTGGTGGTTGGCTTCCTGCCCTGGTTCCAGACGGATAATATCTATCCCATCTATCACCCACAACGTTGGTTGGGTTATTATGCCACCATTGTACTTTTGTATGGCGGCGCCGATATTCTGTGGGGGCGGATCAAGAAAGAACACCAAATGCACCGCTTTTCGCATTTGAGCGATTGGATCTTCCCAATCCTCTTGCTCCTGACCACAGCCAGTGGCATTTTGGTGCATACTTTCCGCTACCTAGAAATGCCGTTGCCCACGTATTACATGTATGCTGCCCACCTGGCGATCTTAACTCCCATGTTAGTGTTAGAAGTGCCGTTTGGCAAGTGGTCACACCTTGCTTATCGGCCTTTTGCAATCTACTTTCAGGCAGTGAAAGAAAAAGCCTTGCAGCAAAAGAGTGCTCAGGAAGCTTTTGCGCCGGCGGGTTCCGATTAGTTGCGGGTTTTCCCAATCCTTCAGTGCGGTGAAGAAAGGAGTACATATGATTTCCCCAGAAACTCTCAGGTTCTACCAGCTCTTTTTTAACCAGGACGCAGAAACGCTCAAGCAAATTGCCATGCTTGCAGAAAAAAAGGAAGTCAAGGCTGGTCAACAATTGTTCTTTGAAGGCGAGGTAGCCAAAAACTTGTTTCTGGTGCTGGATGGATCCGTCGTTCTCACGATGAATATGGGGAGTAAAGGTGATCAGAAAGTTCAGGAACTAGAGCCTCTCGCCAAAGGGGAGATTGTGGGATGGTCTTCCATTGTTGCTCCCCATATTTATAAGATGGGCGCTTACGCTGCGCAGGATGCACACCTGATTGTCTTTGATGGCGAGAAGTTGCGCATCCTGTTCGACAACAACCCTTCTTATGGCTACTACTTTATGAAAAAAATGGCGGAGGTAATTGGCGAACGTCTGATCAGCAAGTGTGCTCAGATTATTAGCATTACTGACTGATTGGAGAATACCTGCGAATACCAGCGTTATAACAACACGGCAAGCAGAAGCTGCCGCTGTTGAATGATGATTGCCAGTAAAAGGCATTCCACCCCAGATATCATGCGAGGAGGCTTACTTTGACTGACGAAAGCTTAGCAAAAATTGCAGTGATTTTGAACCACGATGACCCCCAGAGTGTTATGGCAGCTCTTGTGATGGGGGCAGCAATTGCGTCGACGGGCGATCAGGTGTTGTTCTTTGTTCAACCGGGCGGTGCGAAGATATTGGCAAAAGGCGAACTGGAGAAATTCCAGGGCCTGAAAGGCCAACCAAACCCCGTGGAACTGCTGGATGCCATCCAGGTGTTGGATGGTCGCATTATCCTGTGCGAACTTGGCTTATCTGTTTGGGATATGAAGGCTGAAGACCTGGTAGAAGGCGTGGAAGTGATGATGGCATCCACTTTCCTTTTCGAAGCTGAAGGCGCAAAAATGGTGTTCAGTTATTAGTTGGCTGTTCACCGAAAAATCTTACTCTAAGGAGAAAATCTTGTCATGAGCGAAAATATTGTTCCCACAAAAACATTGGATGTGTGCGGGAAGATTTGTCCCTACCCAGATATGGATACGATGACCACGCTCAAGAAAATGAAAAAAGGAGAGATCCTGGAAGTTCTATTGGATTACCCGCTTTCGGTTGAGCGCATTCCACGGAACTTGAAGAAGAGCGGCCACAAGTTGATATCCGTTGAGCAGACTGGCGGCCCTAACCATCGTATGCTGATTGAAGCACACGGCCTCAAATAACCATTTCCCCTCGTATCACCAGGAGAATAACAATGACTATCGCAATATTGAGCGGTTTACTTGTAGGAATTTTGTTCGGCTTTGCGCTACAGCGCGGGCGCTTCTGTATGAATTCCGCCATCCGAGATGCTATCTTGCTTCAAGACAATACACTGTTGAAGTCGGTTCTTATGGCCATTCTGGTGGGAATGTTTGGCTTTGCGGCGATGGCTCTGGCGGGATTGATCAAGATCAGCCCCACGCCATTCTTCTGGGGGGCGAATCTGGTTGGAGGCTTCATCTTTGGCATTGGCATGGTCTTGGCAGGCGGATGCGCCAGCGGCGTCACTTACCGGGTTGGTGAGGGGATGGTGAGTGCATTATCTGCACTGATTGGCCTGACGCTCAGCGCGTATCTGACTGCGATGGGTTTTTTGAAGCCGATCAAAGATGCTCTGCAAACCAATACAAAAGTCATGGTCGGTGAAGCGAATCCGACCCTGGCAAATATCCTGGGTTTGCCACATTGGGTTGTTGCCTTTGCTGTCGTAATCATTGCGGCTGTCATCTGGTACGTACTGGCGCAGAGGAACAAGGAAGATGCGGAAGCCAAAAGCAACCTGCCCCTGAGCAAGCGCATCTTCAAGAAGGGTTGGGGCTGGCTGGCAACGGGAGTAGTGATTGGCCTGATCAATATGCTGGCTTTCTACCTTTCATCGTTAGCAGGGCGCAGTTACCCGCTTGCGATCACTTCCGGATGGATTGGGATTGTCAAGGTTATCCTGGCGGTGCCAGAATCGAAGATTGGATGGGACTCCTGGCTGGTTCTAGGCATTATCGTGGGCGCCTTGATTGCCGCTCTGATTGCCAGCGAATTCAAGATCCGCTGGCCGGGTTGGGGGCTGATCGCTCAGACTTTTGGGGGCGGCTTGCTCATGGGCTTTGGTGCGGTCACCTCGGCTGGCTGTAATGTGACCCACATCTTGAGCGGGTTGCCACAACTGGGAATTGGCTCGCTGGTAGGCGCGATATCTATTGTTCTTGGCGCCTGGCTGGCAGCATATTTAATTTTTGTTCGCAAAAATGCATAAGAAGCACAAAGGAGAAAGAATATGACTCAAAAAATGGTTGTTGTATGCAATGGCGATGAGGCCAAGAACATCATGCCTACACTGATCTTTGCATCTTCGGGCCTGGCCCTGGATTACGAAGTACATATTTTCTTCTGCCCGGCCGGCACCAAGTGGACGCTCAAGGGCGAGATTGAGAAACTGGGTGTGCCCAAAGGCATGCCCGATCCTCTCAAGCTGATCAATGATATCCTTGACCTGGGTGCGAGAGTGGTGCTTTGCGAGCTGGCGCTGGAAAACAAGGGTGTCAAGCCGGAAGACCTGCGCGATCCCCGCATCCTCATCGAAAAAGCCCCGCCGTTCCTGATGGAGGCTGAAGGGGCTGCAATGACGTACGTGTTCTAAGCTATTGCAGAAATTGACTGATTACCAGCTCCTCATTGAAGGTTTCGGTGGGGAGCTGGTAATGTTATTCAACGTGAGATTGGGTTGCGGGAGGAATGTTCTCTTCTAAGGTTAAGATGCCCCTTCGGGCAGTTGAATAAGGTCAACATTTTCAGGGGCATGGATGAAACCCCAGAATGCGTCGCGTGGTCTGTGCGGGTTGCTGTTTAATTTACGCACCATGTAAATCGTACGCCGCAGACTCAATCCCTCGACATGGATATCCACCACATTACCGCGTTCCAACGGGCAAGCGGTGGCTAACTTGGAGACAAAGGCAATGCCATAACCTGCCGCTACCGTGCGCACGATGGCCTCGGCGTTGCCAAGTTCCATAAATATATTCAGATCATTCAATCCAATATCATATTTGGCCAGTTCAGAAAGCACAACGCGGCGCGTTCCAGAGGTTTCCTCGCGGATGATAATGGGCTCTTCTAGTAATTCGCTTGCTTCAATTACCTTGCGCTTTGCCCAGCGATGACCTGCTGGCACGATCAAGGTAATGGTATCGCGAAAGAACTGCTGCAGTTCTAGCCCTGCGTTCAGGATTTCCCGGCTCAACACGCCAATGTGTGCTTCGCCCTCGAGCAGCCTGAGTGTAACATCCTCTGGTGTGCAGGCCAGGATACGGACTTTGACATTTGGGTAAAGCTGGCAGAAACGCGCAGCCATCTGGGGGAGAACGTATTTGCCGGCAGTTGTGCTGCAGGTAATGCGCAGCTCCCCGACAATATCAGCCTGGATGGAGGCCATCATTGCCTGCATGTTATTGGTATCATGCAGCAGGCGGCGCGCCCAGGGTAAAAGCAAACGCCCTGCTTCTGTGAGGACGAGGCCAGTGTTGGTGCGGATGAACAACTCTACTCCCATGCTCTTTTCCAGCATTTTGATCTGGTTGCTCACGGTTGGCTGGCTCATGTGGAGCTGCTTGGCAGTCTCGGAGAAATTTAATGTTTCGGCAGCCCGCAGAAAAGTTCTTAACTTATCAATATCCACCATGCTTATCTCCTCTCAACGATCCAGGTGTCGCTCGGCGGGTTGGTCATGTGCTTCCATGGGGCAAAATAAGACGAGCAGCTTGGATGAATCGGGAACGGCATTTCGCCAACAATGCGGCGCGCTGGCGTCAAAGAGGAGAGAGTCGCCTGGCGAAAGCGGGTATTCATGACCTGCAACGGTACAGATCACCTTTCCAAACAAGCAGTAAATGAACTCGCGCCCAACGTGGCTGATCTCTTGAGCATCTGCCTGTCCTGGATCGAGTGTGACCAGGATTGGTTCAGCGCCCAGGGGAGGCAATCCCTCGCCTAGTTTTTCCAGTGATCCGTTCCTAAAGTGCATCAGGGGGCGTTGTCCGGCTCTTTGGTAGACAAGGGCAGGCTCTGGTTTTTCTTCCTCAAAAAAAGTGACCAATGGAACGCCCAGGCCGAGGGCCAGTAGCTGGAGCGTATGTACGCTAGGAGAGGTACGCCCGTTTTCGATCAGGCTGAGGGTATTGGCGCTCAGGCCGCATTTGGCAGCCAGGGCGCGAATGCTCATTCTCTGCTCTCGGCGCAAGTGGCGCAGGCGTTTACTGACCAATGAGGCATTGTCACAGCAAGATTCTTGCGTGTGCGGTGTGAGTTTGCCTAGTGTGGAATGCTCCTCTTGCACCTGCGGGTTAGCTTTTGCCTGTATCATTTTGGGTAACATAAACATCATCCTTTCAAACCCGGATGCGGTGCATCCGGGCAAAGCGAGAGGCAAAGCTCGGCTTGCAAGACAAAGATATCCGGTTCGTGGTCCATCCATACCTCTCAATCAATGCGCAAAATCAGATGACCCTCAGCATTCTGCTCGATGGGTAAGGGAGCCAGGGGTTGTTTTGCCGGGCCGCGCTGGAGAAACCCATCTGCCCCGAACTGAGAGCCATGGCAGGGGCAGGTAAACCCATCTGAGGTTTGGTCTAGCGTGCATCCCAGGTGCGTGCAAACCAGGCTTAGGGCAGAAAACCCCGCCTCAGTATGCAAGAGGATTGCGGGAACATCTGGTATGACCGTACGAGAGCCAAGCGGGTAGCTGGAGGCTGGGCCAAGATCAAATTGCGTTGGTGGAGGTGCTGAGGTTTGAGCAGACACGAGGCGAATGAATGCGTTCAGCCCAAGCAGTCCACTGGCAGTGAGTAATGCCTGTGTGGCGAGCTTTACAAAATCGCGGCGGGATAATTGGGCCAACTCAATGCTCCTCGATTGCGGTGCGATCCACGGCATGGCATTCGTGGCAGTAGTGTGATGCTTGCTGGGCGGGGTCTTGCAGGCAGCCGCTGCCCAGTACCGGGCGAAAGATGAACTGCTGGTGAGTGGCTTTGCCGATCAGCGCGTAGGTGCCATCTGGTAAGAGGCGGGTATTCCAGAGAGGTTCGCCTTGCTGGCTGACGATGATGGTATCACCAACCTGCAGCGTTGTCAGCGGGTTTAACAAAGCCAATCGGAAGGCGATCTCCTCTGGATCTGTGATGGTGTGTGTCAGGGGCAGCTCGTTCAAGGTGCCGTGGCAGGTTTTGCATTGGATGTACTGGATATCGGCCTCGGTGGCATGGATGTCGCCATTGCCCATGGCTTCGGTGCGGGTGTGGCAGTCAACGCAGTCCAGGGTGTATTCGCACAAGGTGAATTGGGCAATGGGCTGGTAGTAGCTTTCGAGGCGGGTGCGTTGCGGGTCGGAACGTTCGACGAAGGTCATGCTGCGCAGGTCGTAATTGCCGCGGTTGTGGCAGGTGTTGCACTGGGCATAAGAAATGGCTGTGGTCAGGATGTGTTGTTTGCCATCTTCACTTTGCTCTCCGCTGGGGGTGAGCATCGGCGAGTGGCAGGCTGCGCAGCCTGTGAGGCGCTGGTATTGTTTTCCTGCGGCTGGTTGGGCGTTGATATGACAGGTGAGGCAGTTTTGGCCAAAGGCGTGCAGGAAGGGGTTGGTTTCTGACTGGGGGTCAAAGGCATCCAGGCTGAGGATGCCAGTGTGGGAGGGTAAGGTTGTATCGGTCACTGCAAAAGTCCCGAAAAGTGGGGATTGATCAGCCTGCGCTCCGAAGGTGTAGCGTATGTTGGTGATGGCGCCAGTATAGGTGGTTTGGATGCTGGTCATCACACGTTGGATATGGTCACGTTGTTCAGCGGCTGCGCCGCTATGACAGGCCTCTCCACCGCAGGATTGCTCGACCACCATCAGATCTGATGGATTTGCGCCGCCGCGCATGCTGCTGTGGGCCAGGTCGGCATCCAGCGCGAGGCGCTCGCCGCCGTGGCAGAGCACGCAGCCAAATGCTTCGAGCGGGTGGGAGGGGCTGATCTCCGGCAGGTCGGCGTGGCAGGTGAGGCAGTATTCAACCTGCCCGGTCAGGGTGGGGATGAGGGTGATGGGCTTAACGGCGCGCCCTGCCAACCACCAAACCAGGCCAGAGGTGATGAGGAGTGCTGCAGCGGCAGGGAGAAGGATACGGTTCATCTTACGCCGGGGATCCAAGCGCCAGGAGCGTGAATAAGAGCACCAGGGCTGCGATCACAGCCAACGTGATCTGCGCCAGGCGGTTTGATTTGGGAAACCAGCGGCCCAGCTCGCCTGCTGCGGGTTGGGGTAAGGCATAGGGAATCAGGGCGAGGAGCAACAGGAGAATGAGCGGGACAAAGACGCCCCAAAAGAAGGGGTCGCCCCACTTGAGCATTTGCTGCACCCATAAGAAGAACCAGGGCGCCTGGGCATCCTTGACCTGTGCGGTGACCTCGGTCATGACGGGGGCAATGGGTGCGGGTGCAAAAGCGGCAAGTAGAAGCAGGGCTGCGCCCACCCACAGCATGGCGGCAACTTCGCGGCGCAGCAGCTCGGAGCGCGAAATACGTTCTGGCGCGGCGCGCATCTTTGGGGGGGGGACTGCAATGCCGCCGTCGCGGCGCACGCGGAAGATGTGCCAGAACAGCGCAATGCCTGCCAGCAGCGTGAGGCCGAAGATATGCCAGGCGTAGAAGCGGATGAGCGTGGCTGGGCCGGGCTGAGCGCTGCCGACAAGGATTTGATAGAGGGCGTTGCCAAGCAGGGGAATGGACTTGATCAGGTTGGTTCCCACCACCAACGCCCATTGGATGCCCTGGTCCCAGCGCAGCATGTAGCCGGAAAAATCGAAGAGGATGGCGAAGACGAAAAGGAGCAAGCCGAGCAGGTAGTTGAAGCGCCGCGGCGGAGCATAGGCGCCGGTAAAAATAACGCGCACCAGGTGCACTGCGCTCACGATGAGCAATAGCTGCGCTGACCAGAAATGGATATTGCGCAGCAACCCGCCAAAGGGCACAGAATAGGTCAGTGTTTGTATGGAAAGTGCGGCTTCGGCGGGTGTGGGGATATAAAAGAACATTTCCAGCGCGCCGCTGACAACCAGCACCAGCACAAGAAAGACGGCTGTACCGCCGGCACCCAGGGTATAGCGCCAGCGCGCTTGCGCGGCGGGGATGGTGGGGGGGTGCAGGTGATGGAAGAAGGTGGGGCGCAACCTCAATCTCCGGTCGGAGAATTCGCAGGCTGCAACACGGCGGTGGCGGCTGGTTGATGCTTTTTTGTTGGCATGGTTTCGACAAACACCGGGAAGTAGTGGGAAATGAGGGTGAAAATCAATAGCACGCCGCAGAAAACTCCCACCAGGAGGGCTACTTCTATCCAGGTAGGGATGTAGATGACACCGTTCAACGGTTTGATGGAAAACCAGGTTGCATTAAAGCGATTCAGTACGGTGCCAGCAGCCACAAAGAGCGCAGCCACCAATGAACCAGCGCGGCTCCAGCGCACTTTTGGGATAGAGAACAAGATGATCGGGATGATCACTCCAATCACCAGCTCAGCTCCAAAAAGTACACTATAAATGCCGCTGTGAAAGAGTAACTCCAGCTCTTCGACCACTAAGAGCTCGCCAAGTTTCAGGGCGAGGTAGAACCCCAGCACCCAGGGCGCCAGCCAGCCCAACTTTTCGATCACCCTTTGGCTGAGCGAATGACCGAAGAGGTAATCGCTGACGATCGAGCCGATGATGATCAGGGAGATACCTGCCGGGATGGATGAGATCAGGAAGAACACCGGCATGAGCATGGAATACCAAAGGGGATGCAAGCGCGGCGACATGACGATGAAGAGGGTTCCTAGTGAGGACTGGTGCATCGATGAGAGTGTAACCCCGGCAATTACCATGGGAACGGTGAGCTTTTTGATGAGGTTCAGTAATTTGAGATTGCCAAAGCGCTCGACAATGACGGGGCTAAATTCGTAGAAGAGAATGGTTGAGTAAATGGCAATACACCAACTGACCTCAAATAATGCTGAGTTGATATTGGGGTAAACCAGGAAATGCCAGAAGCGGTCCCAGCGTCCCAGGTCGAAGAAAAGGATTACCAGCACAGAGCCGTACCCCAGCAGCCCAAACAGCACGGTGGGCCGCGTTGCAGCGTGGAGGTCGTGCATGTGGAAGATGTATACCAGTGCGGCGAGGGTGAAGGCACCGCCGGAAAGCGCCACTGTTGTCAGATCAAAACTAATCCAGATGCCCCAGGGGAAAACCTTGCTCATATTGGTGGTGTCGCCCAGCCCGGCATACAGGCGGTAAAACCCTGCACCCAGCCCAAACGCTGTTAGCAAGGCAAGAACTAAAGTGAAGCGTGGTAAGCTGCGCAATTCCTTGATGATTATCGCCAGCATGGCTTAATCCTCCTCTCTCGCCTCATGCAAAGTTTGGGCATGTTCTGCCTCTGTTGCGGCATTGTCTTGCGCCTGGCGCTTAATGGCCAGGTAAACGGCCGCCATGCCAATCGCCACGCCTGCGGCGACAGTGGGTGTGCCGTGGGTGACCAGGCGGTTGAAATGCGCCGGGGACTCGGTTTGTTCTGTGGTTGGGAAGCCAAGCTGCTCGAAGGGAACGGGAGAGATGTAAAAGGTGGAGGTGCCGCCGTTTTCGTGCTCGCCATACACATGGCTAATGTAGCGCTGTGGATTTTCCTCGATGCGCCGATAAGCCATGTTCAGCATTTCATCCCGTTTGCCAAATTGAATCGCGCGGGTGGGGCAGGTGGCCGCACACGCCGGTTGCTTGCCCTCATCCAGGCGAGAGATGCACAGGTCGCATTTGATGATCAAAGCCATGCGCTCAGCCCATTGGAAGTTGGGGACCTCGAAGGGACAGGCGTACATGCAGTAACGGCAGCCAATACAACGATCTTGATCATAGATGACAATACCGTCTGAACTTTGCTGCAGGGCGCCGACTGTGCAGGCGGATACACAAGATGGATCTATACAGTGCATGCAGTGAAACGGAGCAGAATAGCGCTGCAGATGGGGATATTCTCCCATGATGCCGGTGTCGTGGATCCAGATGCGGGTGTTCTTCATGGGTACGTTATTTTCCACGCTGCATGCCACAAGACAGGCGCGGCAGTCGATACAGCGTGAGGCGTCAATTAAGAAACCATATTTATGATCCATCGGCTATTCTCCTGCATAGAGCGGTTTGGGCGACGGGGCGGGCTGGGTTCCTGGGATTTTCTTGATCGATACGAAAGTCTCACTCAATGCCTGCCCGCCGCTGATGGGATCCGTATAGGTGACATGCAAGACGGAGTCGCTGGCCCCAATGCCATAGGCGGTTGTTAGCCCTTTCGATAGATGACCATAGCCAGGCGTCATGTAAACACAGTCTGGCCGGATGCCTTTGGTGACATGCAAGGGGATATGAACTTTTCCCACGGGGGAGGTCACTTCGACCCAATCCCCATCCACCAACCCGCGGGACTGCGCAACTGCATTGTTCATCCACAAGCGCGGCTCGTCTGAGTATTTGTGCAGTAGCTGGTTATTCTGTGTGCCAAACTGCGTAGCCTGCGCTACCTTCCCGGTGAGCAAGTAAAATTGATCTGGCGGGGGTTGGGGGGGCTCTTCCCAGGTGGGCCAGGGTGAGAAGCCAGCATTGGCCAATGTTTCTGAATAGATCTCTATTTTGCCAGAGGGTGTATTGAAAACAATTTCTTTGCTCTCTTCGGCTGGTTGTGTTTCAATGTAACCCTTGGATTTTAACTCCTGCAGGTTGGCGCCGAGGGGGGCAATTTGTTGGCGAATGTAATCTTCTTCATCGTCATATTGAAAATAATCCCCCAAACCCAGGCGTTCTCCGAGCTGTTTGTAAATCCATAGGGCAGATTTGGCTTCACCCTGCGGCTCAATCACCGGCTGGCGGATGAAGGCTTTTCCGCCCACAGTCAGCAGGGGATCATAGCGTTCCAGGTAAGATGCTTCGGGCAGAACCACATCTGAGTACCAGGCTGTGTCATTCAAGATGATATCCACTGTGGCGATAAAATCCATTTTACCAAACGCTTGCAGGGTTCTTTGGCGGTCTGGTAAAGCCAGGATGGGGTTCTGCCGGGAGATAAACCAGCCGTGCGCCTGGTATGGCTCGCCGGTGATGATCGCATCCCGCAGTTCCTGAAAAACACCTAACTTAAGCGGAACAAGCGGATATTTCCAGGGTGTGCCATCCAGACGCAGCGCAGAAACACGAGGGTAAGGCGGCTGGGACGGCGCACCCAAGCCGGCGCTCTCTCCGGCGACATCAGCCGAAAGGCAGCCGCCGGGGGTGAGCACGTTGCCGCTCAGTGCGTTGAGGGTTGCAATAGCCCGTTCGGTTTGGAAGGAATTGACAAAATTGGAGGTGCGCCAACCGGGGTGCGCCAGGGCATTGTGCTTGGCGGCGGCGTATTCACGCGCCACCCGTTCGATGGTAGCAGCCGGCACGCCGGTTTTCTGCGAAGCCCACTCTGGCGTATAGCTGCGCATGGCATCCTGAATATCATCGCAGCCAATCACGTATTGCTTCACGAACTCGCAATCAGCCAAATCATTCATTACAATGACATGGATCATCGCTAATAAGAAGGCTGAGTCTGTGCCTGGCCGAATGGGGATCCACTCGGCAGATTTGGAGGCGGTCTTTGTGAAACGAGGATCCAGATACACCAATTTGGCGCCCCGATCCAACGCTTGCGACAGCAGCGATGTTTCGGATGTGGAAATCGCTTCCATCAGGTTGCGGCCGACCAACAGGATGAACTCGACATTGTCATAATTGCGCTCAGGTTCTTCAATGCCATAGGTGAGTAAAAAGGCGGTGATCATGGCATTGAAGCACAGGCTGCGCTGTGTACCATAATTGGGTGACCCGAAAGCATAAAGTAGATTCTCGAACTGCACCTGGCTCAGGTTGTGGGTGGATGAAAAGACCATCGCCTCCGGGCCGTAGCGGTTTTTGATCTCGAGCATCTTGCTGGCGGTCAAGTCGAGGGCTTCGTCCCACGAAGCTTTGCGGAACAAGCCTGCGCCGCGTGCGCCTACCCGAATGAGCGGGGTCAGTACGCGGTCTGGGTCATAAGTGTTCATCAGTCCAGATTGCCCGCGGGTGCAGAGATTCCCGCGCGAGTGAGGATGATCGGGGTTGCCGTCTAACTTGACCACGCGCCCATCTTTGACCTTGGCAAGCAGGCCGCAGCGCCAGACGCACATTTCACACATGCTGGGGATGTAGCCATCGCCGGCAGCATTGATATGCCCATTCTGGTGCGCTGCCCGCGCTACTGGCGGGGGGATGTACTTTGTAGCGGCTATGGCGCCAGCAGCCAGCCCGCTCAGTTTTAGGAAGTCGCGTCGTGATAATTGCTTTGACATGGTTATCTCCACGATGCTGGTTATATAGGTCGATTGCGGACTCTTGCTATTCTTTTTCTTTGCGCTGCAAACCGGCGCGATCGATCAGGTAGAACAGCAGCAGCGAGATCAGGGCAAATGCCAGCGCAGTCAAGTAGGGATTGAGATTCCAGATATCAGGTATGACAACGCTGCCGTAATTGGCCAGTTTCGAGATTTGCGGAAAAACCTGCTCATAGGTGAGGCCATAGAGGATCGCGCCCGTCAGAAAACCCAGCAAACCAGGGACAATGTAGTCAATTTTTCCTTCGCCGGACCCGGCGATGCAGGTGCCGGGTCAGTAACCGGTGAGGGCCATACCGATGCCAAAGATCAGCCCGCCGATCAGGTTGCCAACGATATAAGTGGCGGGCACGTTGGGGAAGGTGATTAAGCCAAGGCCGCGCAGGATGTAGAGCCCGCTCATGGAAACGACCAGGGCGGTCATCATGAATTTGAGCACTGCCATGTCGGTGAAGCGGAAAACATTGACGATCTTGTGGTATTTGGTCAACCCGGCTTTGTTGAGCGCAAAGCCGAAGAAGAAGCCCAGGAACAATGCTGCGATTGAATCAGCCATTTTAGTACCTCCTGCGATAGATAATCAGGGCGGTGACAATGCCAGAGGCGAACATCCCGGCAATGAACAGGAAAGCCGCTGGCGCGAGCAGCATGCCGCCTGAAATTGCCAAGCCGCTGGTGCACCCGCCAGCAATCCCGGCGGCATACTCCAGGATGATTGCGCCGACAAAAGCCAGCAACCAGCGTTTCCAAACTTGCGGGCCAAAAGTTCGGCGCCATTGAGCGTCGCTGTTGGCGGCATCTTTCTTGCCCCACTTCAACGTGCCGCTGGTAGCTGCGCCGACCAAACCGCCAAAGAATAAACCGACAGCCATGATGACGCCATAGGTGATGCCGGGCGGCATGATGAAGTTGAAATAGAGGTTGTCGAAGGTGTCGGGCGCCACGGCCTTGCCCAGCATGCCGGCCAGGTTCTCGAACGCACCCGATGCCCCAAGCAGATTATTACTCAGCCAGACAGCCAGGATGCCGACCAGCCCCAGAAATATTCCAGCCACGTAGGGCGACCAGGTTTCTTTCCGAATGTAATTCAAGATCGCTTTCATTGCGTTTTCTCCCCAGTCTTTTGATCGTGTTCTGTTGTGTTGATCAGCCCCAGCGTTTTCTCCAGCTCAGGAGGGTTTTTCAATGCTTTGTGGAGCGCCTTGCGAGTGCGTGGGTTTAGGCTGGTAATGGCTGGCAGCATGGCTAATACATCTGCGGGATATTTATCCAGGGCAGAGAAATCCAGCCACTTCTCATTCTTGATTACAAGCCCACCTCCGCCCACGACCACCAAGCCGATCACTCCCAGCAAAATGATGTTGCCCCAGTTGACCTTCTTTTTGCCCAAGACAATCTCATCATAGCGCTGAACGTAGTCAATCAAGTTGGGGTCATCAAGGTTGATCTCGGTTACCGGTGGCGCTGCAATAACGGCAGCGGGCTGCTCGGATCCTGCAGGGCTATCATCGCTGGCTGGTGCGGTGTCTTCAGCCCCGATTTCTACGCCGAGTGCGGTTGCATATACTTGAGCGCGTTCCTGCAGATCATCTGGATGGCACTGTATACAAGAAGCCTTTACATCCGAGAGTGGTGGTAGCATGCCGGTATGCGCCTCTGCTTTATCTGTAGCCTGGTTATTGCCAGCATGACAGATATAGCAGAAATCGCCAAAGGCGTGCGAGGTGTGCCATGCGGTACCGTCGTTATTGACCGACATCTCTCCCTGCACCTCGTGGCAGTTCTTGCACGATGATGCTTGCGAGCCGCACTGGGCGCTGGCTGGTGTGGCTGTTGCCAGCCAGAAGCCGCTTGCTACCACCAGAAAGATGCCGGCGCCAACGATCATGAAAATAATGTTCCTACGCTGCATCGATGCCTCCTCCGGGAGCACGCAAAAGTTGTTGGGTTTTGTGTGCACTCCCTGCTCCAAATGTTGAGCAAGTTTTCAGGTAAACTAACATAACGTGAGGTGGGGCGAGGCGGAACTCCCACGCCTGCCATCTCTCACAGCAATTCCCAATGAGACATAACATATTTGACAGTATTGCGGGGCAAAGAGCGGTCTATTAGAAAGCACAAACATATTGGTTATTATACCCTTTAGCTGCCACAGATTATACTATTTATTGTGCGAATTAATCAATAAATCGTATTGAAATGTCTGTTATGGCAATTTGTTTTCTGGGGTATCCGTGAAACCGCTACAATGTACCAGACTTTTCATCAAACAGGCGCACACCAGGGTTTATTGGTTTGCCAACACCTGCACCATGACCGTGCTGTTTGCAGAGATCTCCCCGGTGCCTTCTGGAATTCTTACGATTGCATCTGTATGCGCCATTTCCTGAAGCCGGCTCGGATAGCGCAGGGGTTGAAAAAGCAGGTGCTGGCTTTCTTCTACCAACTGTCCGTGGATAAACTGCGTCCAATCCACCTGACCAGACACTGTTTCTGCCATGATAGCGTGCAGGTGGGGCAGGCCTGGTTTTTGCTCACCTGCCAGTCTTTGCATCCCGGGGAGAGCAAGCTGGAGAAAAGCCATATGGTTGGATGGCGGCCCGCCGGGCAGGCAGAAGACCGGCTTACCCTGGTATAACCCAAAGCCGATTGCTTTCCCTGGGCCCATCCGAACCCGGTGATAGATTTTACGCCAGCCAAGTGCATCCATGATCTGCACCACCAGGTCGCGCTCGCCTTGCCAGGCGCCACCGCTGGTGAGCACCACGTCAGACTGCTCCAGGCATTTTAGCAGGACCCTGCGGATGGTGTCTGCATGGTCGGGGAGCACGAACGTCTCAGCCTCAAACCCAAAGCGTTGGCACCAGGCTGCTAAGGTGAACAAGTTGCTGGCGTATAGTTTGCCTGGGATGATGGGTTGGCCAGGCGCCAGCACCTCATCCCCTGTGGCGATAATTGCCACGCGGGGGCGTCTGATAACCTGCACCTCCTGGTATCCCGCAGCAGCCAGGAGGCCAATGACTGTTGGATGAAACTTTTGCCTGGCTGAAACGACCCGTTGACCGGCCTGGATATCTGCACCCCGGCGCAGAACATTGCGCCCAGGTTCGGCGTGGTTTAAGACGCGCAGACCATCTGGCAGCAGCTGGGTGAATTCCTCTGCCACAACGGCATCTGCACCTTGCGGAAGCGGCGCTCCGCTTAAGATGCGTACTGCCTGGCTTGGGTGTACAAGGCCTTCCCATGCGTCACCGGCAGCGAGGTTTCCAGCCAGGGTTAAGTTCACTGGCGATGTGGGGCTGGCATTGCAAATATCCGTTGACAGGATAGCATATCCATCCTTCAAGGAAACATCCAGGGAGGGAACATCTACCTTTGCCAGGAAATCTTGGGCGGCGATGCGCCCAGCCGCGGCCAGCAACCCCACAGTTTCTGGCGGGAGGGGGTGAATGTGTTCCAGCGTTAGCTGGTAAGCATGATCAAAAGAGATCACCTATTTCTCTATCAACCAGGAGGCGTGGCTTTCGCCGGAATCACCTGTAGGAAAGCCTCCAGTAGCGCTGGGGTCTCTGCTAACGTCACGGCCTCCACCTTGCCGGCATCGCACAGGCTGGTCACCAGCGGATTGATCGGCAACTGCGCCAACACCGGCGCGCCTGCGGCTTGGGCTACTTCATAAGTGTGGCTGGGGCCAAAGATCTGGTGCTGCTTGCCGGTATCCGGGCATTTGAAAAATGCCATGTTCTCTACGATGCCCACCACCGGCACACCCACAAGCTGCGCCATGTGCACTGATTTGCGCACTATTAATGAAGCCAGGCTTTGTGGCGTGGTGACGATGATGATCCCATTCAGGGGCAGGGATTGCATTGTGGTGAGTGAGGCGTCGGAGGTGCCAGGGGGCAGGTCTACCAGCAGGTAATCCAGATCGCCCCACATCACATCGCCCCATAGCTGGGTGATGGCTTTGCCAATCAAGGGGCCGCGCCACACTACAGGCTGGGCTTCGTCATTAAGCACCAGGTTGATCGACATCACCTTGATCCCCGCGGCGCTGGTGAGCGGATATATCCCCACCGGGCCGCCCTCCAAAGGGCCGCGCAGTCCAAATAATTTGGGAATGCTGGGGCCGGTGATATCCGCATCTAGCACTCCCACGCGGTAGCCGGATTGGGCCAGGGCAACAGCCAGCAGGCTGGTGACGAGCGATTTGCCCACGCCGCCCTTGCCGCTCATCACTGCCACCACGCGTTGAATACGATTGTAGGCCTCGGCACTGCCTGCTTGCGGCTCGCCTAGGATCGCTTTGCGCTCTTCATCGGTCATGGAAGTCATGTGAACCACCACCTCTTCCACTTCTGGCAGAGCGGTGATGGCAGCACGCACATCGGATTCGATCTGTGCTTTGAGTGGGCAGTTGGGAATGGTGAGTGCGATGGTTACCTCCACGGTGTGCTCACTCACCTGCACATTGCGCACCATTTTCAGATCCGTCAGGCTGCGGTGCAGCTCGGGATCGTTGACTTTAGAGAGCGCGTTGAGAACTTGATCGATTGTAGGCATAATTTTCTCCATTCAGAATATAAGATAAAGCTGCTTTGCCGGGCAACAGGCTGAGCCAGAACAAGGCAGTCATGATAACAGCCGAGGTCAGGCACCAGGCGCAGGTGGCGCCGATGACAAACGGCTCAAGGAAGGTCAGGTAGATTGAGAACAGCAGGCCAAAGGTTGTCATGCCGAACATTGCGAAGGCGCCATAAGCTGCCAGTCGCCGGTTGGCCAACCGTTTCGCCAGCCAGGAGAGGATAATCAAAACATAACCGACCACGCCTAAGGTGCCAATGGGTAAAATTCCGAACAGCTGGGCGTATTCGCTCTGCTGGACGGTGTTACAATCGCCCACCGGACCGCAGACAGCCTCTACATGGGCGGTCTCAACATATGCCAGGTAGCCAGCTACACCTATGCCCACCACGCACAGCACAGGCACCAGCCAATCCAATGATCCAATCGGGTTGGCAGCGGTTGATCGTAGAAAAACGACGACTGCCCTGCCAAGCGTAAGGAGCATGGCTAACAGGACGATAACGGAGATTGTATTTCCGCCTGGGTCGCGGGCGAAATTGGTCCCTGGGCTGCTGGTTGACTCGCCTGTGATGATCAGCCCTGCTGTGGGTGTCAGCACAGGAGATGTCGGTGGTGGTGAGGCGATGATAGCAGGTATGGGTGTATCTGGGATGGCGGGAGGAGGGGCGGTTTGGGTGGGCTCGGGCGGGGAGGTGGGTGTTGTAGATGCCTCGGTCGGCTGCGGGGCCTGCAACGCTTCAGCCAGGCCGGGGATGGCTGGCCAATCCACGCCGCCCTGAGCCAGGTATTGATCGATCAAGCCAGGGAATTGCTCTGGGATATCTCGTGAGCCGACCAGGTAGGTATCTCCGACCACTAAAAATGGCACGCCGCCGCTCTCCAGGCCAAAATGGTCCAATGCAGCCATAAATAAAGCCTGGCCTCCGGCCTGGGAAATATCCACGCCTACGATGTACAACTGCTCACTGTACTTCTCGAACAGGGGGGGTAACGCTTCGGTAATCACAAGGTGGCAGTGACCGCAGTTGGGTGAGTAAAACAACACTGCATAGACCACTGCTTGATCTGAAGCCGAGGAAGATGACCAACCAGATGATAACCAAACAGGCAACAATAGAATACAAGTAATCAATCTATTTAGCATATTATCGTTTACTCCGTTGCGCATACCAGCCTGTTTGGACGTCGGTTCTGACATCAAAATCCGGCACATAGGGCTTGATATCCAACAGGGGTGTGCCGTCCAGCACATCGACCCCTTCGATCTCGAGGATATTATCGTGGCAAGCCAGCAGGCGGACGATCGACAACCCAATCGGGTTCGGGCGACAGGGGTGGCGCGTGGCAAACAGGCCGTGCAATTCATGATCAAGAAATGGCTGCACCTGCAGGGTATAGCCACTTGACTGGTGGAAGGCGTACAGCAAAAAGATGTATGAGAACCCCTCCAGGCCTTCTAAGCCACCGGCAAATTTGGAATACACCTCCACTTGCCCTACTGCCTGCGAGCGGTTGGGCTGGATGGGGGTTTGGGCTTTATCCTTAAACGGCGAGTAAATGATGCCGATGGGCTTCATGGTGAATTCCATGATTCTCTCCTGAAGGTTAATAAGCGCACCCCTTCTACTTGCTGGAAGATTGCTCCCTGTCCAACGGTACGGAGCACTGCGGCTTCATCCACAATAGAGGACCCGGAGAGAATATTCACTCCGTGATTGAACAGCAGTGGCGAGAGAGGTGTGCTGGGTCCCAGCATCATCACCAGCGCCTGGGGGCGGCAAAGCTCTAGCAAGCCATCTACCGTGTGGTTGATCAGAGCGCTGCTGGTGATGGCGACCACATCTGCCTGGGGGATCAACTCTGCAGCGTCCTCGGCGGAATAATCGTCTTGCAACGGGCGCTGCTCGATGACCCACAATTGCCCGACTGCGTTACGCAGCTTGGGGATGAACGGGAAATGCCCGATGAGGGCAACGTTCTTTTCTCGGCCATGCTCGATCAGCACCTCGCCAGCATTGATTTCAACTGCGCGGCTTTGGTCCATGTCTAGCAGCGAGTTGATGGCGGCTACGCCAATGCTGGCTTCCAGCGGGTTGTCAGAGCGAGCATATTCTGCCAATTCGCGGGCGCTTTTATGATGCAGACAGCCCACGTCTCTCACCTGAGAATGGCTGTGGGCGTGGTTATCTGGCAAGGTGCAGGCCATTCCGCAGCGGTGGCTGCAAACGACGGTCCAGTGGACGCCGACCAGGATGGAGCGCACGGGGGCGTCTATGCTTATATTGTTAATCAAATCATCCAAAATTCTCATGATTCTACCACTCTCACTAGAATATTAGGAAAGTATTGGGGTTCTCTGGAAATCGCCGTAGCGGGACGGATCAGTGGCTTCTGCAAGCCTGTTTTATCCGCAGGCTGTGCAGGGCTTGCTGCAGGCGTCTGCACTGGCAGCGTGTGGTGAAGCTGGTGAGGTTGGATTTCCTTTTAGAAAGTAAGCAGGGGGTGGTATTATTTTCTCACGCCTCGTCCTTGCCGGGGTTTGTTTCTTTCATGGCCTGTTTCAGCATATTCATCAGCTCATCTCCGAGCGCGAAGCCGACAATTTCCAGGTTCTGCTCGGTGATGCCTTCGACCTCCGCCACGGCTTGCTGGATCTCATTCGATAGCGGGATGGCAATGGGGCAAAAAGGCGACGAGGGGCGGAATTTGTAGCTCACGCGCCCGTTTTGGTCTACGGTTAAGTCTTCAATTAAACGCATCCGCACCACATCCACACCGGTTTCTGGGTCGATCACTTTAGATAATCGCTCCATAATCGCCTGGCGCAAAGCTTCTGGATCAGCCATGAGAGCCTCCTGTTGATACCAATCGCTCGGCAACAATCTTCCAGATGGCTGCCAATGCCAGGCTAGAAGGCGCCTCAGCCCGGTAGGCAGTGACCGGCTCACCATTCAACATTGCCTCGGTGACGGTGGGGTCAAAGGGGATCTGCCCGATCAAATCGATCCCCAATTCAGCGCAGAGCGCTTCAATTTGAGCCGCTCCTTGCGGATAAATATCGGCTTTGTTAATCACTACCAGTGAGGGAATGCGGAAGTGTGTAGTGGTCTGCAAAATGCGCTTGAGATCGTGAACGCCAGCCAGGGTGGGCTCGGTGACGATGATGGCCAGGTCGGCGCCGGCTGCTGCGGCGATCACCGGGCAGCCGATGCCAGGCGGGCCATCCACGATCAACGCCTGGCTGTTGGTGTCCAGCGCCAGCAGGCGGGCATTTTGCTTGACGAGGGTCACCAGCTTGCCGGAGTTCTCTTGTGCGGGGAAAAGGTCGGCATGGAAAAGCGGCCCATAGCGGCTCATGGAGCGATGCCACTGCCCGGCGTTTTGCAGCACCATATGGATGGCTTGCTCGGGGCACTGATAGACACAGGCGGCGCAGCCATCGCAAGCGATGGGGTCCACCTGGTAGCCGTCTGGCGTGGAAAAGACAGCATCGAAGCGGCAGACCTGTTCGCATGTACCGCAGCCCTGGCAGAGCGCCAGGTCAATGATAGCCACCGACCCGCCGGTGAAATCATGCGTCTCGAGGCGTTCGGGTTTCAACACCAGTTCCAGGTTGGCTGCATCCACGTCTGCGTCAGCCAGTATGGCCTGGATGGTCGGGTACCCATCATGTGCCAGGTGAGCAAAGGCTGCTGCCAGGCTGGTTTTGCCGGTGCCGCCCTTGCCACTGAGGATTACAAGTTGTTTCATTAAGAATTCTACCTCCCAGGCGTTTCAGATTAGAAGAATAAAAAATACCGTGGTATGCGTTTCAAATAGTCGCGGTAAGGCTCTCCATATTGCTTCAGGCAAATTTCTTCCTCGGCGATGATTCCATAATGCTCCAGCACCCTGGCGGCTGCCCAAAAGGCCAGCGCTAACCACGAACCAATCGCAATGCAGGCACCCAGAATCACCAGTGAGGCCATGACAATTTGGGGGTGGCGGGATAGGCGATATAGGCCGCGCGTCACCGGTTCGTCCAGCGGCGTGTTCTTGAAATCAAATAGCGCCTTCACCAGGCCGATGAGCCCAAGTGCGATCACGAGTGCTCCAATCACAAAGACAGGCTGACCAATTTTCAACGGTGTGAATGTGATCAATGCCAGGCATGCAAACGCGCAAAGCTTACCGGCGATGGTGAACGCTCTCTGCTGTGAGCTCCAGCCTGACCGGTCGAAGAGCCGCGTGACCACTTTTTTGGGAAAGGACAGGAACAGGACGCCATCTGTCAATCCGAGCAGAACGATTGCCAGCCAGCCATTCAGCCAGCCAATTTTCAGGTTCGGGAACAGTTCCAAGGGATACCTCCTGCTGGCACAGATTAGCGATTTGTGTCAGGCGAGCTTGATGAAAAACAGGATCGTTGCCAGAATTGCTGAAGCAATGACAGATATGATCAGTCCTTTTGCACCGCTAACCAGGTGGTATTTCATGGTCGCATAATCTTCACGCTCTGTCCCTGCAATGATGATAAAGCGCGGGGTGAGCTTGCAGAAAATCAGCAAGTCGAGGATCAGCGTATCCCACAAATCAAATCCCGCCCAAAAGGCGCAGAGGATCAGGAAATAACTCAGCCAGTTGGCTTCTTGTTGTTGAAGAATATAGATGACTGGATAGCCTATCAATAGGAGGAAGAATGGAGCAGCAACGGTCATCAGAAGGAGTTGTCTTTCGCGAGGAGTTTTGGGCGGCACTTTTGCGATGACTGCGGGCGGCATGCGGTGTAACCACATCCGCGGGTTATAGGCCAATGAGCCATACAGCAAGATGGATAGCAGGAGGTAGTAAATCAGCAGGTGAATAATCAGGTTCATCGGTGAGGTTCCTTATTTTGTTTTTTCGATGATCTCCACAATCCCCAGCCCGCCATCGACGCGCACCCGGTCGCCAGTGTGTAAATGCATCGTTGCGTTGCCGCAGCCGACGACGGCCGGGATGCCCAGCTCGCGGGCGACGATGGCGGCATGCGACAGCGGTGCGCCGACATCGGTCACGACTGCTGAGGCGCGCGGGAACAGTGGCGTCCAACCGATGTTGGTCGTAGCGGTGACCAGGATTTCGCCCGGTTGGAGTTGTTCGCCTTCCTCTGGGCTATCCAGGCGGCGCACGAGCCCTTCAACGGTCCCGGATGCGCCAGCAAAACCGGTGATCTTACTGGCTGCAGGAACGACTGGGGTGCGCGCGTCAAAAACATCGCTGCGCCGATTAGGGTCAGCAGCCCACTCAAATGGGTCAAAAGGTCCAATGATGATTGCGGGATAAGGCGGCAGAGCATTGTAGCGAGCATGAAGCTCCTTGCGGGCCGGAATAAGCGCTACCGGCGACATGTCGCTGGATAGAACTGCAATCATTTCATCGAGCGATAAAAAGAACACGTCTTGCTTGTCTTCAAAGCCAGCCAGCTCGCCGGCGCGCAGCGCAAATTCACGCACTACCCATACGACACGTGTTGCCTCTGAGCGGGCCTCTTCGCGCAAACGAGCACTTGCCCCGGCGCGCTCGATCCGGATTTGGATCGATTTTGCTTTGCGTGGATAGCGCTGGATAAAGCGCTTCCAGGTTGCATCGAATTCTGCCTGCTGGTTTTCCAGGAGTTTTGTTACATCAACAGGCGATTTTGCCAATATTGCTAACTGCTGGTCGAGCCACTGCGGAGACTCCGCGGGCCTGGGAACAGAGAGCTCCAGCTCATGAGGCCCGCGGTGGCCATAGCGCTGCAGATATTCTTCGCGGGTCATTTCGCTGCGCGCCACCTTGGAGAGTCCTATGAGTGGTCCCAGGCTGGCAAGCTGCTCTGAACCGCTCAGGTTCGAAAGCAGTGCGTTGGCATCGGCGATGCCTACCAGGTCAACCAGATCACGCCGCAGTTGGCCGATATGACCCGAGTCCACTAAAGCGCGTACGATACGCCAGGCATTTCCGAAATATGAGCGTAACTCATTCCTCCACAGATTGATCAATTCGGCTGGTGTGCTTGCTAACCGGATTCGGCTGCTCATCTCAAGGCACCTGGTGCGACAATTGGATAGGAATGCATGGATATCCGTCTTGCTAATCCGCAGCCTCCGGTGTACCCGGAGAAGAAGAGGTAAGATCGCACGAAGCGTTTGCCAATTTGTCAGCGGGAGCAAGGGGATATCTATGCCTTCAGGAACGCGCCCCCAAAGGTCTTCTGATCGCTGGAGCATCTTTCTGGCATTCATACCAAATACGCGTCCCACAGATGCAAGCACGCTTAGGTTGATGTAGGGCCGGCCGCCGATGACATCCACAAACGAGTATCCGGGTAGCTGGACAGAAACCGCATCCAGGTAGATGTCCCACATCGATCGGGTAGCTGGCGTTAGCACATCACATAGCGCTTCGCAAAAGTTGCTATTTGTCCACAAGAAGTTGCCAGTTAGGCTGCCGTTGGATGTTTCCATTTTAGCATCACGATAAAAATGTATCGATCTCGGGATGTTTGAGAGCCTCTTCAAGGATTGGCCCGCGCTGGACAAATCCAAGGGCCAATCCACTGCCGCGCACTGCCAGCAGGCGCTCACCAGGCTGTATGCCTGCTTCTAGCGGCAGAATCACGCAGCCGCCGGCTTGCATCGTAGTTCGCCCAATGCAGCGTGATTGCAAGATCGATGCTCCCAGTTTTTCTGACCGCCCGATGCCTATTCCGCCTGAGCGCTTGCTGCCGCGGGTGATGAGCAGGGTCTCTCCTGTTTGAAAACCGTATTCGTTGTAGGCTTGCGGCGGAATATGTATCGCGCCACCTGGCCCAACAATACACCAGCCAAATACCCACTTGCCGCCTTTGATTAGTTGAGGCATTGTTTATTGAGATCTGTGGTCCTTTCTATTTATAAAATGACGATAAATCCCAAGCAAGAAGTTGATGCGCGGGACGCGTTGCATATATTCCCGATATTGTTCGCCAAATTTCTCAATGCATGAGGTCTCTTCTTCAAATGTATTGATGTAGTAAATGGCTATTGCCACAATTCCCAAGACGGCAACAGACCAGTGCTGAGTAATCAACGGTAGAGCCAATCCTATCAGAATCCCGGCCAGATACTGGGGATGCCGGACAATGGCATACACCCCCCGATCAACCAGCAGGGTAGTTTGCATATAGCTCTTGCCTTTGGGTACACTGCCCCATTTCCTGAATGTCAGGATGGGCAGCCAGCCAAAAATGGCCGAGAGCCACAAGATAACCCAGCCAAGGTTGATGACGGTGGTGTTTGCGTCTGGGTCATACAACAGGATTGCCAGGATGATCTGCCCCACGGCGACCAGAGTCAATATGGTTGTGGTAAGGATCATTTTTGCATTTTTCATCAGGATACTCCGATAACGGATCGATATTAGTGCGAGTTTGGGTTAGCTGGAAAAGCGTACAATCCCAAAAACCCTTATCCTGTACTCAGGTGGTCTGATGCTTTTGGCTATCTGTGATCTGTTGGAACATTTTCTGAAAGGCGTTTTCGTATTGGGGGTGGATATCCAGCAGCGTTTTCCCCTGGGCAACACCCTCGGCGATGGCACGCTCGAAGGGAATGCGCAGCAGCACAGGCAGGTTGTGGTTGGTGCAGAATTCATCCAGGGGCGGGTAAGAACCGTTCTCGCGGTTGATCACCACGCCTGCCGGGATGCCCAGCTCAGCGGCGACCTGGGTTGCCAGGCGGAGATCGTGCAGACCGAAGGGCGTCGGCTCGGTGACCAACAGCAGGTAATCGCTGCCGCGCACAGTTTCGACCACCGGGCAAGAGGTTCCCGGCGGCGCGTCACGGATGGTCACCTGCCCGGGCAGGGGAATGGCCCATTTTTTGAGCTGGCGAATGATCGGCACCGCCATTGGCTCACCCACATCCAGCACGCCGCGAGCGAAAGATATGCCCCTGGCAGCCAGGCTGCGCTCGATGACCCCCATCCGATCGGGGATTTCGGTGATCGCTCCCTCTGGGCATTGCGCTGTGCAGCTCCCGCAGCCATGGCAGAGCTGCGGAAAGACCAGTGTTTTCTGACCCAGCACAGCAATGGCATGGTATTGGCAAACCTCGGCGCACCTTCCACAGTGGGTGCATTTTGCCTCATCCACTTCTGGAATGAGCAGTGCGACTTCCTGTTGTTCATCCAGCTTTGGATTCAGGAAGAGATGGGCATTGGGCGCTTCTACGTCGCAGTCGAGGATCAAGGGTGGCTTTTCGGGGTGCGCCATCGCCAGGCTCAACGCCAAGCTGGTGGCCACCAGGGTTTTACCGGTGCCGCCCTTGCCGCTTGCAATCGTGATAATCATATGCTCACTCGCGAATCATCCTTGTTCCGCATTTGGGGCAGGTGCGGTCAATGCAGCGTTGCCCAGCCATGTGTGGTTCTTTGTGCCCGCAGCTTGGGCAAACACAGTTGCCACTGGGGCCGGCGCCGGGTCTGTTGCCGCCGCCCTGGCCACGCCCGCCTCCACCTTGCCCGCGGCCACCCTGGCCGCGGCCACCCTGGCCGCCTCTACCGCGAAAATCTGGGTTTGACATTGTTTTTCTCCTTTTTCTGTTCTGGGGGCACGCAGCCCTTGCCTACGCCTTTTCCACGTGCCCCCGTGATTGATTAGATATCGGAACGAGTGGTCTCTGGCATAAAGTGTCGTTCGGTTGGGCGATCCTGTTCGTCGGAGGGGCAGAGCACCAACAAAGAACGACCTGGTGTGGTGCCTGTATTCTGCCAACGGTGTGGTAGATGGGCCTCAAAGGAAAGGCTATCGCCTGGCTCTAAGACAAACGTTTGATCTTCAATGGTGTAGGTTAATTCCCCTTCGAGGCAGAAAACGGTCTCACGCCCTGTATGAACAATGAAGTCATCGCCGCTGTTCGAAACAGGGTTGAGTGTTACCAGGAATGTTTCAGCGCCACGCCGGGGCATTCCAGTGCCCAGATCTTCTAACAATCCGTGGGCGAAGGTGATACTTGGGCGTTGGCTTGCTTTGTAGTGCACGATCTTATTCGTTGGCTTGTTTTCCTCAAAGAAGGCGGCAATGGGTATCTCCAGGGTATAGGAAAGCTGCTGCAGAGTCTCTACGCTTGGAGATGCTTTGCCATTCTCGATCATGCTGAGTGTATTGACATTCAGGCCGCTTTTCTTTGCCAGGTCGCGAATGGTGAGACCGCACTGGGTCCGTGTCTCGCGCAGTCTTTGCCCAACATCTACGATTGGAACATGCCCGGCTGCCTGGCTTTGTCGCAACGCCTCGAGAAAGTCACCCCGGCGGCGGCGACGTTGATGAACATGATTGCCTGGTTCATCCTGTAGGTTGAGCTTACGCATTTTATGAGTCCTTCTAATCGCAAACCCTGTAAGGCCAATAAGACAACCAGTATTATAGTGTACAAGGGCATATATTACAATATAGGCAACTATAACTATGGTTGTTTCGGGCGGTATTTGTCTCTATTACAATGTGTGATCCAACCTAAATTACAGTGCGGGATCAAGATTGCTTTGCGTGAATTGAGCAGTTAATGCCTACTCGCCGCCAGTCATCCATTTCGACAGACGGCGAGTAGGTTAGCCAGTTGGGTTAGTGCACCACAAATCTAGATTTGGATTGGTTCTTAGTGCAGCCGTTCTGTCTGGTCAACGATAGTACCATCTACATAGGCTTTGATTGCATCGTCAATGGTGGCAATATCCGTCACCACTGGTCGGATGCCGCTTACCTTCATGCTCTCGTAGGCGCCCATGCCCATGCCGCGGCACAGCAGAGCCTCACAATCGGCAATGGCTTCGGCCATTTGCAGGTGTTTGTTATGCGAGGCGGAATCCATGCCGTGCAGTTGTCCGGGCTGTTCTTCGGTGTGGGGTTGGTCTGCAAAGTGATAATGCCCCAGCTTGTTGCGCAGCTCCCGGTGGACGATTTGTCCGTTCTCAATCGTGGCGACCAGATAATATTGGGCGCGACCGAAATGTTGGCTGATGGTTTTTCCATCATCTGTGATGGCAGCAACTTTGAGATTTGAAACAGTTGTCATATGGTCTCCTTTAAGATAGATGATCTAATCTGAAATGGCGTGCAGTAGGGTGGTCGCTTTCATCTGCCGTGCACATGATCAGCAGCGACCGCGAAGCTGCATGGCCGGTATTTTACCAGCAGTGAGGCAGGTGGGCTTCGATGAGCAGACTTTCGCCTGGATAGTGCGGTTTTTTGCATGGTTTTTTTTTCTTGTTGTTCGCCGGTATGGCCAACTAATATTATAGTATATGATAGGATGATCATCCAAGGTGTCAAATAATATATAGTGTCTTATTACATTGGTATAAATGTAACCTGTAACGGTGATGCGCAGTGGTCCATGAAGATTTATTTGGCTCTCTGGGATTGACCGTGGTGGGGCCGATATATGGGGGTGTTTTGCGGGCGGAGCCCGCAAAACACCCCCATACCTGCCCTCTG
>JAFGBV010000183.1 GCA_016932955.1 Anaerolineales bacterium | reverse complement strand
GTGTTCACCATGATGGAACACCTGCCGGCGGGAAAACAGCTCGAAGATCTAAATGTTACTTTCATCGGCGATGCCACCAACGTGCTCAGCTCACTGATGTACATCTGCACCCAGATGGGCATGCACTTCACCCATGCCGCCCCCAAGAAATACCAGGCTCCTGCGGACTGGCTGGCGATTGCCCGTAAGAACTGCCAGGAGTCAGGCGGCCAGCTCACCATCACCGAAGATGTCAAAGCTGCTGTGCGGGAGGCTGATTTTATCTACACGGACCTGTGGTGGTGGGTGGGGCAAGAAGACCAGATCCCTGAACGGCGGGCAGCCTTCATGCCAGATTACCAGGTTAGCATGGACTTGTTCAAGAAAGCACCCTCCCACTGCCAGTTCATGCACTGCCTGCCGGCTTCGCGCGGTGTGGAAGTCACCGATGAGGTAATGGATTGCCCGCGCTCGATCATCTATGACCAATCTGAGAACCGCCTGCACACAGAAAAAGGCCTGCTCAGTTGGTTCACCTATCCGCGTCTCAAGCAGCCTTCTGCAGACTTGAGCACACTCCACACCGATAAGATTCAAACTTTCTTGAACCGCTAATGGATCAATCCATGCCTGCCCACGCTAGCCTTCTATTCACGAATGCCCGGATGATTACCGCCAACCCAGATCAGCCGCGCGCAGAGGCACTCGCTGTGTCTGGCAAACAGATTGTCTATGTTGGAAGCCACCGTCGCGCCCTGGGAAAAGCGCGGCTACTGGCTGAAAGCCGACCGCTTCCGCATGGACTGGACCTGGACTGAAACCATCGGTAAAAAGATGCAGCAAGCCGTTCTATCCGACGATTGGCCGCAGGTCGCCCAGATGTCCGATCACCCAGGGCTGTGTACCTTCCACGCAGAAGGAGCGGAGGCCACCGTTCACCGCATGTCGGTGATCATGTTCGCCGATGCCCAGGTGCGCATGGAAGCGGCTAAAGAAATCTTCGCCCAGGCGGTTGACCTGGTGGTGCAGGTCGGTTGGCTGGAAGGGAAACGGAAGATTCTCGGCGTATGGGAAACCGCGCCAGAGATGAAGGCCGGGAACGTGATGTTCAGGCAGGTGTATAAGGCAGGGGATGTGGAATTGGGACGGTTTAATCGCAAGCGGTGAAGGAGGCTGCTCCTTAAATAGAGTTACCTATTGTTCTTGGGGAAGATGGTAGTAGATTTCCGCATGGCCCTATCTGCGAGCAAAAATCTATGGCGCAGGCGTCTCCGATGCCTTCTTTTCTTATCGGCACATACTATCCCGGTGAGCTTGCCCAGACGCCAACCTCAAGGCAACCCCAACCATCCAACCGGATAACCATATGCGGTTATATCAAAGGCCCGACTCTGTTCATAATCTATGAGGATCGATTGACCGGGATCTTCATTTTCATTAATAACCACGATATAGCGGCTGTCCAGCGACCAAATTGGAATGTACGTGTTTAATTCTGACGGAACACAAGTGTTCGTCACCTGACGGGTTGCTATATCCAGTATGGCCAGGTTCGCGCCTTCGCATGGGCCGGTGTTGGTTTCCAGCCAGAAGGCCAGTTTTTGATTATCCGGCGACCACTTATTAAAAGGGCCAATCGTGGCTTTCGTAAAATAATCTCCAAAGTGAGTCGCCTGCTCAACCTCTCCCTCCCGGCTCACCAGGAACCATTCGTCAATCGACTTCTCACCCTCTTGCTGATCCTTTACTGCCACCGCGAGTCGGGTTCCATTGGGGGACCACAGGGGGTAGTGTTCAAATATCGACTTATCTTCAATCTTCGCCAGGACCGAATTGGACTGGCGATCTCGTATCACGATGTAACTTGGTTGACCATAACCATATTGGGGATAAACTGCCAGGTTGAGCGATGGGTCATAGACCACATCGCTGATATTGAAAGCCATTGATCCTTGCGAGCCTGCTGGTGAGCGTTTCAGATCAGGATAATCAGAAGCCAGTTCGATTTGCTCCCCGGTAAACGGGTTGATGACAACCATTGGACAAGGCCCGTCCACCTCGAACAAGGTGAAGATTAAGCGCTGGTTGTCCAGCCATTGATAGCTGCCAGAGTATAGCAGGTTCATCTGTATTGGAATTCTGTATTGTTGCTGCCGGTCAGCCGACTCGACAATTAACCATTGCCCCGTAGGGGAAGAATCCGACAGCTGAACATAGGCCAGCCACTTCCCATCTGGTGAGGCTGAAAGGTCACTGCCACTGCCTAGTTCGAAGGGTTCCACAGTCACTTGTGGATCGAAATGGAGTAGATTAAGCGTATCAGTTTCCACCAGCAATGCCCCCGCTGGCTTTACATCCGGCGCTAAGGTAGAAGCAATTTCAAGAGGTCGGTAAACCAGAATATTCTCAGAAGGCAAAGCATATGTGCTGGTAGGCGAGGGGCTTACGAGAGACGGGGTAAGCGTTGGAGTTGGCTTACCAGGTGTAGATGTAGCTTGTGGTTTTTGAGGCGAGGGGGTTAAGGTGGCCATCTGTGTTGAAGTTGCAACGCTCCGGGTTGGCGTTGAAGGAGTATTTCTAGCGGATGAGCACCCACCCAAAAATGCCATCGCGATCAGGAGCAGAAAACAGGCTCTGTAACAAACTCTCATATGCTTAAACTCCCAATCTCTATGCCGTCATGCAACACCATCTGAGAGCAGATTTGCAACTACCTCGTAAGTATACACCTGCCTGTCCACATGCATCTTTAGAATCACCTAGGGCGTTCTTAAAGTCGAATAGAGAGTTGTAAGAAAAGACCTTCATCGGTTATGCTTTTCGTTGCCAAACAAAAAAGAAAACCGAGGAAGGTCGACATGGAGTCTAACACACAAGCAGGAAATGTATTTGATGTTGAGAGCCTATAT
>JAFGBV010000182.1 GCA_016932955.1 Anaerolineales bacterium | reverse complement strand
CTCCGATTTGCCCACAAGCCCCACAGCCTCTACGGCGGCTTCTTCAGATACCAAGGTGCCGTTTACACAAAATCCTTGACATTACCAAATCCTGCGGACTTCGAGTACGGCGGCGGTGGAGCAAGTGCGGCGGTTGCTGCAATTGAGAGGGATCGGAGTGAATTCAGCTTGGCTGTATGTGATGGAGTTCTTCAGTTGGCGCAATTTTCGCAACCGGCGCGAACTGGGGTCACTCTCGGGCCTGACACCCACCCCCTATCAGAGTGGCGACAGCGCCCGCGAGCAGGGCATCAGCAAAGCTGGTAACCGCCCGATCCGAGTGATGGCGATCGAGATTGCCTGGGCTTGGCTGCGAAACCAACCACAGAGTGCTTTGAGTCAGTGGTACAGCGAACGGTTTGCCAGCGGCAGCAGCCGCGTACGGCGGATTGGGATTGTGGCCCTGGCGCGCAAGTTATTGGTTGCTCTCTGGCGGTATCTGGAATATGAGGAGGTGCCTCAGGGTGCTCTTTTGAAAACGGATTGACTTTCTTCCGTCTGTAGATGCTGTGATGCGCTTCTGTCTGGTATGAGCAGCCCGCCAGTTATGCGGGTTTCCCTGACGGGGACCGAAGTATAGATGGGGCCGCTCCACAATAGCTTCTCTCGCTACGAGCGAAAACATTATTGGGTGTCTGGTTTCCGGCCAGCACGGATAGAAGCTTGTTCGAGCAACACCTCGACGCTTCATGAAGCTGCCAGAAGTTTGAACCAAGAAGTGTACGCAGTGTGTGTGACGGTTGAGACAGGTAGTTGTCAGAAAACCATGCCTTAGCGGTGAGTGATTTTCTTGCTCTCCGTCCGTTGGCTATTTATCAGTGATTTGCTGACCTCACAGGAACGATCCTCAGTGGGCTATCCTCAGGGTGTACCTATTGACCTGCCCTTGACAAAATCCTAAACATAGAAGCATAAGTCAACTGCTCTGCTGTGCCAATCATGGCGATTCCATGCGTTTTGGCTGCAATTCCATTGTATAATTCTTTTATATGAGAGACGATGCTCGGAATTGGGTTGCCCTGGCCGACTATGATATTGAGACCGCCAGCCACATGCTGAAGACTGGGCGGTATCTTTATGTTGTTTTTCTGTGCCACCTGGCATTGGAGAAGATGCTAAAGGCGCATGTTACTGAGGTAACGCAAGAGTTTCCAGCCAAGACACATGATCTGATATCCCTGGTCAAGAAGTGTGGGTTGGAATTGCCGCAGGATTTGCTAGAGTTCATTGGCAAGATCAATACTGCCAGTATTCCGACCCGTTACCCTGAAGATTTGCAGCGGGCTATCCAAGAGTACCCCAAACCGGTGGCGAAAGAATACCTGAAGCAGACGCGCAAGGTGATGAAATGGCTGAAAGAACGCTTCGAAGTATCATAACCCGTTTCTGCAGTGAGCTATCTCGAATGGGCATCCACGTGGATGAAGTGATGCTCTATGGCTCGCAAGCTCGAGGAACTGCGCTTCCCGATAGTGATATTGATCTGATCGTCGTCTCGCCCGATTGGGAAGCCTACAACCAGCGTGAGCGGTTGGAGATCCTGGGTGTGGCGGCAGCTCGTATCCTGGAGCCGGTGCAGGCCAATGGCTTCACGCCGCAGGAAATTGCCTCGCAGAAACTACTCCCATTTTGGGCGCATATTCTGCATGAGCAGGCGACGCCAGTGTAACTGCATTTTGCTCTTCCCCACTGGCATTTTCTCGTGTATAATGCAGCCCATCGAAACAGAAAGCGATCTACGATGACCACCTTTGACCTCTACCTGGCGAATTCCAATAACGATAATGATTGTGCTCGCGTCGGGTGAGAGGATTCAGGCTGCCATTTCGTAAAACCAAAACCTGAACCACCATCGCCCGGCGCACCCTGCGTAGGGCGTTTTTCTTTTTCTATGGGACATTTGTCCCTAACCTATCTGTAACGGAGGCTTACCATGTATAAAACACACACTTGCGGCGAACTACGCGCAACCCATGCCGGTCAGGCCGTCACCCTGGCGGGGTGGGTGCACACCCAGCGCAATCACGGCGGGGTGATCTTCATCAATCTGCGTGACCGCTTTGGCATTGTGCAGGTGGTGGCAAACCCGGATATCGACGCCGATTCGCTGGCTGCGGCCACCGAGGCGCGCGCCGAGTGGGTTTTGCAGGTGCAGGGCACGGTGCAGCCTCGCCCGGAGGGCATGCTTAATCCCAATATGCCCACTGGCGAGATCGAGGTGATTGCCACGAGTGTGCGCGTGCTCAACCCGGCCAAGACGCCTCCGTTCTATATCAACAAGGACGAGGAAGTGGACGAGCATACCCGCCTGCGCTACCGCTACCTGGACCTGCGCCGCGAGCGTATGCGCAAGAACCTGGCCCTGCGGCATAAGGCAGTCAAGTTCATCCGCGATTACCTGGATGAGCGTGGCTTTTTGGAGGTGGAGACGCCCATCCTCTTCAAGACCACGCCCGAAGGGGCGCGCGACTACCTGGTGCCCTCGCGCGTGCATCCGGGCGAGTTCTACGCGTTGCCGCAGTCGCCGCAGCAGCTCAAGCAGATGCTGATGGTGGCGGGTGTGGAGCGTTACTTCCAGGTGGCGCGCTGCTTCCGTGACGAGGATCAGCGCGGCGACCGCCAGCCGGAGTTCACGCAACTGGATATCGAATGCTCCTTCGTGGAACGCGAAGACATCATGGCTCTGGCGGAGGATATGTTCACCCGCCTGGTGGCCGAGGTCACGCCGCACAAGCGCCTGCTGTCCAGCCCCTGGCCGCGCCTGACCTACGCCGAAGCCATGCGCCGCTTTGGTAAGGACAATCCCGACCTGCGCTACGGCATGGAGCTGCAAGACCTCACCGACCTGGCGCCGGGCAGCGGCTTCGGCGTCTTCGAAGGCGTGGTCGCTGAGGGTGGGCACGTGCGCGGCATCAACGCTGCGGGCCTGGGCGACTATACCCGCAAGCAGCTGGACGAACTGGGCGAGATCGCTAAGAAGCACGGCGCCAAGGGCCTGGCTTACATTGCCCTGCCCGCTCAGGGCGAGATGCGCTCCTCGTTTGCCAAGTTCCTCTCCGCCGAGCGTTTGCAGGCGCTGATGGAGCGCATGAGCGCCAAGCCCGGCGATCTGCTGCTCTTCGTGGCGGATCAGTCTACCGTTGTGTTCGAGGTGCTGGGCCGCCTGCGCGTGCTGCTGGCAGAGCGCCTGGGTCTGGCAGACCCGGACGTGCTGGCCTTCTGCTGGGTGATCGATTTCCCGCTGGTGAACTGGAACGAGGAAGAGCAGCGCTGGGACCCCAGCCATCACCTCTTCACCTCGCCCATGCTGGAGGATATTCCCTTGCTGGATGCCGAACCCGGTAAGGCGCGCGGTCAGCAGTACGATATGGTGATCAATAACTACGAGGTGGGCGGCGGCTCGATCCGTATTCACGACCGCGCCTTGCAAGAGAAGATCTTTAAGCTCATCGGCCTGAACCCGGATGTGGCGCGCGAGCGCTTTGGCCATATGCTGGAGGCCTTTGAGTATGGCACGCCCCCGCACGGCGGCATCGCCCCCGGCGTGGACCGCCTGTGCATGCTGCTGGCGGACGAGCCCAATATCCGCGAGGTGATTGCCTTCCCCAAGAACCAGGCCGCCCGCGACGTGATGGGCGGCGCGCCCTCCCCGGCAGAACCGCAGCAGTTGAAAGACCTGCACCTGAAATTGGACCTGTGAAAGAAGCAAAGGAGTTGAAAATGGCTACCATCATTCGTGTTGAAGATATCGCCCAATATGTGGATCAAGAAGTGACCGTGCGCGGCTGGGTCTACAACCGCACCGATAAGGGCAAGCTGGTTTTCCTGCTGGTGCGCGATGGCTATGGCTTTGTGCAGTGCGTGGCCTT
>JAFGBV010000181.1 GCA_016932955.1 Anaerolineales bacterium | reverse complement strand
GTCAGCCTGGGCAACAAGGCAGATGTCAGCGAGATAGATCTGCTGCGCGCCTGGGAGCATGACCCCCACAGCCGGGTCATTATGATGTATTCCGAGGGCATGCCCAAAGGACAGGAGTTCCTGCAGGTGGCTCGCCAGGTCACCCGTCACAAACCCGTTGTTGCCATCAAATCCGGCGTCACCCAGTCAGGCTCCCGTGCCGTATCGTCCCACACCGGTTCTCTAGCTGGTTCCGAACAGGCTTACCAGGCTGCTTTTCGCCAGACAGGCATCTTGCGCGCCGAGTCGATGGAAGCCCTCTTCGACATGTCCCTTGGACTGGGCTACCAGCCACCTCTGTCCGGCGACCGCATTGCCATCATCACCAACGCAGGCGGGCCGGGCATCCTGGCAACCGACGCCCTGGAACGCTCAGGGCTCAGCCTGGCGCGCTTCGAGCTGGAAACCATCTATGCTTTAGAAGAGTACCTGCCCGATGCTGCCAGCGCCGCCAACCCGGTCGACTTGCTTGGCGATGCCCGCGCCGACCGTTACCGCTTTGCGCTGGAGAAAGTCTCCGCTGACCCGAACGTGGATGGATTGATGGTCCTGCTCACTCCCCAAGCCATGACCGAGATTGAGGCCACCGCCGAGGCGGTCGGTGCGCTGGCAAAACAGCTTACCAAACCGCTGTTAGGCTGCTTCATGGGGGAGGCGCGCGTGAAAGCAGGTATCGATATCCTCGTCCACAACGGCGTCCCCAATTTCCCATTTCCCGAGCGCGCCGCCCTTGCCTTCCGCGCCATGTCCGACTATCGCTCCATCCAGGCCCGCCCCGAGCCCGAATATGCCCGCTTCGAGGTTGATCGCCAATCAGTGCAGCAGACCCTCGATACAATCCGCGCCGAAGGCCGCCTCAGCATCGGCGATTTCGAAGCCCGCTCGATCATGCAAGCTTATGGGCTGCGTATCCCCCGCTCAGAGATCGCCAAAACTCCCGACGAAGCCGTGACCATCGCCTCTGGGTTTGGTTACCCAGTGGTGTTGAAGATCGCCTCTCCCGATATCCTTCACAAAACCGATGTCGGTGGTGTCAAGGTCAATTTGCGCAGCGCTGGCGATGTCCGGGATGCTTTTGAATTGATGGTCTACCGTGCCCAGCGCTATCTACCCGAGGCGCGCATCTGGGGCTGTCTGGTTCAAGAGATGGCTCCGCCTGGCCTGGAAGTGCTTGTAGGCATGAACCGCGATCCACAGTTTGGCCCGCTGGTGACTTTTGGTCTGGGCGGCATTTATGTGGAAACGCTCAAGGATGTAACCTTCCGCGTGGCACCCTTCTCCATACAGGAAGCTGAAGATATGCTTGGAGAGATCCGCGCCCATGCCCTGCTGGACGGCGTGCGCGGACAACCGCCAGCCGATAAGACCGCGATCATAGATTGCCTGCTACGCGTCGGACAACTGGTTCAGGATTTCCCTGAGATCGCCGAGCTTGACATCAACCCCTTGATGGTCTATTCCTCGGGAGAGGGTGCCCTGGCTATTGACATGAGACTGGTGCTCAAGGAACTCAAAGGAGAAATTGCATGAAATCACTTTATATCACTTCGTTGGAACGGTATTCTGGGAAAACCGCTGCCTGCCTGGCGTTAGGACTGCGCTTCAAGGGCGATGGCTACCGGGTGGGTTATCTCAAGCCGCTAAGCCTGCAGCCATTCCGTGTAGAGGGCAAGGTGGTCGACGAAGACGCCGCTTTTATCCGGGATATCCTGGAATTAGACACCGACCCGGCTGATCTCTCTCCAATCGTGCTCAGCCCTGAATACCTGCGCGAGAATCTCTCCAAACCAGCAACAGAAGACAATATGCAGCGCGTAAAGGCTGCATTCGAAAATGCTGGTGCCAAAAAAGATATCCTGCTACTGGAAGGCGGCGCTTCCCTGCGCGAAGGATATATCGTTGACCTGCCCACCGTCAAGGTCGCCCACGAGTTGGGCAGCCCTGTTCTGGTTGTCGCCAAGTATCGAGAGGAGATCCGCCTGATGGATGATGTTCTCGCCTCGAAATCCCGTCTCGGAGATGCCATGAGCGGGGTGCTGATCAACCGTGTACCGGTAGAGGCACAAGCCTTCTTGCAAGATTTCGCCGTGCCATATTTGAAGCGTAAAGGTATCCCCGTGATCGGCATCCTGCCTGATGATCGCTCGCTTTCCGCGCTGACCGTTGGCGAGTTGATCCCGCTTGTCGAAGCAGAGGTGCTCACTCGCTACCTGCGTCCCAGCGCCCTGGTCGAAAACATGACCGTTGGCGCCATGACCGCCGATGCCGCCCTCAGCCGCTTCCGCCGCTATTCGAACAAAGCCGTCATCACCGGCGGCGACCGTACCGATATCCAGCTGGCTGCTCTTGAAACATCCACCACCTGCCTGATCCTGACCGGTAACCTGCGACCCAGCCCATTGGTCATTAAACAAGCTGAGGAGTTTGGCGTTGCCGTCCTACTGGTGCGCCTGAACACGATGGAAACCATCAACAAGATCGAGCAAGTCTTTGGCAAGACGCGCCTGGGACAGACTAATAAGCTCAAACAATTCCAAAACCTGCTCGACCATCACTGCGATTACCAGCAGCTCTACGAGATATTAGGGATTAAGTAGCTGTTCAAATGTCAGCCTACTTCTTGGGCATTGACATCGGCGGCAGCAAGAGCCATGCGCTGATCGCTGACGAAACAGGACGAGCGATCGGCTTTGGCAAAGCAGGCGCAGGTAGTTGGGAAGCAGTCGGCTATCCGGTTTTGACCCAGGTACTACAATCCATCACCAGCCAGGCACTCAGCCTGGCTGGCATCCGTATTGAGCAGATCAGCGGCGCAGGCCTGGGCGTCGCCGGCTTTGATTGGCCCAGCCAG
The DNA here is from genome assembly GCA_016932955.1 of Anaerolineales bacterium. The sequence continues at coordinate 8 of JAFGBV010000181.1, read as the reverse complement.
CTTCCCGC